>CAJUDX010000050.1:2832-22367 GCA_910584785.1 uncultured Lachnospiraceae bacterium | reverse complement strand
ATAGCGAAAAGAATGCTATTATTACGTGGTAGCTTCTCAGTGTAACACAATTCTATATTATGTTACACTGGAAGCTGTTTTTTTTGAATAATTATTTGTTTTTTTCTGGATTTTTCTATCGTTTTTCTGTCTTTCTCCTATCTTTCTGCTACTTTTTTATGCTTTCCTCACCGTTTCTCATCGTTCAAATCTCCTTTGATTCCTTTGCACACCCTCTGACTCCCCTGCTGCTTTTTCTACAACTCTAATAAAAAAGCGTCTAAATTTATCCCAATACGAATCAAATATTGTATGATAAATCCAGGGAATTTTATCCCAATTTGAAGTATTCTCGCAAACTATTTACGTCGTAATTTGCAAACTGCACAAAAATCGTTTACAGAATACTTACATTTACTTATGGAGGTATCAGAAGATGCAAAAGACGCAGCCAATTAAAAACCGAAAAGACATCCAGAAATTAAAGCAGTATTACCTTGATCGGCAGCAGATACGCAATTATGCCCTGGTTACCCTGGGCATGAATACTTCACTGCGCATTGGGGATCTCCTGCATCTGCAATGGGGGGATGTCTACAATTTTTGCAACCGGAGCTATTGCCGGCACTTAAAAATCCTTGAGCAGAAAACGGGAAAAAGCACACAGATTGCTTTAAATAAGGAGGTAATCCAGGCATTAAAGCAATTAAAAAAGGTACAATCGCCCATAGCCAACACAGATTATCTTTTTCGGAGCCGCGAGGGGGATAATCGCCCTATCAGCCGTATTCAGGCATTTCGCATTATTAAACATGCTGCTGTTGAACTTCATCTTGAAGGGATTATCAGCTGTCATTCCCTGAGAAAAACCTTTGGCTATCATGCCTGGAAAAAGGGAACCCCGCCTGCGGTAATTATGACCATTTACAACCATTCTTCCCTGGAAGTAACCAGGCGTTATCTCTCCATTGACCAGGATGATAAGGATAAGGTTTTTTTGGATATGAATCTGTAATGAATCTGTAACGAATCTATAACAAAAGCAAAATTTTTATCTTTTAGTTTCTAAACCTTCATGCGCCCACAAGTAGTCGTACTACCATAAAAAATGTCTGCTGGGCGCATTTGGAATACCTGAACTTAGACCGTCTAATCGGCGGTGAACTTTTATGGTAAATCATAGGAATCTTTTTTGACATTTATCGACAATTGTGGTACGATGGTTCTATCAGCGCAAGGGTATTGAGTGATATTAACGGTAAGAAATAAAAAGAGAATTAAAAAGAGAATCAGAAAGGTTTTTTATGAAAAATTGGGAGAAAAAAGAATATTTATGGGAACTGGTGGAAAAGCACCAGGAGGAACTGCTGCAGATTTGTTCAGAGTTAATCCAAATTCCCAGTGCGAACTGGAAGGGAATTGAGGAAAGTCTGCGCTATTGCTGCGGTTTTCTGGAAGCACTTGGCGTTTCCTATCAGGTGCTTCGTCCATGTGGAGAGATTCCCTGCATTGTGGCAGAGGTGGGAAAGCCGGATGGGAACTTTGGAATTTTAAATGGGCATTTGGATGTTGTGGAACCTGGGGATTTATCCAGGTGGAGCTACGATCCCTACTGCGGAACCATTACGGATACACAGATTTTAGGACGGGGCGCCTCTGATATGAAGTGCGGCTGCGGTGTGCTCTTATTTTTATTTAAGTTGATTGTGGAAGAGAATTTAGATTTGCAGGGCAGACTTGTGCTGCATTTGGTCAATGACGAGGAACAGGGCAGCGAACAGGGCAGCAAATGGCTGATAGAAAACGGATATGCTGACGGCGCAGAGTTCTGCATTATTACAGAGCCTACCTCATATGATTCTATTGAAATCGGGCAGAAGGGCCGGGCCAGGCTTCTTTTGCGCACCTCAGGAAGCCTGAATGACGGCGGTATAATTAAGGATGCAAAGGAAAGCGCCATTCATAAAATGATCCATATCTTATCGCGTATTCAGGAATTGACCCTTCTGGAAGGAACAGTGACTGAGGCAGAGCAAAGGATAGTTGAAGCTTCTCAGGGAATTATCCAGGGAGCGATGAATCACCAAGGCGTAGGCGGGGCAATTAACCATGTCAATGTGAATATTTTATCGATTGACGGCGGTCCTTCCTCTGCTATGACCTCTGAGCTGTGCGAGGCACGACTGGCCTTAGGCGTTCCCTTTATGATTTCCAGGGAACAGGTGCACGAGAAACTTCTGGAAATTATCCGGGAATCCGGTGCTGAATGCGAAATTGAATACCTGTCCTGGGACAGCGGAGCAAGAACCGACGGAAATGAAGCCCTGGTTCACTCTGTTAGAAATAATGCCGAGCGAATTACCGGAAGAACCATGACTCCTACCTACCAGTGGGCAACCAGCGACGCAAAGTATTACCGGAGCCATGGCATTCCTACGATTCAGTTTGGCCCATCTAACAATAAAGGAATCCATTCTCATAATGAAGATGTGGAAATTTCAGATGTCATCAAGTGCGCAAAAACACATCTGGCAGTTTTGGAAGATATGCTGGGCTTTCAGATAGACGCCTACCATACAGACCACAAAGCAAGCGGGACACACTAGACAGATACAAATACTGGGCAAACTAAACAAACACAAATACAGGACGTTTCATGAAAGAAAAAGAGTTCATGAAACGTCCTGTTTACTGCTTCTTACTACACAAAAACTTTTTGTCTGCCCCGCCTTATTTTGCGCGGAAGCTGCTGCACTCGGTCTGGGATGCTTCCACAGCACCGTCTCCGGCGATACCGATATGCTCGGCCTTGCAGCGTCTCTGCTCATTATACATACAGTTTACTGCTTCGCAGCCAACCTCCAGCTTCTTCTCCGGGGTTTTGAACAGATTGGTGAATGCACCGCCCTTGTTTTCATCAAAGCTTCCGCAGCAGGTATCGCAGGTATCCTTTGCATCGTGACCATCGACGATAATTTCGCTCTTGCAGCAGCAATTATCCGCATTATGCATACAGCTGGTAACATTACAATCTAACTTTGTCATTGAACTGCCTCCTTTATCCATGATTTTTCATGACAAAGCTAGTATGGTTCAAAATACTTTTTTTATGTATAAGATTTTATAAGACTAAATCCCGCAGGAATCAAAAAACGGCTTAACCAGGGTCTGGTATTCTCCTTCATGCCAGCACCACTCCCTGTTTTGGATAATGACAGGTTCCCCGACCAGCTGATGTCCCTGGATATAGGCAGCGCCTTCCAGTTCCTTTTTTTCTATCTCTTCCTTAGAAACGGCAATAATTTCCGAAACCTCCTCGCCCTGAGCAAAAAAGGGAATATCCAAATCATAGAGATAGACATACGCCAGTTCCCGGTCACACCGACCATCGGTTTTCGTCTCCTCCTTCATCGTTCCCAGGTAATGCAGCCGTGCTTCTTCGATGGGTATGCCCATCTCTTCATGCGCTTCCCGGACAACCGCCTCCTGCACAGTTTCCCCGTCGCTGACATGTCCTGTCGAACCAATATCGTAGAATCCTGGAAAATCCTCCTTTGTATCGGCCCTTTTCTGAAAATACAGCCAAACCTGGTTGTCCCTTTTGCAATACATCCAGCAGTGCACTACCGGGTGCCAAAGCCCCTTTTGGTGTACAGCCTTCCTTTCAGCCTTGCCGATGCACTCTCCTGCTTCATTTAATACAGGAAGCATTTCTTCCTCCTGCCCGCTGCTCTCTTCTTTCCTGTCATTTTCTTCCAAAAGTTCAGGGAAGGTTTCTTCGATAATTCGGGCGGCTGTCGCTACCACACGGACACAGGGGCGCTTTTGATAATACTCTTCAGTGCGTTCTTCCGGTGCAGCGCTTTGTTCTGCCTCCAAAATCCCCAGTATTTCCCGGCAGATAATGGTTTGATGTTCCTGTTTAAAAGCATCTGCCATTTTCCGAACAGTTTCATAATTTTTTGTCTTGGCTTCCTGATTATTCGGATCAGTATTCCCGCATACCAGGCCGGCAATCATCGCCATACCGGATACCGTTCCGCAGACTTCACGCATCCGGCCCACGCCGCCACCTAAAGAACAGGAAAGTTTCAATGCCTGCTCCTTATCCATGCCAAATAAATCACTGTAGGCTCCAAATACGGACTGACAACAATTAAAACCTTCTTTAAACAAACCGACGGCATCCTCAACTCTGCTTCTCATTGCACTCTCCCCAGACGTTTTATTCATCCTTGTCGTCCTTGATTTCTATTTTACCTCAATACTCCAGCCCTCTGGCCCTTCCAGACGACCTAACTGGATTCCGGTAATCGTATCGTAAATTCTCTGAGTTAATTCTCCGATTTGATTATTGCTGATCGGCATTTTCTCCTGCTCAAAGCGCAGTTCACCTACCGGCGATACCACGGCAGCTGTCCCTGTGCCAAAGCACTCTTCCATCTCGCCGCTCTCTGCTGACTTTACCACTTCATCGACAGAAATCTTTCTTTCCTCTACCGGGATTCCCCACTGGCGGCACAGATACAGGGCGGAATCTCTGGTAACGCCGGGAAGGATGCTTCCGTTTAATTCCGGTGTTACCACGGTGCCGTTAATTTTAAAGAAAATATTCATGGCGCCCACTTCTTCGATGTATTTCCGGTGTACGCCGTCTAACCAAAGCACCTGTGCATAGCCTTCATCGTGAGCTTTTACCTGGCTTGCCAAGGAAGCCACATAGTTTCCGCCGGTCTTTGCCTCGCCGATGCCGCCCTTAACTGCCCTTACATACTCATCTTCAATCCAAATCTTTACCGGGTCTAAGCCGCTTGCATAGTATGCACCCACCGGCGAAAGGATAATCATAAATTTGTACGTGTAGGACGGACGCACACCGAGAAATGGATCGGTGGCAATGATAAAAGGACGAATATAAAGAGAGGTTCCCGGCTTTGTCGGAATCCAGTCGGCATCTACCTTAACTACCGTTTTCAGTGCTTCCATAAAAATATCTTCTGGGATCTCCGGGATGCAGATCCGACGGTTGCTGCGGTTTGCACGCTTAATATTCATATCCGGGCGGAACAGTAAAATTCTCCCGTCCTCAGCCTTATAGGCCTTTAAGCCCTCAAACATTTCCTGTCCATAATGGAATACCATACAAGAAGGTTCCAGTTCAAGCTTTTGGTAGGGCACTACTCTGGGATCAATCCAGCCCATTCCCTCCTCATAATCCATCATAAACATATGATCTGTAAAGATCGTACCAAACACCAGGGGATTATCATTTCCTGGCTTCTCCTTTGGACAGGTTGTTCTTTCAATTCTTATTGTCTGCATTTTTATCTTCCTTTCTTGCCTACTGCTCATTTATTTCCCGGCAATCTCCTCTGCAGCTTCCATCGCTTTGGGGGAAACCTCGCCTGCACCTTTAGGGCCGCCGACAAAGCGGTTAACTATATCGGGAACCATATCCATCGCCTTGGTTATGGGGTCCTGATTCTTTACACTGACTAACTTAGTCACACCATTTTGAATAACTAAAACTGCGCTGGGCGTCATTTTGGCGCTCATGCCTCCCGCCCCGTTATTCTTATTCTTCCCATTATCGGCAAACGCCCCTGCCGCCATCCCGCAGGAAACATCCACCAGAGGCAGAATAATCGCATCATCAATCTTAACAGCCTCCCCAACAACAGTTTTTGTGGTTACAAACTTATCCATTCCCTTAAATAACGCATCCAATGTAGATGAAAAATGATTATCTGCCATAAACTCCTCCTGATTTTCAAAATGCCCCGTCCGTGCCTTTGCCTTCTAACGCCGTTTATTCCGGCGCAGGACACACAAAAGCTTCCGGCGAATATTTTTATTTAACAGCAGCCGCAGCGCATAGCCGAATATCACGCCTAAGCGAACATGCCCCCGGATATGCACCTCTCCCTCCAGCCTGTCCTGACCAAATATCGGGTAAAAGGTCAGAAACCTGTGGGTAAAAGGATAGGCGGCGCTGGCATAGCTTACTATTTTTCCCATAAGATAGGGATCTTCCCGCCCCAAAACAAGTAAAACCGTTCCCTTTCGGGGAAGAATGTGGCACAAAATCTTCTTTACCTGCCGAAGGATTAACCGGGCAGATTTCTGGTTTTCCTGGTCAGAAAGCATCGCTGACAGCCATTCCCACTGTGTGGTCAGCCACTGCCTTTTTTCCTCTATCTGCTTTAGTTTACCACAAATTTCCGAAAAAGCAAACGTAACTTTATCGATCCAGGCAGCAATTTTCTCTTTTAGCTTCTCCCACAACCCCTTTTTTTCTTCTTCATCTGCCGCAGGTTTAACCGTTTTAGTTTCCCCGGACAACTTCCGTTCCCGCTCCTGCTCAAGCGCCTGCAGCTCGTCTAGAAGTATCTTTTCTTTATCAGATTTAGTCTTATCCTTTTTTTTCTTATCTATTTTTTCCTTATCTGTTTTTTTCTTATCCAGCTTTTCCTCACCTGATATTTCGTATTCTGTCGGCAAAAGGTTATCAAAAAAATCCTCACCCTGCGGCGCTTCGCCTGCCTGACCCTCTCCCGGAAGCTTTTCCTCCCCGCCCGCCTCACTTTCCCTGCCATCAAGCTTATAAATGGTTTTCCCAAACAGCTTTGCCTGCACAGAAAGGCCATTTTCATAGGTTACAGCCACCGAAATAATTCGAAAAAACCAGGAAAGATAAAACTTTCCCCAAAGGCTGTCCTCTTTCTTCCCATCGATACGGTAACGAATGGCAGAAAACAGCACCAGAAGAAGGATGCCAAGAATAAGCCCCAAAAACCCAAGAACAATCCATCCAATCCATTTAAGAATGAATATCAATATCTGTACCATCAATTCCACCTACACCGCATTGTTTACTGCTGATTCCAAGATACTCCCGAAGGGCAAAGCCGCCGGTTTCCTGATACACTTCATTGACCATCACCCCAGCCAGCACAAGCGCCTCATGATAGCCCAGGGCAATACCTAAAATCATCGGACTGTCTTTATCTTCACTGTCCATTCGTTCTTCCCGTGCAAATAGCTCCGGGGCTGAATAAATATCCAGTAAGTTCTGCGGATTGGTCGCCGGGACAATCACATACACCGACGCCCCGGCCCTTCTCTCCCGCAGCTTTTGAATCAGCGAAAATCGCTGTTTTTCTGCCTTTTTCCCTGCATACAGGTTATTATACCATAGCATCGTCCATCTCCATTATACTGCGGATTTCCTCCAAACTTGCATTTTTCTCCTCCAAATCTGTGCAGGATAACAGACAATCCGCTAAAAACCTGCGCAGCTCGTCCGAGGTACGGAAAAACATGGGAAGCTTGGAGAGGAGACTTGCCATCATCGCCCTGACCACACACTTTGGTTTTTTCTTCCAGTCTGCTTCCAGTGCATCAAAGAAGGGCTGGCACTGTTCCTCCACCGCTTTCCGGCTCAGGAGAATCTTATCTTCCTGCGGCTCCCTGCTTTCCTCTAACGACATATAGATACTGGTGGAAAGTAAAAGTTCAACCTTTCTCACCTTTTCTTTGTCCTCTTTTGACGCCCCTTCGCCCAGAAATACCTCACTGTCCTCGCCTTCATACCGGCTCCACTGCTCGTAACAGGCTTCCTGCCTTCCCTCTAAGGGAACCAGGCGTTTTGTCAGTTCTTCCTCGTCCAGCGAGTAATCTTTTTTCTCCGTTTTTTCCCAGATCAGAGTAATCAGGGAGTGGATATCCTCCTTTTCCTGCCCGTCCATCAAAAGATCCTGCCCGGTCAGACACATCACGTAAAAATCATTAATCAGCTGCATCAGGCTCATCCTGTCGGAGGACTGGGAAAATAAAATATTTTCGGCCTCCTCAAATACCTCCCAGATCACCGAAAAGGAAGCCGAATCTAAGTTCTGGTAATCTGCATTTTCCAGGGTGATTAACAAACGATGTAACTGTTCGTGTCCCTCTTCCATCTTATCCGGCAGGGTAAGAAGTGCCTCCTGCTCAAGCATATCAATAATTTTCCCCATACTTCGCTGATCGATTCCCTCATAGACCGTCATGGCCTGGCGAACCATGGAAAAAAATTTGGTCCTAGTAAAGCGCATGGGAAGCTCGGATAACAGCGATTTAATTCTCTGATTTCTCTCGGATGCATCCTGGGCTGCCACCACATAGCCCATCATCTTATCGACAGCCTCCTCATCCGACCAGTCCGGATCTGCCATGTCGAAAAAGCGGCCCCGAATACGCTTAAGCACGTAATCATAAACGGCAAAGCAGTCAAGATAGGCCATGAGTTTTTCCGATTCCCTAATCTGCGCATTGCGGAAGGTGTCCACATCTTCCACGGCTGCGCTGCCTTCTAAAAACTTTCCGACCAGCACATGAAGCCTGAACTCGGCTGCCTTCATCCCTTCAGCCATTTCCCGCTCTGCAGGTGAAATCTCTTTCTCTGTCTGAAAAACCATGGCTTCCAAATCTGCCATTGTCTCATAAAATATCGCATAATTTAAAGCAAAGCGGCTATAGGCAAACCGCCCTGCGGCTGTCATCATCCTCTTTCCGTTCCTACTCTCCAAGCTCACTCTTCCTCCCATTTCCTGTTTCTGTCCGACTGAAAATAAATGTGTTGAAAAAATCTGCCTTATATAGCATTCCAGCTAATCCATAGTTTAGTTAACCATAATTTTCAAGAATTGACCGCCGCAGCAAATCCAACGCCTTGACCACCGCTTGTTCGCGGATCTTCTCCCGGCTTCCCTGAAACTGGTACTTCTCCACCTTTACTTTTTCTTTTAAATAACAGGCAATATAGACCAGGCCTACCGGTTTTTCCTCGCTTCCCCCGTCCGGCCCGGCTATCCCTGTAATTGCCACACAGACATCCGAATCCGTAGCAAATACGCCGCCGGTTGCCATCTCTTTTGCCGTCTGTTCACTTACTGCCCCGTACTTTTTTAAGGTTCCTTTGCCTACATCCAGGATCTTTCTCTTTGCCTTATTGGAGTAGGTGATAAAACCCTCGCGAAAAACATCGGAAACGCCGGGAACATTCACCAGACGAGCTGCCAATAAGCCGCCGGTGCAGGACTCTGCTGTGGATACGGTCAGTTCCAGCTTTTTTAACAGCCGCACCACCGCCATTTCGAGCGTTTCCTCCTCCCTTGTCGTATAGACATGGTCGCCAAACCGCTTTTTTATTTCCTTTACCACTGGCTTAATCATCTTATCGGCCCCGGCCTCATCCAAAGCTTTAGCTGTCACCCGAAGATGAACCTCACCCGTTTTGGCATAGGGGGCAATGGTCGGGTTGGTCTGCTTATTAATTAAATCTAACAGCTTGTCCTCCACCTTGCTTTCCCCAATCCCGCAAATCTTTACCATCTGTGAACGGATGACCTCAGGCTGAAGCTTCTGCAGATAGGGATAAACCTGCTCCATAAACATAGGACACATTTCATTTGGCGGTCCCGGAAGAAGGATTGCAGACTTTCCAAACTTTTCGATAATTAGTCCGGGCGCCGTGCCGTTTGCATTATCTAATATTAGCGCACCGTCGGGGACAATGGCCTGCTTCCAGTTATTTTCAGAAATTTCCTTTGCCATGATGCTTTTAAAGTATTCCTCAATCCTCTGTCTTGTATGGGCGTCTTCCACCAGGGCACAGTTCATCACTGCGGAACAAACTTCCTTCGTTAAATCATCCTCGGTCGGGCCCAACCCTCCGGTTAAAATCACAATATCTGACCGTTTCAGTGCCGTACGGATGGTCTCCGCCAGTCTCTCACGGTTATCTCCCACCGTCACCTGATGGTAAAGAGAAAGACCTAAAAGCGCACACTTTTCTGCCAGGAACCGTGTGTTTGTATTTACAATATTACCCAAAAGCAGTTCTGTTCCTACGGAAATCAATTCACAAACCATATGCTTTACATACTCCCTTCTGTCAGTACCTTATGATTTTTTGCCAGGTAGTCGATCAATGAAATTACGGTCAGCGCCAGGGCAATCCACACACAGAAATTCGTCACAAGCGCCAGGGCCGGGATACGAACAATTAATAAAATTACAGCTATCATCTGAAAGGTGGTCTTAAACTTTCCCCAGTAGCTTGCCGCAATTACAATGCCGTTGTCCGAGGCCACCAGACGGAAACCGCTGATAATAAACTCACGGCTGATAATAATAATAACCATCCATGCCGGAAGCTGACCAAGCTCAATCAGGCAGATAAGCGCCGAGCAGACTAATAATTTATCTGCCAGGGGGTCCATAAACTTTCCAAAATTAGTTACCAGATTATACTTCCTTGCAATCTTGCCGTCCAGCAAATCCGTTAAGCTGGCAATCACAAAGATTGCCGCCGCCACATAGCGCAGGTTTTGGTTTTCACCGCCCTGGTACAGCAGGGAAAATACAAAAAAGGGAATTAAAATTACCCGTGATACCGTCAGTTTATTCGGCAGATTCATGATACACCTCTCCTATTAAATCATATTCCAGTGCCTTTATTACCCGAACGTTCAGGAAATCACCGCTTAAAAGTTCCTGGCTGGTATGGACGAAAATTAAACCGTCCACATTAGGGCTGTCCATATAGGTTCGGCCTACATAGGCGTCTTCCTCCGCCACCCTGCCCTCAATCATTACTTCCACAATCCTTCCCACCATAGCTTCGGATTTCTCAAAGGCAATCTCCTGCTGCAGCTCCATCAGTTCATCCCGCCGCGCTTCCTTAATCTCCTGGGGAACCTGGTCAGGCAGAAGGGCTGCTGGTGTGTCCTCCTCCATCGAGTAGGCAAACACGCCCAGACGGTCAAATTCCATCGCATTGACAAAGCGGTATAATTCCTCAAAATCCTCCTGGGTCTCTCCGGGAAAACCGGAAATCAGGGTGGTACGCAGGGCAATATCGGGAATCTCTTTGCGAAGCTTTTCAATCATCGCACAGAGCGTCTCCTGATTCGTCCTGCGCCCCATTCGTCTTAACACAGAATCGCTGGCGTGCTGGATCGGGATATCTAAGTAATGACAAATTTTTTCTTCTTCCTTTATCACCTGAATCAGTTCGTCAGTAATCTCCTCCGGGTAACAGTACTGAAGGCGAATCCAGTAAATCCCGGAAATCTTAACCAATTCCCGCAGCAGCTTTGGCAGGGACTTTTCCCCATATAAATCCACGCCGTAAAGCGTTGTCTCCTGCGCCACTAAAATCAGTTCCCGCACCCCCTGCGCTGCCAGCACCCTGGCCTCCTGCACCAACTCCTCCATGGGAATGCTGCGGTATCGTCCGCGAAGATTAGGAATAATGCAGTAAGTACAGCGCTTATCACACCCCTCGGCAATCTTTAAAAAAGCATAACACCCTCCCGTCGTCACCATGCGGGGGGAATCGGTATGAGGAAGCGCATCGACATCCTGAAAGCAGGTAAGATGGCTTTTCTTTTCCTCCAAAACTTTCTTAACCATGGAAACAATCCCATCATAAGCCGAAGTTCCGATAATCCCGTCCACCTCAGGAATTTCCTTTAATATTTCCTTCTGGTAGCGCTGGGCCAGACAGCCCGCCGCCAAAAGGGCATGACAGCTTCCTTCCTCCTTATAATGTGCCATATCAAGCAGAGTATTAATACTCTCTTCCTTGGCATCTCCAATAAAACAGCAGGTATTGACAATAATCACCTGGGCTTCTTCCTCCCGGTCGGTAAAGGCAAAGCCCTCCCTGCCTAAAAGCCCCAGCATCTTTTCCGTATCCACCAGGTTCTTATCACAGCCCAGGGAAATAAACAATATCTTTATCATTCTGACATCCTTATCTTTACTTTAAACATTCATCGCCAAACACATCCATCGCCAAACAGGCGATTTGATTCAGGTATTCCAAGTGCGCCCGGCAGGCGTTTATCCTATGGTGGTACGGCTGCTTATGGGCAACACAGATGATGCAAAAAGGGAAGTTACAAAACCATATGTTTTCGCAATCCTCCCCTTTACCATCCTTTATTTATTCTTCCTCAATTTCTTCTGTCACCGGCTCTTCATCTTCTTCCGGGATGTCATCAGACACTTCACCGTCCTGTACGTATTCTGTTTCCCCGCTCTGGTTAGTTTCGGTTAACATCGCCTCTTCCATGGCTTCCATCTCCTCTGCTTCCTCAAGACTGGAAGCCTCTGCCGGATTTTCGTCCACAGCCTCATCCTCGCTGAGAATCTTTACCTTTCCTTTATATAATTCATCCACAGCCACCGATAACGATTTCTTTCCATAGGAACCGCCAACCATAGGCTCCGCACCGTCAATCAGCTGCCTGGCCCGGCGGGACGCGGCAATCACAATCGAATAGCGGCTCTGCACCACGGGCTGTTCCCCCGGCTCAATCTCGCTGTTTACTGCTTCAATTAAATCACTATAGGATGGACGTAACATGAAAAATCTCCTTTCAATTTCTGGAACTACCTAACAGACCTGTCACTGCATTCCTGTGCACTAAAGTATTTCCAGTCCTTTTCTAATCTCATTTAAAAATTCCAGCCGGTTAGACGTGCGGTTATGCTGGGCCTGAATAAGCTGATGAAGCTCCTCCACACAAACCTCAAGCTGGTCGTTTAAGATAATATAATCGTAGGCTTCAATCCCAACAGCCTCTTCCACTGCCCGCTTTAACCTGGCCTGAATAAGTTCAGGGCTTTCTGTTCCCCGGTTCACCAAACGGCGCTTTAACTCCTCGGCACTGGGCGGCATCACAAATAACAGCAGGGTTTCCGGGAATTTCTTCTTAATCTTTAATGCCCCCTGGATTTCAATTTCCAGGATAACATCCTTCCCTGCCGCTCTCTGCTTTTCCACATAATCCTTAGGCGTTCCATAGAAATTTTCCACGTACTGGGCATATTCGATTAAGGCATCATTTTCAATCATTGACTGAAAATAATCAGGGGAAACGAAAAAATATTCCCTTCCATCCATTTCGCCTGGCCTGGGCTGACGGGTGGTAGCCGACACAGACAGCGCATACTGATCATAGCGCTTCATCAGCTCCTTAATTAAAGTACCCTTTCCTGCACCGGAAAAACCGGAAATTACCACTAAAATTCCCTGATGGCTCATGCTCCCTCCTGTTATTCAATATTTTGAATCTGTTCCCTTACCTTTTCAATCTCCGTTTTCAGGGCAATCGCCTTATCTGCCGTTGTTAAATCATTCGCCTTTGACAGTGTGGTGTTCGCCTCCCGGTTCATCTCCTGGGCAATGAAGTCTAACTCCCGACCAATACCGCCCCCGGCTTCTAGTTTTGCTTTCATGGACTGAATATGGCTTTTTAAACGAACCATTTCTTCGTCTGTACAGATTTTATCCGCGTAAATCGTCACCTCTGCGGCAATTCTGCTTTCATCGACAGCGGTTCCGCTTAACAGCTCCCGCACCTTATCTTCGAGTTTTGCCCGGTATTCCTCGACAATTCCCGGAGAACGTTTTTCAATAAAAGTAACCAGCTCCAGCATATAATCCAGCTTCTTGATCAAATCTTCCTTTAACCGCTCCCCCTCGGCAATCCGTGTCTCCACAAATTTTTCAGCGGCCTGGCGGATGCCCTCAGAAAGAATCTTCCACAGATAATCTTCATCCTCCGAGGCTTGTTCCATCGTTAAAACCTCCGGGCATTTGGCAAGGGCGGAGACGGTGACATCATTGGGAAGAGAAAACTGTTCCGCCATCTGGCGAAAAGCTTCCATATACGCAGCAGCCAGCGTTTTATTATAGTTCAGACAAAGATTTCCTTCGGTATAATCCTCGTAGCTGATAAATAAATCTACCTTTCCCCGCTGAAGATAGGCCTTTAACAATGTCCTGATGGAAGCTTCAAAGTAATTAAACTTCTTTGGCATCTTAATATTCAAATCCAGATACCGGTGATTTACGGCTTTCATTTCGACAGAAATCTTATATTCATTCGTTATGGTTTCATACCTGCCGAAACCCGTCATGCTCTTTAACATCGCAGTCAGCCTCTCTTTCGCCATAGTTAACCACATTATAAGGCAAGTTTTCAGGCAAGTCAACTATAATTATTCCTGCCCATCCTATTGCAGCACCTTACTCAGCTCCGCAAATAAAAACTGAACATCAATCGGTTTTGGGATGTGCCCGTTCATTCCGCACCGCAGGCTTTCCCGTTTATCCTCTTCAAAAGCGTTCGCCGTCATCGCCAGGACAGGGATAGTTGCCAGCTCCCGGTTTTTCAGCCGCCGGATCTGACGGACCGCTTCGTAGCCGTTCAATACCGGCATCTGAATATCCATAAGCACGGCCTGGAAATACCCCGGCGCAGAGGACTTGAGGATGTCCACAGCAACCTGCCCATTCTCCGCCACCGTTACCATAAATCCAGCTTCCTTTAAAATTTCTACCGCGATTTCCTGGTTCAGTTCATTATCTTCTGCCAGCAGCAGCCGTCCGGGGTGAATCTCCGCCAGCTTTTCTTCTGGTCTTTCCTCCTCTTCTGTCCCATTCGTACACAGGCGGAAGGTAAATGCCACATTAAATTCCGTTCCCACACCCTGTTCGCTCTGCACATCAATCGAACCGCGCATCATATCCACAATATTCTTTGTAATCGCCATCCCCAGCCCCGTTCCCTGGATGCCACTGATGGTTGTATTTTTCTCCCGCTCAAAGGGCTCAAAGATTTTGGAGACAAACGCCTTACTCATCCCGATTCCTGTATCCCGAATGTAAAATTCATAGTTGGCATAGTCGGCAAGCGCCCCTGGCCTTTCCGCCACGCTTACATGAATACTGCCTCCCTGGTTCGTATACTTCACTGAATTGCTCAGCAGATTTAACAGCACTTGATTCAGACGAAGCTTATCACAGTAAATCTCCTCGTTGACAATGCCAGAAACATCGATATGTAGCTTCTGCTGTTTCGCATGAACATCGGCCTGGACAATGTTATAAAGACCGCCGAGAACCTCCCGTAAATTACAAGGCTTCTCGTCTAAGTGCATCTTTCCGCTCTCAATGCGGCTCATATCCAGTACATCATTAATCAGGCCCAGCAAATGATTGCCTGAAGTCATAATCTTCCGCAAATACGCTTTAACCTGCTCCTGATTTTCGATATGGGACAGGGCAAGCGTGGTAAACCCGACAATCGCGTTCATTGGTGTACGGATATCGTGAGACATATTCGAAAGAAAGGCACTTTTTGCTTTATTTGCCCGGTTAGCCTGCGAAAGCGCGTCCTCAAGCAGGCTCTTCTTTTCCATTTCCTTGCGGATTTCCTCATCCACACTATGAAAACCAAGGACAATGCTCTGGCTCTCCCCGTGCTCCCCTGCGCGAACCGCCTTCATCTGGAAATACTTCATCTCCCCGTCATTTTGTGTTCGGTAGTTGACACAGTACTTTGTCTTTTCCCCCAGTTCCTTCTGCAAATTTTCCCGTGACAGCGCCTGGCACAGCATTTCCTGGTCCTCTTTCAAGACAAAATTCTGCACATAAAGCCTTAAGCAGGTTTCCATAAAAACTTCCTTGCCCACCACCGAAGAAAACAGCCGTCCTCCCTCCTCATCCATGCGGAGAAAGGTTCCCATCCCTGTCGTGAGTTCAAATGCACAGACAACATTATAATCCAGACTAAGTGCCTGGATTAATTCCATCTGACGGCGTTTATCCTTTTCTTCCTTAAGCTTTTTCTCCGTACAATCCAAAAGAAAACGCTGATAAATCAACTCCCCATTTTCCTTAAACAGCTTTACATTTCCCATGACATGACGAATTTCTTTATTCTTTCGGCATATCCGGTATTCTATGCTAATACTGTCGCCCTCTTTTTTCAGCTCTCGGATAGCTTCCCGAAGCTTTGGCTTATCTTCCTCCATCACCGACATTGCCACCATATCAAAACCGTCAGCTTCCATCTCTTCCTGGGATTCATAATCTAATATCTTAAGTGCCGCCCGGTTAATGCTTAAAATCCGGGAGCCATCCACGGTATGGCACATCACCCCGCAGTCCATCGTAGTAAACATCGTTTCCAAGGTCTGGTTCTTATGGATAATCTCCTGTTCATAAGCCCTTTCCTGGGTAACATCAATAGCCACGCCCACGGTCCCCATCACACTTTTATCCAAATCGTACAGGGGAGATTTATATGTGGTAAGCAGGCGCATCCCATCCCCGGTTTTTACAGTTTCTTCGGAGATAAAGGTGCGCCTGGTTTCCATCACCTCGCGCTCAGACTCGATACAGGCGGGATCGTCATGCTCCACATCCCAAATATAGGCATGTCCCCGCCCCTCCACCTGTTTTTTTGTTTTATTCACGGTACGGCAGAAGCTGTCGTTTACCTTTTCATGAATCCCATGCTTATCTTTATACCAGACAAGATTGGGAATATTATTAATCGTCGCCTCAAGATACTGGCTGGTCTGCCAGAAATCCCGGCTCATTTTCATTGTCTGCTGCCAACGCAGAAAACGAAAGCGAATCTCCTCCTCTTCCATCGGTGTTACCCATATGTCCTTAATTTTCTCCAAATCGTTCTTCAGGCAATGTAACGGCTCCATCCCGCCCAGAACGATCATTTCTGTCCTATCCGGTTTCGTCTGCAGCAGAAGTTCCAGCTCTCCCTGTTCAAAAACCGCCGATACCTCTGCCAAAATCACATCCGCTTTTGCTGCCAGCGCAAGCTCTAATCCTTCGCTTTCCCAAAATGTATGTGTAAAATGCTCAAGAGGGTTCATTTCCTTTATGATTTCAAATACTTTGTTAGTTTTCCCCACCAAATAGAAATGAATGTGACAATGATACACTTCCCTTTCCTCCTTGTGTTCTGCAAGTCAAAATCGTATTTTCTCTTTTACTTATTATCATACTGTATTTTTTCATTTACCGCAATTAGTTTCTTTGTTTTTCCTGTTTTTTTCCTGAGAACACTTTTTCTCTGCAATAACACGAATGCTTTCTCTGCAATGACACAGGTGCTTCCTTTACAATAACACGAGTGCTTCCTCTGCAATGACACAGGTGCTTCCTTTACAATAACACGAGTGCTTCCTCTGCAATGACACGGGTGCTTCCTTTACAATAACACGAGTGCTTCCTCAAGCCGGAGCGCCCTCCTAACAACATTATACTTTACAGATGCTTACATTTTTGCTATGCTTACCTGTGTTGATAGAACATCGGCAATGAAAGGAAATCAAATTATGGCATTTGACGGAATTACTATCGCAGGCTTAGTTCACGAATTGCAGCAGACCATCGAGGGCGGGAGAATTTCTAAAATCGCCCAACCGGAAAAGGACGAGCTTTTATTTACCATAAAAACCTATAAAAATAATATCAGACTTCTGGTTTCTGCCAGCGCCAGCCTTCCCTTAATGTATTTAACGGAAGAAAATAAACCCAGCCCCATGACAGCTCCCAATTTTTGTATGCTTCTGCGCAAACACATCGGCAACGCAAAAATTCTAAAGGTAAGTCAGCCGGGGCTGGAAAGGATTATTGAACTGACGCTGGAGCACTTAGACGAGTTGGGGGATATCTGTAAAAAACGCTTAATCATTGAATTAATGGGCAAACACAGCAATATTATCTTTTGCAGGGACGACAACACAATTATCGACAGTATTAAGCATATTTCTGCCCAGGTTAGTTCGGTCAGGGAGGTTCTCCCCGGACGAAACTGGTTTATTCCGCAGACCACAGAAAAACTTAATCCCCTTTCGGTTACGGAAGATGAATTTATCGGTACCATACGCAGTATGCCTGCAAAAACCGGAAAGACTCTGTACCAGAAGCTAACAGGAATCAGTCCGGTGATGGGCGAGGAGATCTGTACCCTGGCATCCATCGATTCGGACTTGCCAGCTAATACCTTATCCGATACCGAGCTTTATCATCTTTATCACACCTTTCAAGGCGTGATGGAGGAAATTGCCGAAAAACGTTTTTCGCCCAATATCGTCTACCTTGCCCTTTCCCCGGAGGAAAGCGAATGGGAACCTGCGGAGTTTTCCGCCCTTCCTCTCACCTGCCTATCAGGGGGAAATTATCAGGTCCGCACCTTTTCTTCGATAAGCCGTGTTTTGGAAAACTACTATGCATCGAAAAACCGATTTACCCGCATCCGGCAGAAATCCTCGGATCTTCGCCGTATCGTCCAAACCGCGCTGGAGAGGAATTATAAAAAATACGATTTGCAGGAAAAGCAGTTAAAAGATACTGAAAAGAGAGAAAAATATAAGATTTACGGGGAGCTGTTAAACACCTACGGCTATGAGCTTACCGGCGGAGAAAAGAAGCTGACCTGCTTAAATTATTACACCAATGAGGAAGTTACTATTCCCCTGGACGCCCAGATGACTGCCCAGGAAAATGCTCAGCGTTTTTTTGAAAAATACAATAAGCAAAAACGAACCTTTGAGGCGTTAAATGAACTGATCCAGGAAACAAAGAAAGAAATCGACCACCTGGAATCCATCAGCACGGCCCTGGATATTGCCCAGCAGGAAGCCGATTTACTGCCCATAAAAGAAGAATTAATGGAATACGGCTATATCAAAAAACGCCATGCCGGGGCAAAAAAACCCAAGCTCACCAGCAAGCCCTTCCACTATCTTTCTTCGGATGGCTTTCATATGTATGTGGGAAAAAATAATTATCAGAACGAAGAACTCACCTTTAAGCTGGCAACCGGAAATGACTGGTGGTTTCATGCCAAGGGCATCCCCGGTTCCCATGTGATTGTAAAAGCGGAGGGAAGGGAACTTCCCGACCGGGCATTTGAAGAGGCCGGGGCATTAGCTGCTTATTACTCAAAGGGGAGGGATAATGATAAGGTGGAAATCGACTATATCCAGAAAAAATTTGTTAAAAAAGTAGCCGGTTCTGCTCCGGGATTCGTTATCTATCATACCAACTATTCCCTGGTCGCAGCTCCGGCCTGCAGGCTTGAAGAAATAAATTAATGTACTATCTGTATAATATCCATGAACGTATTTTATTTCGGGCGGACGGTCAGGCGTTTAATATGACCGTCCCCGGAAAGCTGCTGCAGTGTGGCAATCGCCATAATATTGTACCCGCCAAAGGAAGCAATAAATTCCGCATGTTTATCATCCAGAACCGCTGCTTCCATAATGGAATATTGACGGAATAAAAACTTATTGCGGAAAAACATGGAAATTGCCTCCCTTCCATATAAATGATACTCGTGCTGCGCCGTCCCATTCGCACAGTAATCACAATAATGTCCATCTCCGGTAAACAGTTCGCCCAGGGCAATAAAATCTTTATTTTCCATCACTTCGAGAAATTGTTCAATTGGCTTCATTTTATATCCTCCTGACTTAAATCATCCTTCTCTTTCCGTTTTTCTGTATCTCTTGGTTTCCTGTTTCTCTTTAATAAACCTTTTCCGTATTTAACAATGCATCGGTTCCGCCGTCCACAAACATCACATTGCCGTTGACGCCCCTTGCATCATTGGAAGAAAGGAATACGATAACAGAAGCAATTTCTTCCGAATCCATTAACGTTTCTGTACCATACTTGGTCG
>CAJUDX010000050.1:0-2732 GCA_910584785.1 uncultured Lachnospiraceae bacterium | reverse complement strand
CATACTTGGTCGCCACATAAATACTGTTGCCCACACTTAAGTTTGTCGCATCCAGTTGTGAAACCACATTTAAAATCCGCTGCTCATCATCGTTATTATTGTTCAGTAAATCCGCGATATCCATGCGGGCTGCTCCCTGGGAAATCGTGTTAGATGAAGTTACCACACAGGTTCCGCCCTTCTTTTTCAGCAAATCGTACACGCCCTTAACTAAAGCTATGGTGCCGAAAAAGTTAAGGGAAATAATCAGTTCGAGATTACCACAAGCCCCGGAAACTCCCGCACAGCATACCAGTCCGTCCATTCCTTCAGGATACCTCTGGCGCAGCTCATCAATTGCTTTCTGCCTCCCCTCCGGTGTGGCAAGATTTGCCTCAATGTCACCATTGCGCAAATCAATATTTATCACCTCATGTCCTTTTTTCCTAAACAGTTCCACCGTTTTTGCACCAATTCCGCTGGAACCTCCAGTGATTGCATAAACTCCCATCGTAATCCTCCTTTTCCTCTTTACGTTTAAACTAATTTCCATTATAATGAAATCTGATATAATTCAAATACCCAAAATAATAAAAAATAAGGATACCAGATAATGTTGTACTACCATCTTGAAGCCAGGAACGGAAAACCGCTTTACCAGTACCTTTACGAATGTTTAAAAAAAGATATCTTAAGCGGACGTCTTACCGCGCACACCCGTCTCCCCTCAAAACGGGAACTGGCAAGGGATAACCATATCAGTGTAAAAACCGTAATGAACGCCTATGAACAGCTCTTAGTGGAAGGTTATTTGACATCAAAAGAGAAAAAAGGTTATTTTGTCGCCGCTGTAGAATCGATGCCAGACTACCGCCCGGAGCTGGTACAGCATGCACAAATCTATATGGAAGATCGCTGGTTTGTTGATTTTACTGCAAATCAGGTTGTTTATGATAAATTTCCCTTCTCCATGTGGAAAAAGGTGATGCGGGAGGTATTAAGCGAATACGATATCGAGCTTGTCCAGAGGGCCCATTTCTTAGGGATAAAAGAACTTAGAGCGGCAATCGCCGACTACCTCTGCCGCAGCCGGGGAATGCAGGTTTCGCCGGAATGTATGGTCATCGGAGCAAGTATTGAGTATCTATACGGGCGTCTGATAAAAATTCTGCCCCGCCATGCAGTGTATGGAGTGGAAAATCCCGGTTATAAAAAAATCCCCCGCATTTACGAGGAATATTCCCTGCAATGGGCCTATATCGAGATGGACAGCCAGGGAATCTCCATGGAAAGCCTGCGAAAAAGCGGGGCAGACATCCTCCATGTTTCCCCGGAGCATCACTATCCCTTAGGTACCGTAATGTCCGCCGCACGCAGACAGGAACTCCTGCAATGGGCAGAAGAAGAGCCAGATCGGTATCTGATTGAGGATGATTACGACTGCGAGTTCCGCTACCATACCAGGAGCATTGCACCGCTGCAGAGCATGGACCGCAACCATAGAATTATCTATATGAATACCTTCAGCAAAACCCTCGCACCCTCAATACGGATCAGCTACATGATCCTGCCGGAAAAACTAATGACCCGCTTCGTCAGTGAAAGTAACTTTTATTCCAATTCATCCTCCAGCTGCGAACAATATGCCCTGGCAAAATTTATCCGGAAAGGCTACTTTGAACGTCATCTAAGCCGGATGAGGAAATATTACCAGAAAAAAGGTGAATTACTGATGCGTGTTTTAAAACAGTCCTCTCTTCTGCCCCTCGTGCACATCAGCGATGGGAGAAGCGGCACACATCTTCTGGTTAAAGTTGACACTCCGCTGACCGATACTGAAATCAAATGGGGTGCCCGCCAGCAGAACATCCATATCGCCTGCCTCTCTGAGTTTTGCGGAGAAATCAAAGAAGAATATCAGCATATTTTAGTATTAAACTATGCCGATATGGAAGAAAAAGATATTCGGGAAGCGGTGAGACGACTGGGAAATATTTTTGTGGAATGGTGAAAATTTCCAAGGAAGGCCTTTTCTCATCTTCGAAAATATGCTATACTATGGATAGTTCTCCGGTTCTGGGAAGAGTATGGCTTTTGCTGTATAGCCGGTGTCCGGTCTCACACAGAAAACTCCGGGAGCACGCGGCTGCCGGAGAATATTAACTGAACTTCCTTATGACCTTTATCTTCCTGCATGAACAATTTACGGCGAAATCCTTTATCGGCGCAGTGCTGATTACCCTGGGCACATTAATTATGGTTCTTTAATTATTCATCATACCTGTCCTCCAGCTTCTTCTGCCACCGCCTCTGCACAATAACCGTCCCAAAGCAAACCAGAAGATAGATAAAAATAAAGGGCGCAAGAAAGGTCAGCAATTCCCATACTTGCAAGCTTCCTGTACGAACATAAGTCACAACAGCATAGACTATGCTTACCGTAACCAGACATACCACAAGCCGGATCATCCATGCCTTTTTCCCGACCACCGGCGCACTTACATGCAGCATACGGCAGCGGACAAACCGATACACCGGGCTTCCCACCAGGACAATATATTCCAGCCAGCAGTCCTCCACTCCCTTATGAAAAAACATTACTTTTCCAATAACCGAAACACAGCACACCAATAACGTAATAAAATACAATTCACTGTAAATCCGATGATATTCCTGTCTAACTCTCTCGTCCATAAAAACCTCCTGTTTATACTTATCTGTCATTACATTCTCTTTGTTTTTTTCTGTTTTTT
>CAJUDX010000049.1 GCA_910584785.1 uncultured Lachnospiraceae bacterium | reverse complement strand
CAAACCCTTGATTTTACTGGTCTTTTCCGCCAAGCGTTTTCATTGTCGGGAATAAAAAACCGTTTTGAATATGATTTATCAGCCTATAATTTTTTGGTCTTTGCGACTTAGAAGAGAGGAACTTTCTTGATAGGTTAAAACAAACAAAAAACTGCCCTGACAGCACAAAATTTTCACTGTCAGGGCGTTTAATTATGAACACCATAAATAAAAATATAGCAGATTACATTGCAGAACTCATATAGTTCTTCAAAGAACCATCCTTACAATAACACGGAACAAAAACCCTTCTTCTGGTCGAAACACCACTATGTCACCCTGCCCTATAAACATCCGTATTCCATATACCAGCAAAAAAAGCGCTGCCCAAAGCCAATACCATTGTTTAAATATTCTTTTATCCAATAAAAGGAGAATCATTATCAAAGCTGGAAGCCAAAACAGTGGATGGTAGTAAAATGCAGCTTGTAAATCAAGCCGAAGCAGCGACAGCCATGCCCTGGTCATCCCACAGCCCGCACAGGAAACTCCTGTCATAAAGAGAATGGGACAGGTTATACCCAACATTCCCATAATGCCATAAATCCCGACAATCGCAGCCACTGCCGCCAAATCCTCTTTTTTCATCCGCTTAAACATTTGTTCTGTTTTGCGCAAACATCTTTCCATTGTATGCTCTTGCCATCTTATTTAAGTTTTTCATTTGAATATGATATGCCACAAAACTTCCGATTCCGCAGCAGAAGGAACCTGGTATAAACCATAAAAGTACCGTTGTCCCATTTTCTTCTATCGTTACCCCATATCTGGACGCATTTCTGCGCAGACGGTCTGCAAACTGGCAGTGCCAGATATACTCATAAATTCCACAGGTAACAAAAAGCAGCAGAATATGCTTAAGCAGTCCGGCAGTTTCTTCGCCGTCCCCCTCACAGATAATATTTGCATCTTTCGCAACACTGTAATAAAAATACCAGGGATAAATACCACAAGTTATGAAGGTTAATACAATGAACAAAAGTACTCCCCGGTGTGTCTTTAATGGCCCTCCTGCCACCCCCGGCGGATTAGAAGGCTGTCCTCCATAGCCACCTTTGTCAAATGAAACCTGTCCCTGATATGTACTGTCTTTGTTTCCTTTTGCCTTGGATAGGTTAGCAGAAAGTATTTCAAATTCTGTCTGAAGCACCGTTGGCAGGTCCTTTACCATCTGTTTTAATATACACTTATCTTTTCCCAACAACGGCTTTTTACCCTCCCTGACAAATAAGGCAAAAAGAGTCCCTAAAACCAAAAAAGCAAATAAAATAACCATCAGTTCAGTTAAGACCGTCTTAGATCCCATCCTTCCCCGATATAACGTGAAAGTATAAACGGTTTTCCAAATCATGCGGATCAGTGACACAATAACATGCAGAACCTCCGCTAAAACAACAGCCAGATACAAACTTTCTTCATTTGCTTCGGTGCGGCGCATCGCTAGTACAACCAGCGAGCCTACTAAAAGGATAAAGGAAATCATCCATGCTATGGCAAATATAAGATTAATCAGCGATATAAAAATAGAAGAATAATCAAAAACTCCTAAAATTGTAGAAAAAAATGAAGGAATAAACATTACTGTTCTGATTAGATAAAGAACAGCAAAGACAATTGCAACAATTTTTACCGCACCACTTTTTTCCTTCTCTGCCAACGCCGGCTTCACCGGAAACTGCGGCTGTCGGCTGCCCGAATGTGCAGCTGTCGGATTCCCTTGGATTCCTGCCCCGGTCTGGCCCCTTTCTGCATTTTCTGCCGTTTGCTGCTGACCGTTTGAAACCGGTTCAGCGTGCCAGATATTTGCGCCGCACTGATCACAAAACTGTTTTGTGTCCTCATTAAGATGTCCACATTTCCAGCAAATCATCCTCTTCCCCCTATTCCGGCAAATATCTCTGCCCGATTATTTTGGACGCAACCATACACTGCTGTTGTCTGTAAAAAGCAAAACATATCTGCCTGTGCTAATTGGGGAATCTGAAATGCTGCAAACGCATCCATATGAACATTAATCAATATAAAAAATAAATTATTCCTTATCCATATTTAGCAGAAATTACTGCAATATTGCCTTCTTAACGAACAGATACCCCCATATCTGTTCGAAGTATAACATTAAATCCTTACTCTTTCAACGAATTTAGTAAAAAAGATTTAAAATAAACTATTTTTTAAAAATATAATCCTCTAAATACTTTCTCAGCAGCGGACGGGAAACCTTGCCGTTGGCATTTTCCGGCAGATAATCGCAGAAAACCACTTTTTTGGGCTTTTTATATCCGGCAATGTGCTGGCGGCACCAGGAAATCACCTCATCCTCGCTAAGGGAAACATTCTCTTTTCGCACCACACAGGCTACCACCATCTCCCCCCAGCACGGCTCCGGCATTCCCAAAACACAGACCGCTTCCACGGCTGTCAGACCAGCAATGCAATCCTCCACCTCTTTAGGATACACATTTTCCCCGCCGGAAATAATCAAGTCATGCTTTCGCCCCGCCAGATATAAATAGCCGTCACTGTCCACCCATCCCATATCCCCTGTTGGATGATAACCGTCCGCTGTGCCGTACTGTCCCTTTTTTGCATCCCAGGTACATAGAAACGGACTTTTTACCTCAATTTCCCCGCAGGCCTCTTTCTTTCCCTCATCCCCAGTGGTCTCCTGACGAATCCTTACCTGAACCAAAGGAAGGGGACGCCCGGCCGACCGCAGAATTTTCCTGTCCTGCACATGGTCCGCCGCACGCTGGTGATCCTCCGGCAGAAGAATTGCCATACAGCAGCTCTCCGTCGCCCCATACGCCTGCTCCATCTGACAATGAAACCGTTCCATTGCCTGAAGCACCACATGCTCGTTCATCGGCGAACCTCCATAAACAATCTTTTTTACCGAGGAAAAATCAAACTCCTGCATCCTTTTATCCTGAAGAAGGCGAATAATTAAGGTAGGAATCATGCTGACTCGACTGCTTTTTTCTCTCTCCATCACCTGCAAAAATTCCATAGAGTCAAAATGGTCAAAAAACACCGTTGTACTTCCAATCAACAGGCTGAGAATAATCGAAAGACCTGATAAATGAAATAAATTTGCACTGGTCTGATAAATCTCCTCCGCTGTCCAGCGGGATTCCAAAGCATAGGTATACAAATACGCCATCAGCCCGCCATGTGTATGCCCTACCTCTTTGGGTGTGCCTGTGCTTCCGCTGGTGAACAGCTGCACCGCAATATCCTCCGGCCCAGCCCCGTTCCCAAAATAACATTTATCTTCACCATAAGTTAACACTGCTTCTTTCACCAAACACTCGGTTTCCCGGTCAGAATCCAACCTGTCTTTTCTCTTCAGACACCCAGAACCCCATGCAGAATCCATCTCCTCCAGCAAAAGAACATTCTCCGCCCCAGCCTGCCGCATTAATTCGCTGGATTTGCGATCACTGAGCAATACTGCATCCGGGTAGTCCGCCAAAAGCTTCTCTAATTCTTTTGCCGAATGCCGCCAATTCACCGGACAGGCAATAAGCCCTGTCTGAAAACAGCCGAGAAATACGGCTATTTCTTCAATCGAATTTCTTGCTAATATCAATACTCTTCTTTGTTTTTTTTCTTCTGCCTCTTCCCAAAGCCGTCGGCCCATCCTACAGCTTATTTCCCAGAGTTCATCAAAGCTAATCCGCCTATTTACCTCAATCAAGGCAGTTTTTTTATGATATAACTGAACTGAACGCTCAAATAATTTCCATAGGCTCATCATCACACTTTCCTGTTCTGCTTCTTCGTCTTTCCAGTGGTTTTCATCTTACGGATACTATTCTTCATTTCCCTTGCCATTCTTCATTTGTCCTGATGGCTTTTCCCTTGCCGTTCTTCATTTATCCTGATGGCTTTTCCCTTGCCGTTCTTCATTTATCCTGATGGCTTTTCCCTTCCATATTGCTGATTTTATAGCGCAGTGTCCTGTCCGAAATGCCCAGGTACTGTGCAGCCTTTTCCTTTCGTCCGTTAAATTTACTTAATGCTTCCAGAATCATTGCATCCTCCTGCTGCTTTAAATACTGCTTTAAATGATGCGGTACAGGATTTGACGCATTATTGGATACTGGCACCGGATTTACCTTATTGCTGCCAAATGGCAAACAAGTCACCCTAAGGGGCAGGCACCGGGCATCTAAGCTTTCCCCGCAGAGGACAACCGCGCTTTCAATCGCATTTTCCAATTCACGGATATTTCCCGGCCAGCCATAGTTTTCCACAGCCTGCCAAAAGGACTCGCTAATCTTGGGCACAGCCTTTCCAAAGTTCTGACAAAACCGCTGAATAAACTGCACCGTCAGACTGTGCAGATCTTCCCGGCGGTAGCGCAAAGGCGGCATTTCCAGCTGTATTACATTTAACCGATAGTATAAATCCCGGCGAAAAGTCCCTGCCTCCACGCATTGTTCCAGATTAGCATTTGTTGCCGCAATCACACGGGCCTCCATCACAATACTTTCATTTCCGCCCACGCGCTCAAAACACCTCTCCTGCAAAACATTCAGCAGCTTCGACTGAAGGTGAATGGGAATCAGGCCGATTTCATCCAGGAATATCGTTCCTGCTCCAGCTGCCTCAAATTTTCCGGGCTTCGTCCTAAGCGCCCCGGTAAACGCCCCCTTTTCATAGCCAAACAGCTCACTTTCAAAGAGATTTGGAGGAATCGCTGAACAATTAACATGAACGAAAGGCATTCCTTTTCTAATGCTGGTAAAATGAATTTTTTTCGCCAGCATCGTCTTTCCTGTTCCGCTCTCACCCGTAATTAATACGGTTGTCTGGTAATCCCTGACCTTTGCCACCACCTCTTCAATACGTTCCACTGGTCTCTCACTGTTCCAGCTCCCATCTTCCTCTTCTTCCCGGCAGCGTTTTTCTTTCCATCCGGCTTCAGAGTTTAACAATTCCTGAATCTTGCCTGTCAGCAGATTTAATTCACAGGGCTTTTCAATAAAATCATCGGCCCCGTTCTTCATGGCCTGAACCGCACTGGACACGTCCGGCTCATCACTCATCACCAAAATAAACAATCCGGGACATAGCTTTTTTAAATATAGAATTTGTTCCAGCTGATTTGTTTTATCTAAATATAAATCCATTAACAGCAAATCATAATGACCAATACTGCACTGATGAATTAAATCACGAACATTTGCCACAGCAGTTACAAAAAAGCCGCACTTTGATAATCCGGTGCAGAACATACGGTTGGCAATTTCCGAGTGATCAGCAATTAAAATCCGTTTCATCCAAACTTCCCCCTTGTCTGTAGCTGAATACCCTCATCCCTTTACCATCACAATTCATGTACCGACCATTCATGTACCGACCATTATCAGAAACACAAAAAGCCGCAAGCATACACGAGCTGTATGGAAGTTATGCAGTACAGGGCAATGTTACCATCCGAACCTGACGTCCATCCTCCTGCCGTTTAATTTCCAACGTTCCTCCATAGTCCAGCGTAATTTTTTTTGCCATCAGCAAGGGGACATCGATCCAGTTCTGCAGATTCCCGCTGCCGCTTCTCACATAAAGCAGATCTTCCTCACCTTCCTGCCCCCCTTCCTTGCCATCTTCCGCAATTTCCACCACAACCGCTATCTTTTGTTTATCATAATGGCTGCTCACATCGATACTTCCTTTTTCCCTAATCGAAGAGAGGGAACTGAGCAGAAGATTAAAAAATAACTGGTGCAAGTCCACATTTTTCACCTGTACCATAGGCATTTCTTCTTCAATATGCGTCCTTATGATTAGTTTTTTCCTGCTCCTCTCCCGGTAAAGGGCAGAAACACAGTTTTGCAGTACATGGTGAATGCGCATCTGGGCGCAGGAAGTCTCCTCTGTCAGGTTGCAGAAGGAAATCAGCTGATCATTAATCTGGCTGATATGCCTGGCTTCAGTTTGAATAAAATTAAGCAGCTCCTGCATCTCTTCCGTCAGGTTTGGTTCATCTAAAAGCAGACTGGCGCAGCCCTGAATATTCATCAGCGGCGTGCGCATATCCTTAGACATTTCAAAGGTTGCGTCCCCCAAAATCTGAAAATTCTGTCTCTGTGCCGCCCGTCTCCGATGGATAAATTTCTGTGTAATATCTGTGGCAACGATAACCACACACCCCACCTTACCCTTGCTGCTTTTTAATGGAGTCAAAACAAACTTATAAATGGAACAGCCCAGTTCATTCTCCATTCCATTTAACAGCACACGGGGAAGAATTTGTTTTTCCTTCATCAAAAGCACCTTATCCACAGCCTTAATAACCGAGAGCATCTCCTTTGAACCGGTAATTAAATTATCGCCAAATAATTCCTGCGCGTTGTCATTTGCCGAAAGAATCGTATAGTCAGCGTCAACCACGGCAATACAGCCCTCCGTGCTCTCCAAAATTCCCGAAAGATAATTCTTCTCCTGTACCAGTTCGTTTTCCAGTAAAATCCTCTGCTGTCCCGTGGTGCTGTATAACTCATACCACTGAATATCCCGTTCATCAAATGGTCCGTCCACCTTGCAGTGCAGAAAAAATACCTGATTTCCCTTTTCCGTCAGCCGAATGGTGTAGATAAAAAAATGCCTGCCTTCAAATTTATAGCTATACGTCTTTTGCTGCTGCAGACTGTCCCACCGGATACAATGCTCCACAAAACGGAGGGGGATTTCATTGCCAATCCCATGAATATCGTTATAGGTATCCAAATAGATCCTGTCCCCCGGCGAGAGCAGCAAAATCCCGTACCAGTCGCTGCCCAGCAGATCAACAATTCCGTTTTCCTGATAGCGCAGAATGGTTTTCTCTGCATTGCAACTTTCGTCGTTAATTAACATGGTGTTCTCCCCCTCTTTTTTGCAGGTTAATGGTCAATCTCTATATTTCCAATTTCTTCTATCCTATCGGATATTTTCTTTTTTGTCAAACTGCCATTACTTCACAATTCCCTGTTTTCTCATTTCCTCGACCTGCTCCCCGGTATAGCCAACCCAAGAAAGGACCTCATCCGTATCCCGTCCCACAGCTCCGGTCTTTTCATAGCGCAATGCCGTATCATAAGCGGAAAATTCCACCGGGACTGCAGGCATCGCCACCGTCTTTCCACTAGGGAAGGTAACTGGCTGAACAAACCCATTTGCCAATGCCTGTTCATCCCCGGCCAATTCGCTGATGTGTCCGATTTTTCCGATGACAATATTCAAATCCCCAATCAGTTTCACCCATTCATCCCTTGGTTTTGTCTTAAAGTATCCCCGCAAAACAGGCATAAATTCATCCATGTGCTGCTGAACTGCTGTAATCGTGTTAAACCGTTCATCCTCCAGCATATCATCCCGCCCAAAGAGATGGAAAATCTTCCGGTAAGCATCGGCATAATCCACAACCCCAATCATCAGCCACTCTCCGTCGGCACACTCATACTGCCAGCCAAACGGGTTCGCTGGGTGATCCTTATCTTTGGGGAACTGATTGCCATACTGTGTTGAAACCACAGCTGCATTATTATACCAAATCGAACTTCCCATCAGGGAGGAAGAAACAAAGGTTCCCTTCCCTGTCTCACGCTTGCCAATCAGCGCAGCCAAAACACCTGCGCAGAGAATCGAACCCGTCATGGCATCCCCGGCCCCCGTCGGGGCCAGGAACGGAAAATTCCCTTTCGTCCCCCAATCCAGCATCGCCCCGGACCTTGCCCAAAAAGCCACGGAATCAAACCCAGGCTTCGCCGCATCTGGCCCCTTATACCCGTAACCGGTAAAGTGCACATAAATCAGCTCCGGGTACTGTGCAGAAAGCTGCTTATAATCAAACCCCAGCTTCGTTAACGCCGGCATCCGCATATTGCTGATAAAAATTTCCGCTGTGCCAATCAGCTTAATTAAGGCTTCCTTCCCCTGTTCCTCTTTTAAATTTAAGGCAACAAATTTTTTATTGGCATTCGGCACCATAAAAAAGGGATTTTCTTCATCGGTAATCGGGCATTTCTGGTTCCGTCCTACAATCCTCCAGGCATCCCCGGCAATGCTTTCCACCTTAACCACGTCAGCTCCCCAGTCCGCCAGCATACGGGTAACACTGGGAACTGCAAAATGCGTCCCTAATTCTATCACCTTCAGCCCTTCAAGGGGCAATTTTCGTTCTTCCATGCTTTTTTCCTCCTTTTTCTTTTCCTTTAAGTATCCGCCGGACAGGCCGCATAACCACCTACTGCGGCACATACCCCAGCGCTTCAATCTGCTTTTTACTGCTCACATTTGACGCAGCATACAATAAGCCCACAATCACCATCAAAACTGCAAACATTATCCAGGCCAGACGATATGTACCCGTCATATCAAAAATAAACGCTGCCACTGTCGGCCCGATAATCTGCCCGACATTTCCTGCCATATTCATCCATCCATTCATTACCCCAAATTCCTTATCCCCGAAGTTCCGTACTGTAATCAGTGCCGGGATAACCGAAGGAATCGAACCGCCAATCATATAAAACAATGCCATCCCCTTGGAAAAACCAAGATTTGTTGCTGACAATGCCATACAGATAAATACCGCGGCATAAAACAATGGCGCGATTACCGCTGTACGCTTGATGTGGATAACATCAGAAATCGCCCCCAGAATAAATTTTCCCAAAACAAGCGTTCCCAATGCACCCGAATAAATCAAAGCAGCCTGGGTTTTATCCCCTGTAATATCCGTAAAATACGCCACACACTGCGAAGAAAATGCCGAAGCCCCAATCATCGTCACACATGCGGCAATCCATTGAAACCACCACCGGCTCGTTCTTAACGCCTGTTTCCCGGTAATCCCGGTTTTCTGGGTAGATACACCGCCCGCTGCCGCTACTTCCTCCGGCGAAGGGTCGCCAACTCTGGTCTCAAATCCCTTATCGCTTGGCATACTGACTACTAAAAGCAGAGCAATCGGAATCATTATTGCATTCACTCCCGCCATGGCAAGGTAGGCGCTGCGCCAGCCGTTGCTGGCAATGATGCCACTGATCACATTGACCCATACCAATGCACCTGCGCCGCTTCCCAGCATACCGATGGACATTGCTGTTCCCTTAATCTTAGGCCCAAACCAGTTACTGACCATAATGCTTACCGGAAGATTTGTTGCACCGGCCCACCCAAAGCCCTGAATTGCGGAAAACAGATAAAACTGCCACAGAGAATGGGAACGGGACATGCCAAGATAACACAGGCAGGTCAGGAGGATACATCCGGTCAGTACATACTTAACCGGATATTTCTTATAAATCTTCCCAATAAACGCCGACCCAATCAGCATGGTTATCGTAAGAACCGTATTGGTCTGTGTGTAGGCAGTTCTTGTCACCCCAAGTTCTTCACAAATCGGGGTATAAAATAACGATGAACAATTTGCCTTTACCACATAGCAGATAAACATCGTCATAAATCCGCACAGCAGCATTACCCATCCATAGTAAAAACGTCCGTCGATGGTAAATACATTCTTCTTTCCCATAGAATTTCCCTCTTACCTTCCTTTAAACTCCGGTTTTCTTTTTTCGCAGAATGCATCCACGGCAGCCTTATGATCTTCCGTTTTGCTGCAAATATACTGCGCTCCCACTTCTTCCTGCATACAGGCATTTAACTCCCGCATGGTGCAGCTGTTGATCATTTTCTTAATCTGGGCATAGGCCACACCTGGTCCATGAGAATATTTGTAAATATATTTCTGCACTGTTTCCTCCAGATTCTCCCTGGGAACAGCTGCTGTAATCATTCCCCACTGTGCAGCATCCGCCCCGCTGAAGCGCCGCCCGCTCATTAACAGCTCTGTTGCCCTTGTTCGCCCTATGGATTTGGTCAGCATATGGGTAATTCCGCAATCCGGGACAAATCCTATATTGACAAAGGCAAAGACCATTTTGGCATCTTCTGCTGCTATTGAAAAATCACAGCACATCGCTATGCTCATCCCTGCCCCGGCTACCGCACCCTCAATCCAGGCAATGGTCGGCTTGGCAATTGTGCGCAGGCGCATCATAAACTCACCTCCGGCACGTATCCCCTCCTTTGCCGTATTGATTCCCTTGTCCAATCTCTCCTTCATTGCCTTTACATTGCCCCCGGCAGAAAAATTCCCGCCAGCCCCACGCAGAACAATCACGCGAATCTCCTCATCCTGTTCGCACAGCCGCAGGGCATCGCACAGATAATCCATGGTTGTCACTGTCACCGGGTTCATATTTGCCGGATCATTTAAGGTAATCACAGCTGCACCTTCCTCACGCTCAAGTAAAACACCTTCATACTCTTTCCACAGCATTATTTTTTCTCCTTTTTCTTATACAGGCTTCCGAAATCTCCAAGCCTTTATTGATCTGGTTTTTAAGTTCCTTTTTTATTTTTTCTCTGTAGCCTGGCTCTTTCGCTTTATGCTTTTTCGTTTTATTCTTTTTTCGTTTTATGCTTTTTTCTTTGGAGCCAGCGCGCCGCCGATAACCATTCGCTGAATTTCATTTGTTCCCTCAAACAGCGAGTAAATTCTTGCATCGCGCAGAAGTTTTTCTACCGGATATTCCCGGCTGTAGCCGTAGCCGCCAAAAATCTGCACCGCTTCATTTGCCACCTCAAAGGCTACTTCAGATACATAGGTTTTTGTGATGGAACCAATTAGACTGTCATAAATTCCCTGATCGATTAACATGGCATTATACAAAAGCTGGGCCCTTGCTGTCTGAATCTTAATTTCCATATCCGCCAGTTTAAATTTAATTGCCTGTCTGCTGGCAATGGGCTTTCCAAAGGTAATTCTCTGCTGCGCATAATCTATCGCCAGGTCTAAAGCCCGCTGTGCCAGACCGATTCCCGCTGCCATTCCGGTAGGACGGGTTCTTGCCAAAAGCTTTTGGCTGATGGCAAAGCCAGCATTTTCTTCGCCTATCAATGCTGATGCCGGAACCCGCACATCTTCAAAGATGACATCCGTTGTATTGGAGGTTCGGATACCCAGCTTATTTTCTTCCTTTCCCACACTGACACCGGGTGCATTACGGTCCACAATAAATAAAGAAATTCCGTTATTTCTCAGCTCCGGGGCTGTCGCAGCCGCCACAGTAAAAATATCAGCAATGCCGCCATTCGTAATAAAGCACTTGGTTCCGTTTAAAATATAGGAATCGCCATCCCGGACTGCCTTACATTTCGTATTGCCCATATCGGAACCGGACTGCGGTTCCGTCAGGCACATCGCAGAAATCTGTCCCTCGGCAAGTCTTGCCCCATAAGTTTTTTTCTGTTCCTCTGTGCCGGCTAATAAAACCGGCTTAATCCCAAAAGTCGAAGCCGAAAATGAAGAAGCAAAACCGGCATCCACATACCCCATGGCTTCACGGATCAGGCAAACGGACACTGCGTCCAGTCCAAGGCCGCCGTATTCTTCGGGAATATCCATGGCAAATAATCCAAGCTCACCCATTTTTTTATGGATTTCCATGGGATACTCTCCTTTTTGGTCATACTCCGGCACCAGCGGCAGATATTCCTTCATTAAAAACCCCTTAACCAACTCCACCATGTCACGCTGATCCTCTGTCATTAAACGATACTCACTCATACACCTTATTCTCCTTTCCTGTTGCTGCCATGCAAGAAACAGGTATTTTTTCTTGTCCATGGCTTATACTTTATTCAATTAGCATTTTCCATGCCACTTTCTCTTTTTGAACAAAATCCATGGATATTTGGCTGCTGCCTGCGTAAATCGCAATCCTGATTCAGACCTTATATCGATACCATACGGCAATTTTCTTCCACCCGCAGACAAAAAACCGGCAAAAATCTTCCGCTTTTCCCTGCTTTGTCCGCCGCCTGCAAACGCAAATTCCTGCCAGCATGCTTTTTCGTACAGATTTTTTTTTCTGGCATGAGATTTGCTTATGTATTCAGTATTCCCAAATCAAAAAAATAAGGAGATGTGCAAATGAATATTTTAGTTTGTGTAAAGCAGGTGCCGGATACCACCGAAATTAAAATCGACCCGGTCACCAACACCTTAATCCGAAGCGGCGTTCCCAGCATTGTTAACCCCTTTGACAGCTATGCCTTAGAGGCCGCTGCCCGTATCAGGGACAGCCACCCGGATACAAAAATTATCGCCTTAAGTATGGGGCCGGAACAGGCAAAGGCAGCATTAAAGGAGTGTCTTGCCATCGCCGCAGACAAAGCCTATCTGGTCAGCGGACGCGCCTTTGGCGGATCGGACACTCTGGCAACCAGCTATATCCTTTCCTGTGCCATTCAAAAAGTGGAAGAAAAAGAGGGAAAATTTGACGCCATTTTCTGCGGAAAACAGGCCATTGACGGTGATACTGCCCAGGTGGGACCGGAAATTGCCGAACACCTGGGACTTCCTCAGATTACTTATGCCCTGGAAGCTAAATTAACGGAAAATGGATTGGAAGTAATTAAAGAAGGTGAGGATGAAAACCAGAGACTTTCGATCTCCCTTCCCTGTCTCCTCACCTTTACCAAACCAGCATTTGACCCACGCTACCCCACGCTTAAGCGGAAGCTGGCGGCAAACCGCGCAGAAATTCCGGTATTAGGCGAAGATGATTTTCCTGAAATAGATAAAAGCCGCATTGGGTTAAAGGGTTCGCCCACCCGCGTAAAGAGCACCTTTGTTCCCCCGAAAAAACAGGGCGGCGTCAAAATACAGGAAGAATCGGACAAAGCTTCTGCACAAAGACTTTTTTCTCTTCTTTCGGAAGCACACATCATAGAGTAGGAGGAAGTTATGACAGCAAAGACTAATGATTTATGGGTATTGATTGAGACACAGGAGGATGGAAGCCCCAAAAAAGTCGGCCTGGAGCTGTTAAATCCGGGACGAAGGCTGGCGGATAAGCAAAATGGCGCTCTGGTGGGCATTATTCTTGGAAAAAATACAAAAGAAGCGGTAAGGGAAGCTGGAAATTACGGCGCAGACCAGGTGATTGTTCTTGAAGATGAAGCCTTTTGGCCTTACAGCACGGACGCCTATACCGCAGCCCTTAACTATCTGGTGGAAAAATATGCTCCCTCCATCTTAATGATTGGCGCCACCCCCAACGGACGCGATCTCGGTCCGCGCCTTTCCTGCCGCTTAAAAACCGGCTTAACTGCCGACTGTACCGCACTGGATATCGATGAGGAAACTGGTCATGTAGCCTGGACGCGCCCTGCCTTTGGCGGAAATTTAATGGCTACGATTATGTGCCCGGATTCCCGCCCGCAGATTGGAACCATACGTCCGGGCGTATTTAAAAAACCTGCGCCGTCGGGAAAAACAGCTCAAATTATCCATGAACAGTTTAACATCGATCCCGCTTCTGTCCGCACCCGCCTTATCGAAACCATCCGGGAAACTGCCAGAGAAGTGGTTGATTTGGAAAATGCGGAAATTATTGTTTCCGGTGGTCGGGGTGTCGGAAGTGCAGAAGGCTTTGCCCTGATTCAGGAGCTTTCTGATACCTTAGGCGGGACGGTAGGCGCTTCACGCGCTGCTGTGGATGCCGGCTGGATCAGTCACAGTCACCAGGTCGGACAAACCGGAAAAACCGTGGGGCCAAGACTCTACATCGCCTGCGGTATCTCCGGCGCTATCCAGCATTTAGCGGGAATGAGCGGTTCGGATGTGATCATTGCCATCAATAAAGATGCAGATGCACCAATTTTTGATATTGCCGACTATGGAATCGTGGGAAATCTTTTTGAAGTGCTTCCTGCCCTGACAAAAGAAATCAAAGCAGCAAGGGAAAGCTAAATCAATTAAAGGAAATACTAACCTACAGGGAATTTAGCAAAACTTAAAACGTACAGACGAACAGGAGGAAATAATCAATGGCAACCGGCATTATCGGACTTCTTATTTTAACGCTGTGTATCCTTCTCTTTATTACGGAATGGCTGCCCCCGGTAGTTACCGGCGCTTTAGGCTGCCTGATGATGGTTTTATTTCAGGTCTGCACCCTTGAAGAGGCCTTTTCCGGGTTTTCCAGCAGCATTATTTACCTGTTATTTGGCGCGCTGATCATCGGAAATGCCATGTTTGAAACAGGGGCAGCGGCCCGGATTGGACGACAGGTAGTGATCTGGTCAAAAGAAAATGAGCGGCGGTTTCTGCTGATTTCCGGTTCCTTGCCAATACCGCCGTTATCGCCGCCTTTCTCCCCATCATTGACGGCGCATGCAGCTCTTCCTGCCAGATGAAAAGAAAAAACCTCACATTAAACCTTGCCATCTGTACCATGCTTGGAGGAAGCTGCACCTTAATCGGCTGCACCCCGCAGTTAACAGCAAATGCCCTGCTGTTCGAGGCCACAGGAGCCAGCCTTTCTATGTTTACCATGTTTGCTCCTGGTTTCCTTATGCTGCTTCTTTTTCTGCTTTCCACGCAGCTTTTTGGCTACCGTCTGGGCGATCGCATCTGGGGTGGGCGCTGCGAAGAACATTTTCGTCTGGAAACGCCATCTGGTATAACGGAAAAGCCCTTATGTTCTCCCAATGATAAAAAACACAGGATGATCCTTGGGATCATCCTGGCTGCAATGTTATTCTTTTATCTTACGGAATGGCTTTCCACCGCTATGACTGCCATGTGTGCCGCCATGCTCTGCATCCTCACCGGCTGTACCAATGTCAAGACCATCCGCAGTACCATGGACTGGGAATCTGTCCTTTTTCTTGCTTTTTGCCTTGGCCTGGCTAATGCACTGAATGCCGGCGGATCCGGTGAACTGATGACAACCTTCATTTCCTCCATGCTGGGAAATCATCCGTCCAGTTTTCTGGTTTATGCCGTCCTCTGCCTGCTGACCCTGGCAATCAGCAACTTTATCACCAACTCAACGGCAATCCTGATTGTCCTACCCATTGGTCTTTCCATCAGCACAGCCCTGGGCATTAATCCTCTGACCATGTGTCTTGGCATTTACTTTTCCGCGAGCCTGGCCTGTTCAACCCCCCTGGCTGCCGCTCAGATCAGTATGACGCTGGTTGCCGGCTATCGCTTTACCGACTTCGTAAAATACACCCTGCCTCATACCCTGCTATTTTATCTGTGTATTTTATTTATTGTTCCTGCATTTTTTCCTTTATAAGCACCTAATCCAGCGCCGCCTTAAACTCTGTCCAAAGCTCCTCATGCAGCTGGGTTGCCTCCGGGCTTACGTTCTGAATAAATTCGCCGTTGGGGACATCATCTGTGCTGATAATTAAGCTCTTTTGAAACTCTTCCGGCAAAAATGCATAGGAAGCCTTGTTCGGGCAGAGGTAATAGGTCTGCTGGGAAACCTGCGCTCCGACTTCCCCGTCCAGAATAAAGTTTAAAAAGGCATGGGCATTATCGCTGTTTGGCGCCTGCGACGGAATAAACGCAGCATCCACGCCAAATCCAAGCCCTTCCTTGGGATAAACCACCTGCAAATCCGGGTTTTGGCTCAGGGCCAGAACCACCTGCGAAGTAAAGAGAAATGCTGCGCTTACTTCACCGCTGAGGAGAAAGTCCTGGGTCTGGTTCTGGCTTAGCACCCGCACATTGGGCGCTAATTCCATCAGCTTATCCCCGGCTGCCCGGATAACGTCCAAATCCTCGGTATTAAAGGATTTCCCCATGGTCTTTAAGGTCATCCCCATCACCACCCGCTCGCTGTCCATCAAAGCCAGGCTGTCCTGAAGCGAGGAATCCCAAAGGGAATCATAGCCGGTTATCTCTGCAGTAACCACGGAAGGGTCATAGACAATCAGGGGAATCCCCGGCCCGTAGGGAACCGTCAGTGTATTTTCCGGGTCATAAAAGAAGTTCTGGAAGATAGGGTCGATATTTGCATAATTCGGCACCTTATCCTTATCAATCTCCTTTACCAGCCCCTCATCCGCTGCAATTTTAATGATATAATCCGAGGCAATAATAATATCATACTCCCCGCCGCCGCTGGTTTCTAACTTGGCAAGCATTTCCTCATTCGCCTCAAAATTCGTGTAATTTACCCGTATTCCGGTTTCCTCTTCAAAACGGTTAATGATATCCTGCGGTACATACTCTGCCCAGGTGTAAATATTCAGTTCACCCGGATCGCCGTCCTCTTTTCCTTTATCATCCGCCTTTGCTTCTGCCTGATCTGCCGGGGCATTGTCCGATGCGGACTCTTTTGTTTGGTCTGCCTGCGCCGATGTAGCCTGCGTGTCCGCGCTGCCGTTTCCGCCGCTCTTTGCACAGCCCTGCAGGCTGGCTGCTGTCACTGCTGCCGCCATCAGTAAAGCCGCCAACTGTCTTGATTTTTTCATCATCTCTCCTCCATTTCCGTCATAAACACCCCTGAAAACCGCCTGGTACCTGCCGTAGGTCAATTCAAGGGGTATCTTCGTGTGTTGTCTGCCTTATCCTCAGACAGCACACCCATCCCATACTGCCATCGATTCTGCTGCTAAATAATGCCCGAAATTTAAGCGGCATGTGTCTTTCACTTTAACAAAAAAATCTGTCATTGTCCAGCCCATCCCGCAAATTTCTTTTACACTCAAAATTTCATTTACACTCATGTGCCGCATGGATCATATCCAGGCAGTACTAGCGCTTTCTTTGTACACTCCCCAGCCACTGCGACAAGACCACTAAAACAAAGGTCGCCGCCAGCATCAGGGTACACAGGGCGTTAATCTCCGGCGTCACCCCGGATTTTAACTGTGTATAAATCCGAATCGGCAGGGTATTCGTCTTTGCCCCGGTAACAAAAATACTGATTACCACATCATCCAGCGACATCGCAAAGGCTAAAAGCATGCCGGAAATCACTGCCGGCGTTATCAGGGGAAGGGTAATGGTAAAAAATGCCCGGATTTCCGTTGCCCCAAGGTCCTTTGCCGCTTCGCCCAGGGATTTATCGATGCCCACCAGGCTGGATTTTACCATCATAAACACATAGGGCACACAAAACGTCGTATGCCCCAGCACCAGGGTAAGCATCCCGAAAGGCAGGCTCAGCATAGCAAAAAAGGCCATAAACACCATACCCAGGATAATCTCCGGGATCATAATAGGAACCATGGAAATATACTCGATAACGCCCTTACTCTTTCCCCCGATCCTTGCCATCCCCACGGCTCCCAGCGTTCCGATAATCCCCGCCGCACCGCTGCTTAAGCAGGCCAGAACAATACTGTTTTTCAGTGCTTCCAGCAGGGAGCGGTTTTTCGCCAGCTTCCTGTACCAGTCCAGCGTCCAGCCTGCCCATATCGTTGTATGTTTCGAGGCGTTAAACGAATACACGATTACCACAACAATCGGCACATACATCAAAATCAGCAGAATTGCCTGATAAATCAAAGAAAAATGTATCTTCCTCTTTTTCATAGCAATCCCTCCAGTTCCCTCACCCCTGCAGCCCTTCGGTAAATCCATATCATAATTGAAGTAAAGATCATCAGCACCACGGAAAGCGCCGCAGCAAACGGCCAGTCTCTTCCGCTCTGCAGCTGGTTTTGAATCAGATTGCCCACCAGCATAACCTTACCGCCGCCTAAGATATCCGCAATAAAGAATAATCCCATCGAGGGGATAAATACTAAAACTATGCCCGATAAGATTCCGGGCAAGGTCATTTTCAGGGTAACGGTTAAAAAAGCCCTCCATTTTGTCGCCCCCAAATCCCTTGCGGCCTCCACCAGGCTCCAATCCATCTTATCGGTGCTGGAATACACCGAAAGAATCATAAAGGGCAGAAGGGAATATACCATGCCCACCAGCACGGCAGGATAGGAATATAACAGCTTTAGGGGCGATGCTGTGATTCCCAGCCCCATCAGCACCTTATCCAGTATCCCCTTACTGCGGAAAATAATAATCCACCCGTACATCCGCATCAGAGCGCTGGTCCAAAAAGGAATCACCACAAGAAGCATCATCCTGCCTTTGGCCTTTTTGGACAGTCTCGCCATAAAATACCCGAAAGGATAGCCGATAAGCAGCGTACTGATGGTCGTCAGCACCGCCAGCTGAAACGATTCCCTAAACGTATTCAAATACACCGGCTTACCGATTCTTAAGTAATTATCCAGGGTAAATTCATTCACCACCCCCCAGGTCTGCGCCCGGGTCATAAAGCTTAACACTAACAAATACAGCAGCGGCAGGGCGACAAAGAAAATGGTAAACACATACAGGGGCGCTACCGTAATCCACCACCGGTTTCTTTTTTTCTTAGCCATTCTGCCCCTCCTGCTTTTTTATCCTGTCTCCTGCCATGCTGTGTTTTTCCTTCCTTTTATCGGCCTTATCGCGATTTTCTGTCGGACTGTCCGGCTCATCACACGCAAGATCCACGATAATCCCATGCTCCGGTGCCCAGCTTGCCGTCACCAGATCGCCGGGAACTAAGGAGGAATCCATGCCCTGACGGCTGGCTATCAGCTCCCCTAACTTCCCGCCGTCTAAACTAATCCGAAGCAGTCCTCCGGCAAAATTCTTCTCCATCACCGGAAGGCGCAGACCCGGCCCCACTTCCTTTTGCAAAAGAAGGTTTTCACTCCGCACCGCCACGGTAACCGTCTGTCCGGGCTTAAGAAACCTCTCCTGCTCCCCGGTAAGGGCAGCGCACACCTCTGTCGTCAGCGGCCTGGTCCACGAAGAAGAATTATCCCCTATCTCGGCGTCAATATAAGCAATCTTTTCCCACACCTTTACCAGCCTGCCGCTAATCATATTTGCCGTACCCACAAACCTGGCTACATAGCTGGTCTTTGGGTGATAGTAAACCTCATTGGGTGTTCCCACCTGCTCAAACCGCCCATTATCCATCACCACAATCCGGTCGGACATATTCAAAGCTTCCTCCTGATCGTGGGTAATATAAATAAAGGTAATTCCCAAACGTTTTTGTATCCGCTTTAATTCCACCTGCATCTGCCGCCGAAGCTGCAAATCCAGCGCCCCTAACGGCTCATCCAGCAAAAGCACCTGCGGATTATTCACCACCGCCCTGGCTATCGCCACCCTCTGCTTTTGTCCCCCGGAAAGTTCGGAAGGCATACGCCTTCCATAGCCGGAAAGCTGCACCAGCTCAAGCATTTCCTCCACCCTCGCGGCAATTTCTTTTTTAGGAACCTTTTTAAGCTTTAACCCGTAAGCAATATTTGAAAATACATCCATATGGGGAAAAAGGGCGTAATTCTGAAATACCGTATTAACATTGCGCTGATTTGGTTCCAGACCGGTAACATCCTTCCCGTTTAGCCGCACGCTCCCCTCGTCCGGGGTTTCCAATCCGGCAATTATCCGCAGAGTCGTCGTCTTTCCGCAGCCGGACGCGCCAAGAAAGGTAATAAATTCCCCTTGTTTTATCGAAAGGCTGATCCCCTTAAGCACCTGGGTACTGCCAAAGCTCTTTGTAATATGTTCTAATTCCAGGACAACCTTCTGGGCACTTGAAAACACAGGATAAAGTACATTCTCCGCCACAATACACCTCCTTATTTGGTTTTATTCTGCAAACTGCAGCATACTTAGCATTGTATCATAAAACCAAAACTATGCAACACTTTACTTTCTTTCTTTTATTTGCTATGATAACAAAAAACATAATCATAGTAATCACTTTATGGTTATCCAACTACATTCTACAGCTAATGGAGATGACGTATGAAAAAAGAAAAAGACAGCTTAAAATCCATCGTTTACCAGCAGACCCTTGATGGTATAATTAAGGGAGAGTATAAGGCCAATCAGATTATTAATGAACAGGAACTGGTAGAAAAATTCGGATTTAGTAAATCTCCGGTACGCGAAGCCCTGATTTCCCTGTGTAATGAAGGCGTTCTCCGCAATATTCCCCGCTATGGCTACGAGGTCATCCGTTTAACCGGCAAGGACGTCAATGAAATTCTCCGCTTCCGCTTTTTCCTGGAAGGCGGACTTCTGCGGGACTGTTACACCTTCATTGCCCAGGATCAAATGGATGAGCTTTACCGTCTGGACGATCTGTGCAATGCCTCCGTCGATGATATGTGGGTACACTGGGATCATAATATGCGCTTCCACCTCTATCTATTATCCCGTTCCGGCAATACTTACGCCTATCAGCAGCTGGAAAAATCGATGGGAATATTAAAACGGGCCTATGCACAATTTTACTGGGATAAATGGGATGCCGAATATAATCCCATCGATATGCGCTACCACCGGGATATTCTGGCCTGCATTAAAAACCGGGATATTGACGGCGCCATCGAAAAACTAGAACTGGATCTTCAGGAATTTCGCAGTAATTAAGCCATAGGAAAAAGCTTGCAGCGACACAGCAAGACCTGGAACATGTTTAAACGTTCCTTCCCGCCAGCCGGCAGAAAGCAATGTTCAAACATCCCTCCAGGTCCTTATCGTCACATCCCTTATGTCCCGTTTTCTTTAATTTTACTGTGCCTGTTTACTTTCCTCATATTTTTCCCGAACAGCAATTGCTAACTGATCCGCACAGGAAGTATTTTTTCTTCCACAGGTATTTCCCCTTAATATCGATTCAAGCTTATCTACGGTCATCCCGTCAACCAGCTTGCTGATCGCCTTTAAATTGCCGTCGCATCCTCTTACAAACTCAACATTCGTCACTACATCCCCTTCTAAGTCAAAGGAAAGGGAGGTGGAACAAACCTGCTGTGGTCTTACTGTATATCGCATGAACATTCCTCCTGCTTAAATTTTAATGTATTATCCTGCATTATAATCTAATTTTTCGAATAACACAACAATAATTTTTACACCTCATCCACATTGACGCGGTCAATCATAATATTTAAAATTTCTGTATCCGTAATCTTCATGCCAACTCTGCCGATATAGCCCACACTTTTTATCGTTCCCTCAACATCTTCCTGAACAATGCCTTCTCCGGGCTGGAAGCTGTGGTGTTTTCTTGCCATAAAGTGTGCTAAAATCGCAGCATCCACCGCAGAGGCAATCTTTGCCGCACAGGAAGATTTGGCACCGTCACAGACGATTCCGCCGACATTGCCGATAGTATTGGTAATGGTTAAGCCAATTTCCTCCTCGCTTCCCCCATAAAGATAAGTAATCGCAGCCCCGGCACCGCAGGCGGCGCTTACCGCACCGCAGTAGGCAGAAAGACTTCCTATGTATTTCTTTTGATGAATGGCAATAAGGTTAGCCACTACTAACGCGCGGTAGAGTTTCTCTTCAGAAACTTTAAGTTCTTTGGCAAATTCAATCACAGGCAGGGATACGGTCATTCCCTGGTTTCCGCTGCCGGAATTAATGACCACCGGCATCGAACAGCCTCCCATCCTGGCGTCAGAACCGGCAGCCGCCCTCGCCCTTGCCCGGGTTTTTACATCGTTCCCGTAAAACTCCAGAAGCGTCCGGCCAACCTCCGCCCCATAATGGTGATTCATCCCTTCATCGGAAATGGCGGAATTTAACGCGATTTGATTGCCAATTGCTTCCCGGACATCTTCGATATCAACCTCTTTGGCAAAAGTTAAAATATCCTTTACCTTCAGCAGGGACTTATCCGCATAATCCGGCGACTCCTCACTCACCTGATGCTCAAATAATACCTCGCCGTCCTTCACGATCCGGGTAATCAGCGTATGGCGGTTAATAATGGTAACTTCCGCAAAATGCTCCCCCTTCTCCACCCTGGCAACAATATAAAGGTTTTCCACACCCTCCTGCAATTTACACTGGCAAAAGCCCTCTGCCACCAGTGCCTTTGTCCGCTCAATATCCTCTTTTGTGATATTTTCCAAAACTTCCAGTTCGCGTTCGGCGTTTCCTCCGACAATTCCCAAGGTAGCCGCCACGTCAATTCCCCGCAGCCCGCCAGAATTGGGCACTGTTACCCCCATAACATTTTTAATGATATTCCCGCTGCAGCACATCTCCACACGGTCGGGAAATTCCCCCAAAACCGCCCTGGCCTTTGCTGCCCCGTAGGCGATGGCAATCGGCTCCGTACAGCCCAGCGCGGGGACAAGTTCATTGGTTAAAATTTTAACATAATTTTGATACAAACTGCTTTCCATTGTTAGGATTTCCTCCTTTGCATTTCCAGGTTTTCTCTAATATGACTAATAATACTACTAATAATATATCATTGGTAATATCAAAAGTCAATACAAGAAAACAAAAGAAAAAAGAGTTACTGTTCACATAGGTCTGCGCACTTGCTGCGCTGACCGTAGGTTAAACTGGGCCAGTGAGCAAAAATCCCATCGACGAAGGCGATTTTCATGGATTTTTGCCTGTTGCTGTGAACGTGTGAACAGTAACAAAAA
>CAJUDX010000048.1 GCA_910584785.1 uncultured Lachnospiraceae bacterium | reverse complement strand
AAGCCATCTCTAACGTGCGCGAGAGGATTCGAACCCCCGACACCTTGGTCCGTAGCCAAGTGCTCTATCCAGCTGAGCTACGCACACGTATTAACTGGTTTGCTTAACAGCGATAATAAGTATAACGGATATTTGCGGAAATGTCAATAGGGTTTTAAAAAAAATTGAAACTAATTATTTAGTAGTTGATTTAGTATTTTTATGCAAAAATAATTCCTTACCTTGATTTCTTTCTGCGAATATGCTATAATGCTAAAAGTTTCTGTATTTTTTGTACAGAACATGGAGTGCGAAAAATAACATGGATAGTGGAGCAAAGGCGCAGTGAATTTTTCGTTTACTGCGCCCTTTTTAGAGGATATCCGCAAATTTATTTTAGTGATGACCCGGTAAAGGGTATGCTTAAACAAGGTTTTTTATCCATACAAGGGGGAATTTTATGACAAAGTACATAGCAAAGCGGTTGGGCGTAGGCGTGATTTCTTTATTTATTCTGGTGACAGTCACGTTTTTCCTGCTTCATGCCATCCCAGGGGGGCCGTTTAGCCCGGAGGACAACCGGAATGTTCCGCCGAAGATTCTGGAAAAGATTTCGGAACAATACGGTTTAAATGACCCGGTGCCAGAGCAATATGCCCGCTATCTGTCAAATCTTCTTCATGGAGATTTCGGAACTTCATTTAAAAAACAGGATACGACGGTGAATGAACTGATTAGCCAGGGTTTTCCGGTCTCGGCGCGTGTGGGTGCCTGGGGAATTTTAATTTCGTTGGCTGTGGGGATTCTTTTAGGAATTGTTGCTGCGGTAAAGCGCGGGAAAATCCCGGATATGATTGCCATGGTCATTGCAACCATCGGTGTTTCGGTGCCCAGTTTTGTTATCTGTGTGCTGATGATGTATGTATTCTGTGAAAAGCTGAAGATTCTGCCTTCTTATGGTTTAACTTCCTGGAAACATTATATTCTTCCCGTATTCTGTATGGCATTTTCTCAGATTGCCTATATTACCCGGTTAATGCGTTCGAGTATGCTGGAAACCATGCGTCAGGACTATATTCGCACGGAAAGGGCGAAGGGGACCCCGGAGTATCTGGTGATTTCCCGCTACGCCATGAAAAATTCCCTGCTTCCCATTATTACCTATGTCGGCCCGATGGTGGCGGCGCTTTTAACGGGTACGTTTATTATCGAAAAGCTGTTTTCCGTGCCGGGGCTGGGCAGGTATTTTGTAACGGCGATCGGCGACCGGGATTACTCGGTGACACTGGGGCTGACGATTTTTGTGGGAAGCCTGATTATTTTATGTAATTTAATCGTGGATATTTTGTATGCGGTGATTGATCCGCGGATTAAGATTGATAAGTAAGTAAAGCAAAGAAAAATGAGGGCGATAGAATGACAGAGATAAGTGCAGGAACCGGGACAGGCCGCTTTCCCGTGGGAACGGATATTCCCATGGAACTTTTAGAGCCGTTAAGCGAGGCGGAGAAAGAAAAGGATGTAATTGCCCGAAAAAGCCAGTCCTATGTGAAGATGGTCTGGGGCAGGCTAAAGAAGGACAAGCTGGCGATGTTCGGGCTGGTGGTTTTGTTTTTGATGATGGTATTTGCGGTATTTGCGCCGATTTTTTCTCCCTATGATTATGCGCAGACGGATTTTTATCATCTTTTGGAATGGCCGAGTAAAGAGCACTGGTTCGGCACGGATAAGATGGGCAGGGATATTTTTATCCGCACCATGTACGGCGCAAGGATTTCGCTGACCATCGGCTTTACTGCCGCCTTTGTCAATATGATTATCGGCGTGCTCTACGGCGGAATTGCCGGGTATTTCGGCGGGACGGCAGATTTGATTATGATGCGGATTGTGGATATTCTTTCGGGGATTCCCAGTTTGATTTACCTGATTTTAATTATGATGTTTTTGGGCAATACCATGAGCAGCATCCTCCTTGCGATGTGTCTGACCTTCTGGATTACAACGGCGCGTATGGTGCGCGGGCAGATTCTTACGCTTCGGGAACAGGACTTTGCCCTGGCAGCGAAGGTGTGCGGGCTGAACAAGTGGCAGATTTTAATTCACCATTTAATCCCGAACAGTATCGGTACCATTATTGTTACGGTGACTTTTTTAATTCCAAGTGCCATTTTCCAGGAAGCTTTTTTAAGCTTTTTGGGGATTGGGATTCAGGTGCCGCAGGCAAGCTGGGGAACCCTGGCAAATGATGCGATTGAATATTTATTCACCTGCCCGTATCAGATGTTCTTCCCGGCGGCGGCGATCAGCCTTACGATTTTTGCGCTGAATTTTATCGGCGATGGACTCAGGGATGCACTGGACCCGAGATTAAAGAAGTAGCTGGCAGGTTTGTTTGAAAAAAATTTCCTGCTGCGGTAAACCATGCAGACAATAACCATTTCTTTGATATGATAGAAGAGTTAGGAGAGCAGTTTTGACTTCGGATAATGTTTTACTTCAAATTAAAAATTTAAAGACAGGATTTCACACGGGCGACGGTTATGTGCAGGCGGTCCGGGGCGTAAGTTTTTATGTGGATCGCGGCGAAAGGCTGGGCATCGTGGGCGAGTCCGGGTGCGGAAAATCGGTGAGTATGCTTTCTATTATGCATCTTCTGGAGGACAATGCCGACTTAAACGTGGACGAGATTATGTTTGACGGTGAGGATCTGGCGAAGAAATCTGTAAAGGAGATGCGAAAATACCAGGGCAATGAGATTTCCATGATTTTCCAGGACCCTATGACCAGTTTAAACCCTTTGTTTACGATTGGCGAACAGATTTGCGGTCCGCTAAGGCGGCATTTGAAGATGAGTAAAGCCCAGGCTCAGGAGAGGGCGCTTGAGGTATTGAACCAGGTGGGGATTCCTGCACCGGAAAAACGAATCCGTCAGTATCCCCATGAGTTGTCGGGTGGGATGCGGCAGAGGGTGATGATTGCCATTGCTATTGCCTGCAATCCCAAGCTTTTAATTGCCGATGAGCCGACGACGGCGCTGGATGTAACGATCCAGGCGCAGATTCTGGAACTGATGCAGAAGATGCGGGAGCAGTACGCTATGTCCCTGATTTTAATTACCCATGATTTGGGAGTGATTGCCAGTATGTGCACAAGGGTGATTGTGATGTACGGTGGAATTATCGTGGAAGAGGGGGATGTGCGGGATATCTTTTACCGGACGGCCCATCCCTATACGAAAGGGCTGTTGGAGTCCATCCCCAAGGCAAACGGGGAGAAATTGGTGCCGATTTTCGGGACACCGCCGGATTTGTTAAATCCCCCAGTCGGCTGTCCGTTTGCTGCCCGCTGTCCCTATGCGATGAAACTCTGCCATGCTTATCAGCCGGAACTGGGCGAGGTCGAGGAAGGGCATAAGAGCGCCTGCTGGCTTCACCATCCGCAGGTGAAGAAGAACTTAAAGGAGGTTCCTGATCTGGCAAATCGTAAACCAGCAGAGAAGCTTAAGGCACAGGGTAAGGAAAAAGAAGGCGGGGTGAAGCTGTCATGAGTATTAGCAGTAACCGGGAAACTTGTCTGGAGGTAAAGAACTTAAAGAAGTATTTTGAATTAAAGTCCGGGTGGTTTCAGAAGCCGAATATCTTAAAGGCTGTGGATGATGTATCGTTCTCCATTGCCAAGGGAGAAACGATGGGGCTGGTGGGGGAATCCGGGTGCGGAAAGACCACCATTGGTCGGACTGTGCTTAAGCTTTATGAACCGACGGACGGGCAGATTCTTTACCAGGGCGCGGAGATTACAAGGCTGAATGATAAGGAGATGCAGGCATTTCGGCGGAAGATGCAGATGATTTTCCAGGACCCCTATACCTCGCTTGATCCGCGCAAAAATGTTATGGATATTATTGCCGAACCGATTCGGTTTATGAAATTAAAGCAGGGAAAGGATGTCGGGGACAGGGTTCGCGAACTGGTGGAACTGGTGGGCTTAAAGCCTGACCATATCAACCGTTATCCGCACGAGTTTTCCGGTGGACAGCGGCAGAGAATCGGTATTGCCCGCGCCCTGGCGGCTGAACCGGAGTTCATCGTCTGCGACGAGCCGATTTCGGCGCTGGATGTTTCGATTCAGGCGCAGATTATCAATATTTTGGAGGAACTTCAGGAGAGGTATAAGTTTACCTATCTGTTTATCTCCCATGATTTGGCAATGGTTCGCCATATTTCCAACCAGGTCGGGGTAATGTATCTGGGAAATCTTCTCGAATATGCGCAGGCTGATGAATTGTATGAAAACATGCTTCACCCCTATACAAAAGCATTGATTTCGGCAGAGCCGATTGCCGACCCGGATCTGGCAGCAGCAAGTCAGAGGATTGTGCTGGAAGGGGATGTGCTTTCGCCGATCAATCCCAAGGATGAGTGCCCGTTCTGTTCACGCTGTGCCTATGTAAAGGATGTGTGCAGGCAGTCCAAGCCGGAACTGAAAAAGGTCAATGAAATGCATTATGTGGCATGTCATTTGCTTTAGGGTACTGTGAGTTTTCTATTCTTTTATGCCGTAATGCAGGATAAGGGAATAAGAAAAAATAAAAAAGCGCACCAGGCGGCGTCTGCCGCTTTTGCGATAAATGAAAAAAACAGGAGGAAACAATTATGAGAAAAAGATGGTTATCAATGGCTCTGGCTGCTGTGATGACAGCTTCTTTACTTGCTGGCTGCGGCGGCGGTTCGACGGCGCCAACAACAGCTGACACGACGACGGCTGCTGGTTCTGAGACTGGCTCCCAGGCAGAAGGCGGTGAGGAAGCAGCAGCACCGGAGGAAACAGCGGATCGCGGAAATAGTATGGTCTATGCGATCGATGCGGAGCCGGAAACCTTAGATCCGGGGATGTGCAACTATAATAAGTCATCGGCAGTGCTTTTAAACCTGTTTAACGGCTTATACCGTTTTTCGGATGACGGGAGCAATGTAGAGCCGGCAATGGCAGAGAGCCATACGGTTTCGGATGACGGTCTGGTTTATACCTTTACCCTGAGGGACGGCTTAAAATGGTCGGACGGCTCTGCTCTGACGGCTGCTGACTTTGAATATTCCTGGAAGCGTGAGCTGGACGCTGAGCTGGCTTCTCCGGCTGCCTGGAACCTGTTTGATATTGTCAATGCAGAGGAATACAACAACGGCGAGTGCTCCGCAGATGAAGTCGGTGTGAAGGCCGTAGATGATAAGACACTGGAAGTAACCTTAAAGAACCCGACCGCTTACTTTATCAGCCTGACCGCTTCAGCAAACTGGGCACCGGTAAAGAAAGATGTGGTTGAGGGATCGGATTCCTGGGTAAAGAGCGCAGATACTTATGTCTGCAATGGTCCGTTTATGCTCCAGGAAATCAAGCCGCAGGCCGGCTACACCCTGGTAAAGAACCCAGAATATTATGATGCGGCAAATGTTAAGCTGGATAGTGTGGAAATTGCTATTATCGAGCAGGCCGAGGCTGCATTGTCCGCTTATAATGCAGGCGATATCGATGTTATGATTGGAAATTCTGTGGGAACACAGGCGATGGCACAGTATCAGGGAAGCGAAGAACTGAGTGCCCATGACTTAATCGGAACGTCTTATTTTGACTTTAACTGCTCAAAAGACTATATGACGCCGGAGGTAAGAAAGGCGCTGTCCATGGCGATTGTAAGAAATACGGTAAATGACGTGGCAGTTCCTTCCAAGCCCAAGTCCGCATTTGCCTTCGTTCCTTATGGAATCCCCTACGGCGACGATACCACCCCGTTTCGCGAAAAAGTCGGTGCAGAATTAATTAAAGAGGATGTAGAGGCAGCAAAGCAGCTTCTTTCTGATGCCGGTTATCCAAACGGCGAAGGTCTGCCTACCTTACAGTTTATTATTACCAATACCCAGGAAAATAAGGATAAGGCACAGGTTATGCAGGCAATGTGGAAGGAAAGCTTAGGCGTAGAGTGCGAGATCGTTACCTTTGAGTCCAAGGTTTACTGGGATGAGCACGGCGCAGGAAACTTTGATATTGCATTTGACGGCTGGACCGGGGATTACTTAGACCCAAATTCCGTATTAAATATCTTTAACAAAGGACGTATGGAAAAGGAATGCCGCTGGCAGAGCGATGCTGCTTTAAAATATGACGAGCTGTTAAATAAGGCAGCAGCAAGCGCAGATAACAATGAACGTATGGAAATCTTTACCGAGTGCGAGCAGATCTTAATGGATGAAATGCCGGTACTTCCTTTGTACTACCGGAATACTATGGTATTATCCAAGCCGCATGTAAAGGGCTTTACGGTAGACTTTGGCGCACATCCATTGTTCAGATGTGTTTCTGTGGAATAATTTTAACCGGATAGTTGCGGCAGAAGCAGGATTTTTGTTCTGCCGCAGAAGAAAGGATGCGTTATGCAGGAAATCATTTACCCCGAACCACTAAAGCGGGGCGATAAGGTCGGGCTGGTTGCACCGGCCTTTCCTGTTTCTAAGGAGCGGATCGAGCTTTGCGTGAAGGCGGTCGAAAAACTTGGGCTTAAGGTGGAAGTGGGTTCGCGGATGGAACAGGACGGATGGGTTATGGAACATTTTAAGGAAGGAGATCACCGGAAATGGGCGGGAGTGAAGGGGTATCTGGAAACTTTTTACCTGGCAGGAAGGCCCGAAAGCCGGGCAGAAGATATTCACCGGATGTTTTCTGACCCGGAGATTAAGGGGATTATCTGTGCGAGGGGCGGCTATGGAAGCGCACAGGTGATGCCGTTTCTGGATAAAGAAATCATTGCCCAAAATCCAAAGATTTTCTTGGGATTTTCGGATCTTACCAATATCTTAAACTGGATCAACCAGACATGCGGCTTTGTGACCTACCATGGGCCGATGGCATCGACGAATATGGTTGATCCGCCGATGGATGATTATACGAGGTCGTCGCTTGAACAGGCAGTATTTGCAGACTGGAAGGAACTGGAATTTAAAAATCCTGTGGGAGATGAACTGGAAGTGATTGTTCCGGGAAAAGCACAGGGACGGCTGGTTGGGGGCAATGTCACGGTGTTTGCCCGCACACTGGGAACCTTTTATCAGCCGGATGTGCGGGGGAAGATTTTGTTTCTGGAAGATGTGTCCGAACAGGTGGCTTCCCTGGATATGTATTTTGCACAGATGGAAAATGCCGGGATCTTTGACCAGGCGGAAGGGATTTTATTCGGCGATTTTAATGAATGTGAAAATAAGTATGAGGAAAGCTATAAGGTGGAAGAACTTCTGCGGGATCGGTTTTCCTCGAAGAAGATCCCTGTGCTTGCAGGGCTTCGCTGTGGTCACCGCGCCGTTACCGGAACCCTGCCCATGGGGGCGTGGTGCTTAATGGACGCGGAGGCAAGAAATGTGCGGTTTTTGCGCAAATAAAAAAATTTTCTGGGTATATTGCAATTAAGGTTTGCATATGCTAAAATCTCAATGAGCAAAAAGATGCGAGCAATTCATAAGTACAAAAAGAACGAATCCCCAAAAGCACGTGGAATACTTTTGGGGATTCTTCTTCTTTTTCGGAGAAGTCAACCGTTTAGGTTTGCTACCGTCTACCCATTTCCGTCAAACCACTTGCAGATGTAATAAGCAATTACACTTGCCGATAAGGAAATGATAAAAGATGCGAAGTATAACAAGATTTGACAAGAAACACAAGCTTATAATTTACAAAAACAGTAAATTATAAAAAGAAATGGCTTACCTTTACCATTTCCCCCTTTCGCGTATAAACCCTGGGAGGGCGCCTGGTCAGACGGGATACAATATCGTTTTTATTTGTTTCGGCAAGAAGGGCAGCTTCCTGGATACTCATTGTATTTGCGCTTCCGTCCCCATAGATAATCACTTCATCGCCGACGCAGGCTTCTGGGACTTCGTATAAATCAACCATACATTGATCCATGCAGATCACCCCCACAATCGGAACTCGTTTTCCGTGGAGTGTGACCCAGCCTTTGCCGTGCATGTTTCGTGGATAACCGTCCGCATAACCAAAAGGCAGGGTGGCTATCTGTGTGTCCTTTTCGGCTCTCCAGGTAAAGTCATAGCTGACCCCTTCACCTGCCCGGATGTGGGTGATATGGTTAATCCGGCTTTTAAAGGAAATTGCCTGGCGAAGTTCTAATTCTCCCTTGTGAAAGCCCTTCAGCCCGTAGAGGATTGCCCCTGCCCGGATTCCATCCATCCGGTACTGCGGATAATCCACCCCGGCGATAGAGTCGGCAATGTGCCAGCAGGGGATGTGTATGTTTCTGTTGTCCAGTGTTTCCTTTACAGAAAGAAAGAGCTGAAACTGTTCTTCATTTGTCTTATTATCCAGGAGAACCAGATGGGTAAAAATCCCGTCTATGACGATATTTGGCAGATGGGAGATGGCTTCGATCTGGTCAATACTTTCCTCGTTCACCAAAAATCCCAGACGGTGGAAGCCCGTATCGATTTTTATGTGAATGTGGGCAGTTTGCTTATGTTTTACCGCCGATTGGCTTAAAGCTGCTGCCTGTTCAAATGTATCAATGGTCTGGATAAGGTGATAATGCAAAACATCGTCAAAATACTCGTTTCGGGTGAGTCCCATCAGCAGAACAGGGTAGTTTGGGAAATGCTGCTTTAGTTCTATCCCTTCCGAGAGCGTGGCAACACAGAGCAGGTCAGCGCCATTTTCCATAAGCACCGGGGCAAGGGCAACAGCGCCGTGACCATAGGCGTCGGCTTTAACTACGGCGCCGATGTTTGTGCTGGGTCCGCACATTTCGCGGATGGCACGGATATTATGTTCTATGCGATCGAGGTTAATTTCGATATAGGTTTCTCTTAGTAAATCTTGATGTTTCATAAAATATTTCCTTTTGAGCAGATTCCATAGGACATTGGCTTTATTCTGCCGCAATCGTTAAAAATAGTTAAAATATTAAAATAGTTTTTTCCTGTAAATAATCATGGAAAAGAAAACTTCTGTTGGCAGGTTAAATTTTTTTAAGAATAGATGAAATCATCTGTGGTATTAAGGAGCGTTCGTATTGTTCCATCATTTGATTCATTAGATTGGAAATATTCGGGTCCTGCAACATTTTAGCGGTGATAAGGTAACTGAGAAATAAAAATAAGCTTTCGCAAATTCCCAGGATAGAGAGGATTAGTCCGGCAATGGCATATCCGCTGAAGGGCTTTCCCTTTTTTGAAGAAATAGCAAGTACCAGTCCAATCATCGCCAAAACAAAACCAACGATGAAACCGACCGGGAAACAGCAGCAGCTTACCAGCAGGGAGATAATGCCTAAAACGAGGGAAGTTACAGCCATAGGATTAACTGGCGGTTTGTTCATTCCCTGCTGTCCCTGAAAGTTTGCATTTTGAAAGTTTGGATTTGGCATATTTGGGCTTTGCATCGTTTGGTTTTGAAAATTGGGAAACGGCTGGTTTTGCCATGGCGTCCCTTGCTGCCCTGGATTTGGTTGTCCTGGATTTTGCTGCCCAGGATAAGATTGTTGATTTTGCCATGGAGCGGTTTGCTGCCCAGGGTAAGGCTGCTGATTCTGCCATGGGGCAGTTTGCTGTCCAGGGTAAGGCTGTTCTGGAAATGGCGGTTGGTTTTGCCCTGGAGCGTTTGGCTGTCCCGGATTTTGTTGCCCTGAGTGCAGCGGCTGTTCTGGATTTTGTTGCCCTGGGCATGGCGGCTGTCCTGGATTTTGTTGCCCTGGGCATGGCGGCTGTCCCGAATTTTGCTGCCCAGGGTAAGGTGGCTGTCCCTGCCAGGAAGGTATCTGCTGTTCTGGATTTGGGCGTTCTGCCTGCCAGGAAGGGCTTGGCTGTTCTGATGCAGAATCGTTGTTGCCGTTGTTTTTTTCTGTTTCTGGTTGAGGTGCCGGGTGATTATCTGTGTTATCTGTGTTATCTTCACCGTGAGAAATTTCCATATTTAATTCGGTATCTTTTTGTTCGTTCATTCAATTTCCTCCATACATAAAAACCATGAAAATCGCCATGGCAAGTATTGTATCATGAATAAGAGTTATTGTCCAGACCTTGTCCGGGAGGAATAGCAGCCTTCTGCAAATAAACGTTGCTAAAGCCGTAAAGATGAATTATAATAAGACAATCGACCAAGTACATGAGAGGTAAACCAAGACATGGATATGATTAAAGCATTACAGGAAGAACTTCAGATTACCCGTCATCAGGTGGAGGCTGCAGTTAAACTTATCGACGAGGGAAACACCATTCCTTTTATTGCCCGCTACCGCAAAGAAGCAACCGGTTCGCTCAATGACGAGGTGTTGAGAAATCTTGACGAGCGCCTTCGTTATCTGCGCAATCTTGAGGATAAAAAAACCCAGGTGATTGCGACTATCCGTGAGCAGGAAAAATTAACGCCAGAATTAGAGCAGCAGATTCTGGAGGCCAGGACTCTGGTAGCAGTGGAAGATTTGTATCGTCCCTACCGGCCCAAGCGCCGCACCCGTGCAACGATTGCTAAAGAAAAGGGGCTGGAGCCTTTAGCAGAATGTATTCTTGCCCAGAGTACGGATGTGCCTGTCGAGCAGTCGGCAGCTGCTTTCATTGACCCCCAAAAGGGTGTGGAAACGGTGAAGGATGCTATCGCCGGGGCGCTGGATATTATCGCCGAGTGTATTTCCGATGATGCAAAGCACCGCACCTATATTCGCGATATCACTGTGCGGGAGGGGCTTATCCGCTCCGATGCCAAGGATGAAACTGCGCAGACGGTATATGAAATGTATTATCATTATGAAGAGCCAGTAGTAAAGGCAGCAGGGCACCGTGTCCTGGCGTTAAACCGCGGTGAGGCAGAAAAGGTGCTGACGGTAAAGATCATTGCTCCGGAAGAAAGGATTCTCCGCTATCTGGAAAAACAGGTGAATACGGAGGACAATCTCTATACCGCCCCGCTGTTAAAGGCAGCTTCCGAGGACAGCTACCGCCGTCTGATTGCCCCGGCGATTGAGCGGGAGATCCGCAATGAACTAACGGAAAAAGCCGAGGATGGCGCTATCCGGGTGTTTGGAAAGAATCTGGAACAGCTTTTGATGCAGCCGCCCATTACCGGGCAGGTGGTGCTGGGCTGGGACCCGGCATTTCGGACGGGCTGTAAGCTGGCGGTGGTTGATGCCACGGGGAAGGTGCTTCATACGGTGGTTATTTACCCGACGGAGCCGCAGAATAAGGTTAAAGAAGCCAAGGAAACGCTGAAAAAGCTGATTGAAACCTATCATATTACCCTGATTTCCGTGGGCAATGGTACTGCTTCGCGGGAATCAGAGCAGGTGATTGTGGAACTTTTAAAGGAAATCCCGCAGAAGGTGCAGTACGTGATTGTCAATGAAGCCGGGGCGTCGGTCTATTCGGCAAGCAAGCTGGCGACTGAGGAGTTCCCGGAGTTTGATGTGGGGCAGAGAAGTGCAGCTTCCATTGCCCGTCGGCTCCAGGACCCACTGGCAGAACTGGTGAAAATCGAGCCGAAGGCTATTGGTGTTGGTCAGTACCAGCACGATATGAACCAGAAGCATTTGGGCGAAACCCTGAGCGGGGTGGTGGAGGACTGTGTGAATAAGGTCGGTGTGGACTTAAATACTGCGTCTCCTTCACTTTTAGAATATGTTTCCGGGATCAGCAAGGCTCTGGCAAAGAGCATTGTCGCCTACCGCGAGGAAAACGGGGCATTTACTAACCGCAAACAGCTGTTAAAGGTGGCAAAACTCGGACCTAAGGCGTTTGAACAGTGTGCGGGCTTCCTGCGGATTAAGGACGGCGATAATCCCTTAGATTACACCGGAGTACATCCAGAAAGCTACCAGGCGGCACAGAAGCTTTTGGAAAAGATAAAGATAACTCCGCAGGAACTGCTAAAAGGCCCCAGCAGCTTTTTTATCCGGGATTATGCTGCCCTGGCTGAGGAATTGGGGATTGGTGAGCCAACACTGCGGGACATTGTTAAGGAACTTTCAAGTCCGGGAAGAGATCCCCGCGACGAGATGCCAAGACCAATTCTTCGGACGGATGTAATGAATCTGGAAGATTTAAAGCCTGGAATGATTTTAAAAGGAACTGTGCGCAATGTGATTGATTTCGGTGCCTTTGTCGATATCGGCGTCCATCATGACGGCCTGGTGCACATTTCGGAGATGACCGACCGATTTATTGAGCATCCTCTGGAAGCAGTGAGCGTAGGTGATATTGTTGATGTCCGGGTATTGTCCGTCGATGTGGCAAAGGAGAGAATCGGGCTTTCGATGAAGCTGGAGGAAACTTCAAAGGAGAACATAGTGTCTCAGGCAGGAGGTGAAAGGGCTTCATCTAACAAAAAAAGCCAGAGGCAGGAAAACCGGAAGCGCGATGGACAGAAAAACCGCCAGGGGCAGGGCAGAGATTCTGAGCAGAAGGGCCATGGTCAGGGCAGCCAAAACCGCCAGGGACAGGGCAGGGGTTCCGAACAGAAGAGACATGAAGGAAGGCCAGCAGATAACCAAAGGAAAAGAGAGGACGGCAGCATAAAGATCCCCAACCGCGGAATGTTTGCTGGGAAAAGTTTTAACCGATGAAGGGTTCACTGTTTTAAGTTAAAGGCGGCTGTATAAAAAGCAGCAGACAGAGAGAACCGATAAAAATAAAATGTGTGTACATGAATGTATTCAGGAGATAGAAAAGATTATGGAAAAACCAAAAACCAGCTTTGTTTATGAAACAAAGCCTACAGCTAAGGAACTATGGAAGTTTTCCATGATTTATGCCTACAAAGGCATCCGGGCAGGCGTAAATGTAATTCTGGTCGGCGGGTCACTTTTCCTTTTGCTGACCAGGTGGGAAACGCTGGAACTGTTTCAGCGCCTTATGCTGTTGTTTATTATTTTCCTGTTTGTCCTGTGGCAGCCGGCGACGCTGTATTTAAAATCGCTTCGTCAGGCCAGGGAACTGGAAAAACAGCCTCCTCTCTTGCTGAAATTTACCCAAGAGGGTGTAGATGTTGCCCAGGGGGAAGAAGGGGGCCATGTGGCATGGGAGGATATCGGAAGGATTGAAATTATCAGCGGTATGGTGATTGTCTACGGCGATCGGGTACATGCCTCGTTGATTCCTCTTTCGGTGATTGGAAAGGATGAGGATGCATTTCGGTCCCTGATCCGGGAAAAGCTTCCCAAGGTCAGGCGGAAAGGGATTTAAAGGAAAGGGATATTCATGGAACAAGGACAAAAAAGGCTGATTAGCCACGGACCGGAGGAAACGTTTTCTCTGGGGGTGCAGATGGGAAAGGAGGCTGTTCCGGGGCAGATTTTCTGTCTGGAAGGGGATTTGGGCGTGGGAAAAACTGTGTTTACACAAGGGTTTGCCCGCGGGCTTGGGATAGAAGGAATTGTGAACAGCCCGACGTTTACCATTTTGCAGATCTATGAGGAGGGACGGCTTCCCCTTTATCATTTTGATGTGTACCGCATCGGGGATATCGAAGAGATGGAAGAGATTGGTTATGAGGACTGCTTTTTCGGCGAAGGGGTCAGCCTGGTGGAGTGGCCGGGACGGATTGAGGAATTGATTCCCAAACATGCCCTTTGGATAACGATAAGAAAAGAGGTAAGCCAAGGAGTTGATTACCGGGAGATTTTCATTGGAGAAAGGAAGGAAAGGGAATGAAGATATTAGGGGTGGAAAGTTCCTCTCTGGTAGCCGGTGTGGCCCTGGTTACGGACGGGATTTTAACGGCAGAGTATACAATGAATGATAAGAAAACCCATTCCCAGACACTTCTTCCTATGCTGGATGATATTGTCCGGCTGTTAAATCTGGATTTAAGCACCATCGACGGGATTGCGGTTTCTGCGGGGCCGGGTTCATTTACCGGGCTGAGGATAGGTTCGGCTACCGCCAAGGGGCTGGGGCTGGCGTTAGATAAGCCCCTGATTTCTGTGCCGACCCTGGATGCTCTGGCCTATAACCTTTGGGGAAGTACAGCGCTTGTCTGTCCGATTATGGATGCACGGAGAAACCAGGTGTATACGGGACTTTATCATGTTTCCGAAGAACTCCAGGTAATTAAGGCTTCTTGTGCCATGGATATGCACGAACTGATTGCGGAACTAAATAAGCAGGGCGAACGGGTGATTTTTCTTGGTGATGGTGTTCCCGTCTACCAGGAAGTTATCCGGCATGAACTGCATGTACCGTTTTTATTTGCTCCGGCGCAGATGAACCGGCAGAGGGCAGCAAGTGTGGCGGCCCTTGGCATACAATATAAGAAAGAAGGAAAATGGGAAACTGCCGCTTCGCACAAGCCGGAGTATCTGCGCAAGCCCCAGGCGGAGCGGGAGAGAGAGGGGATTTCGCTTTGAAGATTCGGACATTGACTTTCGGTGATCTGGAAGAAGCAGTAAAAATTGAGGCTGCCTGTTTTCGGCAAAGCTGGTCAAAAGCTGTACTGGAGGAAAGTTTTAGCCGGGCCTGGAATTTGTTTTTTGGTGCAGAGGAAGGCGGATGCCTGGTTGCCTATGGATGTGCTTCGGTGATTGCCGGGGAGGGAGAGATCCTTCGCGTTGCTGTTTTGGAGGGGTTTCGCCATCGGGGAATCGGACGGGAACTGCTGGAAGCGATGGAAGAAGCGTCCAGAAAGCAGGGAGCAAAGATGCTGATGCTGGAGGTGCGGGAATCCAACCTGGCAGCCCGAAAACTTTACCTCCATGCGGGTTTTGCCGAAGAAGGGCGGAGAAAAGATTATTACCGCGAACCGAAAGAAGATGCCATTATCATGTGGAAGCAAAACCTGTAGAGAAAACATGAAACAATTACCACTCAAAATCGACAAATTTTGCGCTATACTTGGGGCAAGGGAAATTATCGTTTCCTGCAGAGCACGTTTTATCCCCTGGGGAAGCATTGGATGGACGTGAAAATAGGAGAATCCGATTTTGAGAAAGGTGAGGATGTTATGAGAAGACACGGAAAGAATGGACAGCTGGAATCGGTTGTCTGCAACAAGTGCGGGAAGAAGCTGGTGGTGGAGCAGGGAATCCTGAGAGAAGGAGCCATTATGTTTGACCATTGCTGGGACTTTTTTTCGGAAAAGGATGGAGAAGTACATCACTTTGATTTATGTGAGGACTGTTATAATGACTGGATCAACCAGTTTCGTATTGCAGTGGACGTAGAAGAACAGAAAGAATTTTTATAGTGATGAACTTTTTTGTTGTTGTTTAGGTAAATGCTGTACACGGGCTACGCCAGTGAGAGCATCAAAACAGCAATATTTTCCCTGCATCCAGAAAGCTTGCTGCCGGTGGTCTTTCTGGGTGCTGTTTTTATGAAAGAAATGAGGGAAATAAGATATGTTGGATATCTGCCTGCTTGGAACAGGAGGAATGATGCCGCTGCCTTATCGGTGGCTGACATCGATGATGACCCGGTGCGGGGGAAGTAATCTTTTGATTGATTGCGGAGAGGGCACACAGATTGCCCTAAAGGAAAAGGGCTGGAGTCCAAAACCAATTGATTTTATTTGTTTTACCCATTATCATGCAGATCATATCAGCGGGCTTCCCGGCCTGCTTTTAACAATGGGAAATGCAGAGAGAACACAACCGCTGCTGCTTGTGGGTCCGAAGGGTTTGGAAAGGGTGGTGGGGGCGTTAAGGACCATTGCCCCGGAACTGCCATTTCCGCTACAGTTTCTGGAGCTGGAGCAGCCGAGGCACAGGATGGAGCTTGGGCCTTATGTTGTTGATGCCTATCGGGTGAATCACAATGTAACTTGTTATGGTTATGCTGTTTCTATTCCCCGGACAGGACGGTTCGATGTTGACCGGGCAAAGGAGCATGAAATTCCCCGGAAATTCTGGAGCCGCCTGCAGAAGGGCGAAGTGATCACTGACGAGGACGGGCGTGTGTTTACCCCGGATATGGTGCTTGGCCCGGACAGAAAAGGGCTTAAAGTAGTTTACTGCACAGATACCCGCCCGGTTCCGGTGATTACCGAATATGCAAAGGATGCGGATTTGATGATCTGTGAGGGTATGTACGGGGAGAAGGAAAAGGCGGCAAAGGCAAGGGAGTATAAGCATATGACCTTTTATGAGGCGGCGGCACTGGCTAGAGAAGCCGGGCCGAAAGAACTCTGGCTGACCCACTACAGTCCGTCCCTTACCCGCCCTGAAGAATATATGGATGAGGTTCGTTCCATTTTCCCGGCAGCTAAGGCCGCAAGAGATGGGTGGAGCCTGGAACTGCAGTTTGAAGAGGATTGATTCTGCGCGGTTCTGCCAGAGATTAATGGGGCAATATACAATTCGGTAAGGATGAGGAAATAAAGAAAGGATGAACCAATGAACGAAGATATTACAATCCTTGCAATTGAAAGTTCCTGCGATGAAACGGCGGCGGCAGTGGTGAAAAACGGAAGGACAGTTCTTTCCAATGTTATTTCGTCGCAGATTGATCTGCACACGCTTTACGGCGGGGTGGTGCCGGAGATTGCATCCCGCAAACATATTGAAAAAATTAACCAGGTGATTGAACAGGCGCTTTCGGATGCGGATAAACGTCTGGAAGAAATTACTGCCATTGCCGTAACCTACGGACCGGGCCTGGTTGGCGCCCTGCTGGTGGGGGTGGCAGAAGCAAAAGCCATCGCCTATGCAGCGGACAAGCCTCTGGTTGGCGTCCACCATATTGAAGGCCATGTTTCGGCAAACTTTATTGAGCACCCAGATCTGGAACCGCCCTTTGTCTGTCTGATTGTTTCCGGGGGACACACTCATCTGGTGATTGTCGAGGATTACGGGAAATTTAAGATTCTTGGGCAGACCAGGGACGATGCCGCCGGGGAAGCTTTTGACAAGGTGGCAAGGGCAGTGGGCCTGGGCTATCCGGGTGGGCCTAAAATTGACAAGGAGGCCAAAAAGGGAAATCCCAATGCTATCGTTTTTCCCCGCGGGAAGGTGGACGGTTCTCCCTATGACTTCAGCTTCAGCGGGTTAAAATCCTGTGTGTTAAACTACATTAATCATGCCAATATGACCGGGGAGGAGATTTTTGTCCCGGATTTGGTGGCGTCATTCCAACATTCCGTGGTGGATTCCCTGGTCAGCCGGGCGGTGCTGGCGGCTAAGGAATATGGCTACTCCCGGCTGGCGATTGCCGGGGGCGTGGCGGCAAACAGCGCTCTCAGAGAAGGGATGAAGGAGGCCTGTGCAAAGGCAGGATTAAGTTTTTATTATCCCTCGCCTGTTTACTGCACGGACAATGCAGCTATGATAGGGGTCGCCGGGTATTATGAATTTATCAAAGGTGTGAGAAGTGGATGGGATTTAAACGCCGTTCCTAACCTGCGTTTGGGGGAGCGGTGATCCGATTGGCCCAGGTGCAGGAAGCGAAAAGGATTGCCGATATCCTTTGAACTGACCGGACAGAGAAACATGTCGGTAATTGGATGGAGGAAAACGGAAATGAAAGAAAGAATTGGTGCTGTTGTCCTTGCTGCGGGTCAGGGAAAGCGCATGGGGACAGAAACAGCGAAACAGTTTTTGGAATTGAGGGGAAAACCCCTGATCTATTATGCGTTAAAGGCATTTGAGGACAGCGATGTGGACGAAGTGGTTCTGGTGACGGGAAAGGAATCCATTGCCTACTGCCGGGAGGAGGTTGTCCGGGCATTTGGCTTTCGTAAAGTCAGAGCCGTGGTGGAGGGCGGAAAAGAAAGGATCGATTCGGTTTATGAAGGATTAAAGGCATTTGCCGATAACTCATTTATCGACTGTGTCCTTATCCACGACGGCGCAAGACCGCTGGTATCCGGGGAAGTGATTGCCAGAGCCATTGCGGGGGCAGTGCGTTTTCAAAGCTGTGTGGCTGCCATGCCGGTTAAGGATACCATTAAGGTCTGTGATGCGGAGTGTTTTGCCAAGGAAACCCTGGATCGAAGGCTTTTGTGGCAGATGCAGACGCCGCAGGCATTTGCCTTTCCTCTGATTTACCGGGCTTATCAGGAAGTGATGGGCTGGAAAGAAGGAGAGGGGCGGGAAACGATAACCGATGATGCCATGGTGGTTGAGTCCGTCTTTGGCCCGACCGGACAGAAAATAAAATTAATTGAAGGCGATTATCGGAATATTAAGGTGACAACGCCGGAAGATCTGCTGATTGCCGAGGCATTTTTGACAGCGCGGGGAGGGTGAGCCTGCCTGCGCTGTCTTGCCGTACTATATGCTGTTTTTATGTGGTCGCTGTCCTGCTTTTGTGCTGTGGCTCACCTTGCAGGTGCTACTTCTGCAGTACTTACATCCCGCAAAGATCGTCGTCCAGCCAGGTATCGGAAGGTTTTAGCTTTACTGTAAGCACCCGTGCATTGTTCTTGGGGTATTTGCTCTGGTGGAATTTGAACACGGTTTCGCCGTTTGGCAGTTCACACACAATTTCAATTTTTCCCAGCGGATGGCTCATCGCATAGCGCACGCCCTTTCCAAATCCGTTCTGGCGGGATTTGGCATCATCTACAATCTTAATGCCTTCGGATAAGGGAACCTGAAAATGCCCTTTAACACCGGTAACAGGGCGGCACTGGAAGATATAGTAAGGTATGACGCCCAGGCGGGTTAAGCCGGAGAGCAGTTTTCCAAGGGTTTCACCATCATCATTGACGCCACGGATTAAAACGGTCTGGTTGCGCACCTGAACGCCTCGCCGGAGCATGGCGCGAATGGCCTTTGCCGCCGGTTCGGTCAGTTCACGGGGGTGGTTAAACTGCGTTACCAGGCAGAGCGCCTTTTTCTTTGCAAATTCTTCAAACATAGCTAAAAACTCTTCATCATCGTAAAGCCGTTCGGGAAGCGTTACCGGCAGACGGGAGCCAAAGCGGATAAAATCCAGGTGTTTGATGGCGGTAAGTTCCTCAAGGTAACGTTTTAAAATATGGTTCGGGTTAATCAGGGCATCGCCGCCGGAAACCAGGACATTGGAAATTTCCTTATGTTCGGTCACATAGGCCACGGCTTCATCCACCCGTTTATTTAATTCCGCATCAGACAGGCCAACCATACGCTTACGGAAACAGTGGCGGCAGTACATCGCACACTGGTTGGTGGACAAAAGAAGAGAGGTCTGCGCGTATTTATGCTGCAATCCTTCCAGTTTTGTATTATGTGCCTCCCCGCTGGTGTCAAAAGAGCCGCCCTTATCCAGTTCCGCCAGGGAAGGGATGCACATGCGCCCGATAGGGTCGTCAGGGTCCGATGGATCGACCAGAGAAAGATAATAGGGGGTAATCAGCATAGGGTATTTTTGAATTACCTCATCATACTGTGCCGTTTCCTCCGCGCTCCAGCCAAGAACAGGGGCAAGCTGCTGTGCAGTTCTAAATCCATTCTTTAATTCATTCTGCCAACTCATCTTGTAACCTACCTTTCTACAAATGTTCGCTTTATTTCAGGGTTTCTGTCCATCGTTCAAACAAAGTATTGTCAAAGGAAATTCGGAATCCGCTCCGCTCTTCCTCATCTCCCTATGCTGCTGTCGCAGCTTGTCAGATGGGCCACAACCCCACCTGACACAAACAAGTCCCCTACCCACCATTTTTATCTTTACGACTTAGAAGCGGGGGACTTCTTTGATAGGTTAAAACTTCAAAGAAGAATACCTTTTCAGACAAATATCCGGTTCATCCCGGAGAAATTGAATTTACGAGTGTCTGAAGGGGTATTTTTTGCTGAACATGTAACATGGAGATGTTTTCATTAAGGAATGTTTAAGCTATCAAGGAAGTCCCATGCTTTTCATTTGAAGAAAGATAAGCTGTGGGGTGGGAGGGACTTGCAGATTTGATTTTTTCTGAACTGTAAATGGATGTTATTTCAACCTATCAAGGAAGTTATTTTAACCTATCAAGGAAGTTCCATGCGCCAGGTCGCAGAGACGAAGGCGCTGGGTAAAATATCAGCCTTTTTGACAGACAAAATTGCAAAAAACTTCCATATTGATTGTACACTAATTTAAGTGGTATGTCAACTCGATAAAAGGAACTAAGTTTATTTGACAAAATAAAGAATAGGGTGAAATAGTAAAATAAAGCCAAACCAAGTTTAGTCATCATTTACTTCAATGGCTTCATAGCTGTGACTGTAATGGTAGCCTAATTTTTCAGCCAATGCGACCGATGCCTTATTATGCGCGTCCCAACTTGGATATAAATTTCGTTTTAAGCACTCTAAGATTAACTTTGCCCCGCATCGATAGGCAAATCCCTGATGCCGATATTCTTTTCGGGTATCAATTTCTATTTCTATGCCGTCTTTATATCTGGAATATGAGGAAGCACCGGATATTAAGCGGCTGCCCCTGCAGATTACTGCGCCTATTCCTAATCTATGGTAAGTTTCATCGTCGGGAAACTGTGCCACTAAATCGGCGCTCCATTCTTCTGCTTTGCACATATGATAAAGCGGTTTATCGATCATGGACAGCGTGTAGGGCTCTGGCAGAGAAGCAACGGCATCTTCCAATTTCTTAATATCAAAAACCTGCGGCTCTTTTTTTATGGCATAGCGGGAAATAAGCTTTGCCTTCTCTCCATAAAAATCAATTATTTTATTTTTCCAGGGTTCGTTTTGCGGCACCATAATCCTAAAATTCTTTTTCCGCCCGTCTGGTCTGCAGGATATAAATTCTATCTTAGGCTCTCCTGCAAAGAATGTAAAATCTCCGAGAACTGCCATCGCTGTTGTCGGTATGCTTAAATCATCCGCATAAATTTTCCCCATTATTCCCTGCAGGCAGGACCAGATAATGGTTTCTTCCCAGTGTTCAAAAAGTGGTGCTGCATGGCTTGTGTCGGTCATTTCGTAAATCATGTATTGCCTCCTTTATAAGTCAGACTATTGGGTAACCCCCCTTTGTCCACTGAGGTAATCATAGCCAAGTAAACAAGTAATGTCAAGGATGCGTTGAGGATGGAAGGATGCGTTGAGGATGGTTTGTGTCTTTGAATACCGTATCTAATTGTGGCAGCCTGAAAAACAGGGAAAGATTATTTCAAAAATACTGTAAAAGTAGTGGCAAGGCGGAAGCTTATGTGCTAATATCATGAGAAAAACAAGATGGATAATTCCTTACTGGCTGTAAGGGATATTAACCATAAATATATTGTAGTAGGAGGGAAATTTATGGAATTATTTACACAGAGATTGATTCTACGCCCCTGGAAGTTAAGTGATGCAGAGCGTTTATATCAATATGCCAAAAATCCTAATATTGGCCCGGTGGCGGGCTGGCCGGCACATACCAGTATAGAAAACAGCCGGGAAATTATTCAAACCGTATTTGCTCAGGAAGAAACCTATGCGGTATGTCTGAAAACAGATCATGCAGCGGTTGGCTGTGCAGCGATCAGTATTGGCAGCCAGAGCAATCTGAACCTTTCCGACGATGAAGGAGAGATTGGCTATTGGATAGGAGAGCCGCTATGGGGGCAGGGGCTGATTCCCGAAGCCTGTATCGAACTTATTCGCCGCAGCTTTGAGGATTTAAAATTAAAAAGGTTGTGGTGCGGGTATTTTGAGGGAAACGAAAAGTCCAGGCGGGTACAGGAAAAATGTGGTTTTGTTTACCACCACACAAATAAGAATATCCATTGGGAACTTATGGATGATATCCGCACAGAACATATTTCCGTATTGGAGCCAATGCGCGTATGGCTTGACGAGGAGAAGGAGGAAAGCAGGTATTGCATCATCAGAAGGATACAAAGGAATGAAATTGCCCGCTTAAAGCATTTCCTGTATGAAGCGATTTTTATTCCAGAAGGAAGCGATCCGCCTGCCAAGAATATAGTGGAACAGCCCCAACTTCGCGTGTACACGGATGGATTTGGCACGCAGAAGGGGGATTACTGCCTTGTGGCTGACAGCGGCGGAAAGGCGGTGGGAGCAGTGTGGACAAGAATAACGCAGGATTACGGTCATATCGATAATGATACTCCTTCATTTGCGATTTCGCTGGATAAGGAATACCGTGGAAAGGGCATTGGCACAGAATTGATGAAAAGAATGCTTGGGCTTCTGAAAGCGCAGGGCTACAAAAAGGCTTCCCTGGCGGTACAAAAAGCCAACTCTGCGGCGCTGAACATGTATAACAACCTCGGTTTTGAAACGGTCAGTGAAAAAGAAAGCGAGTATATTATGCTGCACAGATTATAGGGGCAGGTGAGTTCACTTTCGCACTAACCCCAAAAACTCTTTGTTAAGTGCCCAATGCGAAGCGCCGACATCATATAGGAGATTTAAGAATAAATCGTAAAACAGCGAAGTTTACATACTATTCGCAAGCCAATACAGCAGCGCAGGCAGGGCCTATTCCATAAGGAATCACCGATATAACGCCGGCGCTTAACGAGGTCTTTTCGAGTTTAGCGTCCACTGTGTTCTATGTGGAGCGAAAGCGTGGTGACGTTGGAATAGGTCCTGCCGGAGAGGACGAACTTAGTCCCTAATATAAGCCTTTTAAAAAAATATACTTAAAAAATATTCTCCTCAAAGAACATAAAAAAGGACGGTAAGAACTTGGATTTGCCTTTCTGACCATGGTGCTGATGGTATTGATAGGGCTTTATACCATTGTGGATATGATGTTTGTTGCACGGTTTGTCAATATGGGTGCCTTGTCGGCAATGAATATTGTCTGTCCGGTGATTAACCTTATTGTCGCTTTGGGGACAATACCTTGCAGCGGGAGGAAGGGAAATTGGCGGCAGATTTCAGGTATACTCCAGGTAAATGCGGGAAACTCTGCTGCTGATGGAAGCAGTTACATCGCCATTGACCGTATCGAAGGCCAGCGCATTGACCGGAATAGAGTTTCCCTGCTCTTCTCCAAGGAGAGTGGCATAGGACAGGTTATGCTTATCGGGTAAATCGGTGATGTCAGCAATAAGAAAGTCCATACAAATCATGCCGACCACTGGTGCAGGAAAGCCATGGATTAAAACATAGGATCGGTTGGAATTTGAGCGTTTATAGCCGTCAGCATAGCCCGTGGCAATAATGGCGATATCGGTAGGTTTCAGGGCCGTGTAGCTTCGGCTGTAGCTGACGCTTTCTCCGGGATTAAGATGCTTGATGCCGACGATAGCAGATTTCCAGGTGATTACCGGTTTGAGCCCCAGTCGTCGGCGCATGGCGTCGGAGGTGAATTGTCCATACATCAGCATACCAATGCGAACCATATCCATCTGATATTCAGGGTAATAGATAAGGCCTGCACTGCTGGCGCAATGTGCAATTCCAGTTGTAATCTGTTGCGAGTGCAATAAAGTAAGAAGGGACTGAAAGTCCGAAAATTGTTTTCTTGTAAATTCCACATCTTCTTTTCTGTCTGAATCCGCACAGGAAAAATGAGTGTAAATACCTGTGATATGAAAGGATTTCTTCGAATAAAGTGATGCAATCCATGAAAGATTCTCCTGATGTGCAGCAGAATACTGAATCCCCGTACGGTTTAATCCGGTGTCGATTTCCACATGACATAAAACGCTCTGATGAAGGCGCTGCAATTCCTGGGAAAGGGCGGCGGCATAGTCTTTCGAATAAAGGTTTAGGGTCAGCTGGTTATGAATAACATCGGTAAGCTGTGAGGGGTGAATACTTCCAAAGATAAGAATGGTTTTCTTCGATCCGGCAGCGCGAATGCACATGGCTTCCTGGAAGGTAGCCACCCCATAGGCATCAATAAGCGAATCACAATAGCTTACGCACGGGGCAATGCCATGCCCGTAGGCGTTTGCCTTGACAACTGCCATCAATTGGGTTTTGGGATTTAACTGCCGCCGGATTACTGCGATATTTTCGGCAAGGGCAGGCAGATTAATTTCAAGATAAGAACGATAATTTTTCATTAAATACTCCTTTTCTAATTCTAAGGAGCGGAATAGGCGCGGGAAGCGTTTGGATAAGCACGGAAAACGTGCGGGATTAGCTTTATTATATCCAGAAAGTCCGCTAAAGTCAATATAAAATAATACAAAAAATAATGAGTAAAATTCCAGCAAAGATAAGACTCAACATTTCCTTTTTCATTCTTCCTCCTAAGTTCCTAAAAAGAAAACCTCATACCATTTTAAAAAGCAGTAAATG
>CAJUDX010000047.1 GCA_910584785.1 uncultured Lachnospiraceae bacterium | reverse complement strand
CCTGATTGATGAAACATTAAAGGAGATGGGTGAGAGCACATGGCTAAGCTAGTATCAAAGGTATACGGCGATGCCCTGATGGAAGCCGCCCTGGAACATCAGGAGATGGATGCCTTGTTTGACGAGGCAAAAGCCCTGATGGAAGTTTGGAAGGAGAACCCGGAGCTGGCAGTTCTTCTGGACAATCCTAAGGTTGTCAAGGAAGAAAAGCTTGGTGTGCTGGAGCGGGTTTTCTGCGACCGGATTTCCCCGGATATGCTGGGCTTCCTGACCATAGCAGTGGAAAAGGGCAGGCATAAAGAAATTCCTTCCATCCTGGAGTACTTCATCGGCCAGGTTAAGGAGGTTAAAAAGATCGGCACGGCGTTTGTCAGCAGTGCCGTGGAATTAAGCAGTGCGCAGAAAGCGCAGGTTAGAGAACGGCTGCTGGCTACTACCGCTTATGAGGAGTTTGAAATTCATTATACCGTAGATCCTTCCCTGATTGGCGGTATGGTGATCCGCATCGGCGACCGGGTAGTGGATTCCAGCATTAAAACCCAGATCTATGAGTTGCAGAAAGAACTTACCCGGATTCAGCTTGCCTAAAGCATATTCGGGCTGGGAAGCTTTGACAGGATAAAGATTTCTGTCACAAATAACGAGGAAAGAAGGTGCGAACCTTAGTTATGAATTTAAGACCAGAAGAAATCAGTTCGGTAATTAAAGAACAGATTGCAAAATATTCCACGAAGCTGGAGGTATCGGACGTAGGTACGGTTATCCAAGTGGCAGACGGAATTGCGCGAATCCATGGTCTGGAAAATGCTATGCAGGGTGAACTTCTGGAGTTCCCGGGAGAGATCTTCGGCATGGTATTGAACCTGGAGGAAGACAATGTCGGCGCCGTACTTCTTGGTGATACCGGAAGTATTAACGAGGGCGATCTGGTAAAGACAACCGGACGTGTAGTAGAGGTTCCTGTGGGCGATGCCCTGACTGGCCGTGTAGTAAATGCACTTGGTCAGCCGGTAGACGGCAAAGGCCCCATACAGACCGACAAGTTCCGCCGCATCGAGCGTGTGGCGCACGGTGTTATTGAACGTAAATCCGTAGATACCCCGCTGCAGACCGGTATTAAGGCGATTGACGCCATGATTCCTATCGGACGCGGACAGCGTGAGCTGATTATCGGCGACCGTCAGACCGGAAAGACGGCCATTGCCATTGATACCATTATCAACCAGAAGGGGCAGGGCGTACATTGTATCTATGTTGCTATCGGTCAGAAGGCTTCGACCGTAGCCAATATTGTAAAGACCTTAGATGAATTTGGGGCAATGGATTATACCACCATTGTTGTTTCCACTGCATCGGATTTGGCTCCGCTGCAGTATATTGCTCCGTATTCCGGCTGTGCTATCGGTGAGGAGTGGATGGAGAACGGCGAAGATGTACTGGTTATCTATGATGACCTCAGTAAGCATGCAGCCGCTTACCGTACACTGTCCCTGCTGTTAAAGCGTCCGCCGGGCCGTGAGGCTTATCCTGGTGATGTATTCTACTTACATTCCAGACTGTTAGAGCGTGCGTCCAAGCTTTCGGACGATTTAGGCGGCGGCTCCTTAACGGCTCTGCCGATCATCGAAACCCAGGCAGGCGACGTTTCCGCTTATATTCCGACCAATGTTATCTCCATTACGGACGGTCAGATTTACCTGGAAACCGAAATGTTTAACTCAGGTTTCCGTCCTGCAATTAATGCAGGTCTGTCCGTATCCCGTGTAGGCGGTGCGGCACAGATTAAGGCAATGAAAAAGATTGCTTCACCTATCCGTACAGAGCTGGCACAGTTCAGAGAGCTGGCTTCCTTTGCACAGTTTGGTTCGGATTTGGATGCAAGCACGAAGGCGCAGCTTGCACAGGGCGAGAGGCTTCGCGAAGTATTAAAGCAGCCGCAGTATCAGCCCATGCCGGTTGAGTACCAGGTAATCATTATTTACGCAGCGACAAAGAAATATCTGCTGGATATTCCTGTGGCAGAGATTCTCTCCTTTGAGAAGGAACTGTTTAAGTTTATCGACGAGAAATATCCGGAGGTTCCCAAGGCTATCCGCGAAGAAAAGACGATGAACCAGCAGACCGAGGATTTATTAGTTAAGGCGATTACCGAGTATAAAGCACAGCGCTAGAAGGCAGGTGAACCATCATGGCATCCATGAGAGATATAAAGCGAAGACGCGCCAGTATTCAGAGCACGGAACAGATCACCAAAGCCATGAAGCTGGTTTCCACGGTTAAGCTGCAAAAATCCAAGACAAGGGCAGAGGAATCGGCACCCTACTTTAATATGATGTATGATACCATCTGTTCGATTCTGCGCCGTTCGGGAAATATTGAACATAAATATCTCCAGGCGGGGGCATCGAAGAAGAAGGCAGTCATTGCCATTACCTCAAACCGCGGTCTTGCCGGAGGCTACAACAACAATATTATCCGGCTGATTACGGGAAGCGAGGAGCTGCCGGCGGCAGATACAGAAGTCTATGCCATCGGACGAAAGGGCAGGGACGGTCTGGTTCGGAAGGGCTACCATATTAAAGCGGATTATTCGGAGGTTATCAATGAGCCGACCTACCAGGACGCATCGGAGATAACCACAGAGCTTCTCGAAGCATTTGCCCGGGGAGAGATAGGCGAGATTTACCTTGCCTACACCTTCTTTAAGAACACCGTTACCCATATTCCAAAGCTTGTTAAGCTGCTTCCGGTGGAGGCAACCACAGAGGATGGAGAAGGGCAGGGCAAGGATCTGCTGATGAACTATGAACCGAATGAGGATGAGGTTCTTAATGCTATCATTCCTAAATATATGAGCAGCCTGATTTACGGCGGTCTTTTAGAGGCATTAGCCAGCGAAAACGGCGCACGTATGACGGCAATGGACTCGGCAACCAGCAATGCAGAGGAAATGATCGAGGCGTTAAGCCTGCAGTACAACCGGGCGCGTCAGGGCTCCATTACCCAGGAGCTGACAGAAATTATTGCCGGGGCGAATGCTATCAGTTAGCTTAACCTGGTAGAAATAAAAGCGGTTACTGCGAAAGTTTACCGTAACCCAAGACAGCTTTAGGGAGGCTTTCCGGAAGCTGTAAACGATGTAGAAAGAGGAGAAGAAACAAGATGGCAGAACAAAACACAGGTAAAATCACACAGATTATCAGTGCTGTGTTGGATATTAAGTTCAGCCAGGGGCATTTGCCGGAAATCAATGATGCAATTAACATCACCATGAAGGACGGCAAAAAGCTTGTGGCAGAGGTATCCCAGCATCTGGGTGATGATACGGTTCGTTGTATCGCCATGGGTTCTACCGACGGTCTGGTAAGAGGGATGGAGGCTGTAGCAACAGGCGCACCCATTACCGTTCCGGTAGGTGAGAATACCCTGGGACGTATCTTTAACGTTCTGGGCGATCCGATTGACAACCAGCCCGCTCCAACGGTGGAGAAGCATCTTCCTATCCATAGAAAAGCACCGACATTTGAGGAACAGTCCACAGAAACCGAGATCCTGGAAACGGGAATCAAGGTTGTAGACCTTCTCTGCCCTTACCAGAAAGGTGGTAAGATTGGTCTGTTCGGCGGCGCGGGTGTAGGAAAGACGGTATTAATCCAGGAGCTTATCCGTAATATCGCTACTGAGCACGGCGGCTACTCCGTATTTACCGGCGTAGGCGAGCGTACCCGTGAGGGCAATGACTTATACTATGAAATGAAGGAATCCGGCGTTATCAATAAGACGACCATGGTATTCGGTCAGATGAACGAGCCGCCGGGGGCGCGTATGCGTGTAGGTCTTACCGGGCTCACCATGGCAGAGTACTTCCGTGATGAAGGCGGAAAGGATGTACTTTTGTTTATTGACAATATTTTCCGTTTCACCCAGGCAGGTTCCGAGGTGTCCGCACTGCTTGGTCGTATGCCTTCCGCAGTAGGTTATCAGCCGACACTGCAGACGGAGATGGGTGCATTGCAGGAGCGTATCACCTCCACCAAGAGCGGTTCCATTACTTCCGTACAGGCAGTTTATGTACCTGCGGATGACCTTACCGACCCGGCTCCGGCAAATACGTTCGCGCACTTGGATGCTACGACCGTACTTTCCCGTTCCATCGTGGAATTAGGTATTTATCCGGCGGTTGACCCGTTAGAGTCCACCTCCCGTATCCTTGACCCGCGTATCGTCGGCGAGGACCATTATAAGGTAGCCCGCGGTGTGCAGGAGGTATTGCAGAAGTATAAGGAATTACAGGATATTATTGCCATGCTTGGTATGGACGAGCTTTCTGAGGAGGACAAGCTTACCGTATCCCGTGCGCGTAAGATCCAGAGATTCCTGTCCCAGCCATTCTTCGTTGCCGGACAGTTTACCGGTCTGGAAGGACGTTATGTGCCATTAAGCGAAACCATTCAGGGCTTTAAAGAGATCCTGGAGGGCAAGCACGATGATATTCCGGAGAATCTGTTCTTAAACGCAGGTAATATAGATGACGTTCTCGCCCGTGTGAAATAGGGGGGAAGGCTATGGCAGATGTCTTTAAATTAGAGATAATAACTCCCGATAAAACCTTTTATCAGGGAGAAGCCCAGATGGTGGAGCTGACCACCACCGAGGGTCAGATTGGTGTATATGCCAGGCATATTCCGCTGACGGCGATTGTGGCGCCCGGAATTTTAAAGATTCACGAGGGCAGCGAGGTAAAGAGGGCCACGCTGATGGCAGGCTTTATCCAGGTCATGCCTGAACAGGTTACGATAATGGCAGAGGTTGCCGAATGGCCTGAGGAAATCGACGAGAAACGTGCACAGGAAGCTAAGGGAAGGGCTGAGAAGCGCCTTGCCGGCGGCGGCGCGGAACTTGATGTGTCCAGGGCGGAACTGGCTCTTAAAAGGGCACTGGTGCGTCTGGAGGCACGGCATTAGGCGGAATATCTGGCAGCTGATGCAGATATGATGTCAAACAGAAAAAAGAAAGAGCATCCCTGCCGGGAGGACTGGCGGGGGTGTTTTTTGGGAATTTTAAGGAAAATTTTAAGGAAAATAAAAAAATTTGTTGTATTTGTCATAGAAATGCGGTATAATGTAGTTCGTGATTGAAAAGGGCTCGTAGCTTAGCTGGGAAAGCGCTGCGTTCGCAACGCAGAGACCGTGGGTTCGAATCCCATCGGGTCCATAAAGAAAAACTCCTGAAAACGCCGGGATTAGTAAAGAATGGCGGGTTTTTGGAGTTTTTTTATTCATAAAAGCGCTGATTGTGTGCAGTATGGGTGCTGCATAATGTTCCCACAGCAAAATAAAAACAGGGCGAAAAATCGCATCAAAAGGAGTGAACACAAACTGGCAGCCTCATCAGATTTACCGTGGAGCGTACATACGATGTGGACTGGAACGGTAATGGAGAAGAAGATCGGGCGGCGAGCGGTGCATGAGCGGGTTTTCAGGAGGATAAAATTTACGGAAAAATTTATTTGTAAGAAAGCTGTAAGAGGAAGAAAACGGTTTTTTAGTTGCATATCTTGGGAAAACAGGGTATAATCTGTTTAGTAATGGACAGTTTTTTTCTGTCTGATACCTGCGGAAGAGTGTACAAGGAGGTCTTTCCGCGATTGTAGTCTAAAACAGGAATTTACAGGATTAGTGCAGGAGGATAGAAACATGAGATTGCATAAGAAACGGTTATTGGCGATGGGAATGGCGGCAGGCTTGTCGGTATTATCGGTATTTCCGGCTCTGGCAGGCGAGTGGGTGCAGCTGGAGGGCGGAGAGTTCTGGCAGCGGCAGTATGTAGAGGCTGACGGCTCTTTCCCGGTATCGACCTGGCAGCAGATTGATGGAAACTGGTATTATTTTGATGCTAACGGTTATACAGTTACTGGATGGAGATTTATTGATAATAACTGGCGTTACTTTGAGACAAACGGCGTTATGCTGTCAAACCTGGTTTGTAATGGCGGTCATTTGGATAACGACGGTCTTTGGGTGACGGATAAGGTTCCGCCGACTTCGTCGAAGAATGCCACGGCAGAAGATACCGCGTACTGGACGGCGAAGCTGATGGAGTATGGCTTAATGGATAAGAATTTTGAGGATAATGGAAATGGTACCTATACCATGACCTGCGTATATGATCAGTATGCTACGCGCCCCGATTTATTTAATGCTGTATTTGCCAAAGCGGCTTATGTGTTCCCGAATGGTTTCAGCTACAGCTGGAGGATGACCGATGGTATTTTCCGGTTTGATGTGTCGAATGTAGGCGCTGAATAAGACGTATGGAATAAGTGAATCACTGCAGATAAGCTGTTTATTCTGCCAGAGCTTATGGGAAGGAAACCCGGATGCGCGCTGGTGCAGGATGGACAGCTTTTATTTGTTGTGGTGTTTAGCAGAAGGAGGAAATAAAGAGGATGAAATCCCTGGTAATTGCAGAAAAGCCTTCGGTGGGCAGGGATATTGCACGGGTGTTAAAGTGCACGAAAAAAATTGACGGCGGCATCGAAGGGACAAACTATATTGTGACCTGGGGGTTAGGGCATTTGGTAACGCTGGCTGACCCGGAAGATTATGACAAGCGGTTTAGGGAGTGGAAGATGGAAGATCTGCCTATACTGCCGGAGAGCTTCCGCCTTGAGGTCATTCGCCAGACAGCAAAGCAGTATCAGGCAGTAAAAGCCCTTCTTTACCGGAAGGATGTCAGCGAAGTGATTATTGCCACAGATGCGGGGAGAGAAGGGGAACTGGTGGCCCGGTGGATTTTAAAAAAGGCAGATTGCCATAAGCCCTTAAAGCGGCTTTGGATTTCTTCGGTGACGGATAAGGCGATTCGGGAGGGTTTTGCCCATTTAAAGGATGGAAATGATTATGAGTTGTTATATGATGCAGCCATGTGCAGGGCAGAGGCGGACTGGTTAGTGGGAATTAATGCCACACGTGCACTGACCTGTAAATATAATGCCCAATTATCCTGTGGGCGGGTGCAGACTCCCACGCTTGCAATGATTGCGGCAAGGGAAAAGGAAATCAAAAATTTTGTTCCCCAATGCTATTATGGTCTTTTGGCGAAGTGGAATCCAGGGACAGCAGCGGGAAAATCCGGCGGGGGAAGTTTGCTATCTCTGACCTGGCAGGATGGAAAATCGAAAAGCTTTCGCTCCTTTGACCGGCAGAGGATAGAAGAATTAAAAAAGGCACTTTCGGGGAAAGATGGTATAGTAAAAGAAGTTAAGCGGACACCAAAGAAAAAAATGGCCCCTCTGCTCTATGATTTGACCGAGCTTCAGCGGGAGGCAAACCGGCGTTTTCATTATTCTGCCAAGGAAACATTGACAATTATGCAGCGCCTTTACGAAAATCATAAGGTTTTAACTTATCCCCGCACAGATTCGCGCTATCTGACCGGCGATATTCTGCCTACAATTAAGGAAAGACTGAAAGCCTGCGGTGTGGGACCATATAAAAAGCTGGCGGGAAGCATAATAAACCGCGCTCTGCCAGAAAAGCCCTTTTTTGTCAATGATGCTAAGGTTTCCGATCATCATGCCATTATTCCCACGGAGCAATTCGTCCAACTTGACCATATGACCATCGATGAGCGGAGGATTTATGATTTGGTGGTGCGGCGTTTTTTGGCTGTTTTATATCCGCCTTACTGTTATGAACAGATGAATATGGTGGTTAATGTCAAAGAAGAATGCTTTTTGGCAAATGGTGCGGTTGTCAAGGATCTGGGCTGGAAGGCAGTTTACTGGGACGGGGCAGAAGATTTTAACGAACTGGAGGAATGGGAGGAGGATGGTAATGCCGGTCAGTCTGGACGGGGAGGCCAGGAGGAAAGAGAAGTCGGGCCTAAAAACCAGAATATTCCTGCATTGAACAAAGGAGAGGTATTAAAGGGATTGTTTTTGCAGATAACTGAAGGCAAGACCAAGCCGCCGTCCCCTTTTAATGAAGCTTCTTTGCTTTCTGCGATGGAAAATCCGACGGCTTATCTGGAAACCCGCGATAAGGTGATGGTTAAGACATTGGGTGAAACCGGGGGATTGGGTACGGTGGCAACCCGTGCAGATATGATTGAAAAGCTGTTTTCCAGTTTTCTGATAGAAAAAAGGGGAATGGATATTTTTATTACTTCTAAGGGAAAACAGCTTCTGGAATTGGTGCCGGAGGATTTAAAGAAACCGGAACTAACGGCTGCCTGGGAAATGAAGCTTTCCAGAATCGCTAAGGGTAATTTAAAGCGAACGGTATTTATGAAGGATATCCGCAGCTATTCTAAGGAATTAATTGCTCAAATTAAACAGGGAGAGGGAAGCTTTCGACATGATAATCTGACCAATACCAAATGCCCTAATTGCGGAAAGCGTATGCTAGCGGTTAAGGGAAAAAACAGTGAAATGCTCGTCTGCCAGGATCGAGCCTGCGGTTATCGGGAAACCATTTCCCGGACTTCAAATGCAAGATGTCCTAATTGCCATAAAAAACTGGAGCTGAGGGGAAAGGAGGATAAGCAGATTTTTGTCTGCCAGTGCGGATATAAAGAAAAACTTTCGGCGTTTAAGGAGCGGCGAAAGCGGGAAGGCGCCGGTGTGACGAAAAAAGATGTGGCGCAATATATGAACAAACAGAAGAAGGAGGCGCAGGAGCCGTTAAACAATGCGTTTGCAAAGGCCTTGTCCGGGTGGAAGGTGGAAGAATAATCAAAGCGTGCCGTGGCGCTTAAGGTAAGATAAACGAATTGTGTTAAAGCAAGGATAAAAGCAGGGAAAACGGGAGGAGGAAAGAAGAGCTATGCCAAAAGTGCAGGAAATGGTATTGTATTATCAGGCGGTGGAAGAGAAGGACGAACAAAAGGGAAGGCAAAAGGAAAAAGAAAAAAACGTTCGTTTAATGAAAAGCGTTTTGGTTCGCATGGGCGTGCGGATAAAAAATATTGGGCCAAAACAGGTATTGGAACAGGTGGGATGGTTAGCCGGAGTGGAAGGATTTTCGGCAAGTGAGATGACAGGACAGGAAGAACTTCCAGTTATTCTGCAGGATGTGCTGGTGATGAAAAATTTTACCAGTGAAAGGATAGATCGGCTTCTTGCTGAATTGCGAAAGGCCGGTGTGCCCAAAATAGCATTAAAGGCCATTGTAACGCCGCAGAACGTTTCGTGGAGTTTTTATACCCTTTATCAGGAATTGATAAGGGAACATGAGGCGATGAAGGAATAAAAAACAATCGAATGGGAGAAACTTTTCGTATGGCGGGTGAGAACGCCAAGGGCAGCCTGAGTTAAGGTTAAGAAGCACAGAAAAGAAAAATTTCAAGCGTGCTCGAAAGAGAAAAAGGAGGTTTTTTCCATGAGTAAAGCATTAGATGGAACAGCACTGACGATTGGGATTATTGGTGCGGTGAATTGGGGGCTGATTGGATTTTTTAATTTTAATCTGGTGTCCTTTTTATTTGGAAGCAACTGGTTTTCCAGGATTGTTTATGCAATTGTCGGCTTATGCGGCCTCTATCTCCTGACTTTTTATGGAAGAACAGAGAGAATGGCACAATAAGGAGCCGGAAGAAAAACAAGGGAAGAAATAAAAACAGCAGTATGGTTGAAAACACAGTGACCATTCTGCTGTTTTTAACTTATCAAAGAAGTCCCCCACTTCTAAGTTGTAAAGATGAAAGTGGGGGATGGGAAAGATAAATGGTGAAAGAAAGATAAATTGCGAAAATTGCAGATCTTTGCTATAATGCTATCCAGAAAGAAACGGAGGATAGCAGGATGATTTTTATTGGTGGTATCAGCCAGGGGAGAAAAGTCCTGGTGTATACGGGGCAGCTGGTGTGTAAGTTTTGTCAAAGGATGGCTCCGTGTCAGGTTTTAATGACGTATTATTATTTTAGTTTCTTTTTTATTCCGTTATTTAAGTGGAATAAACGGTTTTTAGTGAAGATGGATTGCTGTGATGCGGTATATGAATTATGTACAGACAAGGGGAAGGCAATTGCGCGCGGCGAACAGGTGGTGATTGGGCCGGAGGACCTACGATTGCTGGAAAATGGAAAAGTAAGGCCGGGAATGTATGGCAGGCAGACGGACGAAGATGCCGATCCTTCTAAAACTCTGCGGTGCCCTATCTGTAAGTATGAGGCTTCAGGGGATTCCAATTATTGTCCAAAATGCGGGCAGAGGCTGCGGTAGAACGTGCCTGAAGGCTGGCTGGGGTATGGCAGCTGGCGGTATTGTTTGGGGAAGAACACGGAAAAAGAAGTTTTTACAGGGATATTGCAGGATGGAGGAAGCGATGATAAATACAGTTATTTTTGACATGGATGGTGTGTTGATTGACAGTGAAGGTGTGTATCTGAAAGCGATGCTGGAATTTGCTCAGTATAAAAATCCGGCTGTGGAGGAAGCCGATATTGTGAAGATTGTAGGGCGGACCTCACAGGACAGCTGGGAGATTATGGAGAGGGCAATTGCCAATGGTCAGGACTGGCGCCAGCTTCGGCAGGATTATCGCGGGTGGATAGATGTCAGCGAAGGCTTGGATTATACGACGATTTTTCGCAGTGAGGCAAAACGTGTGTTAGAGGAGTTAAAACAAAGGGGATATCGGCTGGCTGTGGCCTCTTCCACCCATCGGCAGCTGGTGCTCCATGTGTTGTTTCAGAACCATATCCTGGATTATTTTGAATTAGTAGTTACAGGAGATCAGTTCAGAAAGAGCAAGCCCGATCCGGAGATTTATCATTACACAGCAAGTCATCTGGGCGTGAAGGAAGAGGAATGCTTTGTGCTGGAAGATTCTACGGTGGGGATTCGGGCGGCACATGATGCTGGAATAGTCGTAGCCGCTTTAATTGATGACAGATTTGGGTTTGACCGTAGCCTGGCGGATTATGAGGTAGAGGGAATTGAGGGAATTTTAGCGTATTTGCCGACATTATTATTCGCGGGCCGAGAAAACTAAGGAAGGTGGGATGAACAATGATTTTAATTCAAAACGGCAGAGTCGTGGACCCGAAGTCCGGGATGGATGAAACGGCAGATATTGTGCTGGATGGAAAACGTATCAGGAAGGTGCTTGTAAAATCCGGCAGTCAATCTGGTGAAAATGCGTCGGCACCGGACAAAGAAAGGTATGATCAGGTGATAGATGCTTCGGGACTTGTGGTGGCGCCTGGACTGGTGGATGTCCATGTGCATTTCCGGGACCCAGGGTTTACGTATAAGGAAGATATAATCACGGGGGCCAGAGCAGCAGCAAAGGGAGGATTTACCACAGTTGTCTGCATGGCAAACACAAAGCCAAAGATAGATAACCGGGAAACCCTGGCTGAGGTTTTGGAAAAAGGCAGGCAGACGGGGATTCATGTACTGGCTTGTGGTGCGGTGTCGGTCAATTTTGGCGGTCAGGAGCTGACGGATATGGAAGGCTTAAAGGCGGCGGGGGCTGTGGGTTTTACCGATGATGGGATTCCGCTGACTGAAGAGTGTCTGGTGAAGAGGGCTATGGAGGAGGCGGCACGGCTGGGGCTTCCCATTAGCCTGCATGAAGAGAATCCGGCACTGATTATGCAAAATGGGATAAATCATGGAAAGGTGTCACAGGAGCTGGGGATTTACGGTTCGCCTGCGCTGGCTGAGGACTGTATGGTTGCCAGGGACTGTATGATTGCTCTTGCGGTCGGAGCGACAGTGGAAATTCAGCATATCAGTTCAAAAAATGCCGTGGCAGCGGTGCGGATGGCAAAGGATTTGGGGGCGAAGGTATGGGCGGAGGTGACGCCGCATCATTTTACATTGACCCAGGAAGCGGTGCTAAAGCATGGCAGTCTGGCGAAGATGAATCCGCCGCTTAGAACGGAAGAGGACAGGAAGGCGCTGATTGAGGGGCTCAGGGATGGGACGATTGATGTGATTGCCACGGATCATGCGCCGCACAGCCGCGAAGAGAAAGAACAGCCATTGACGGAAGCGCCCAGCGGGATAATTGGGTTGGAGACTTCTCTGGCCCTGGGGCTTCGTGAACTGGTAAAGCCGGGACATTTGACTATGGTGGAGTTAATGCAGAAGATGAGCTGGAATCCGGCGCAGCTTTATCATCTGGAGGGAGGATGCATTGAGGCAGGGGCGCCGGCGGACCTGGTACTCTTTAATGCGCACGAGGAATGGAAGGCAGATAGCTTTGTTTCTAAGGCGAGCAATAGCCCGTTTTTGGGGGAAGTATTTGAGGGAAAGGTAAAAATGACGATTTGTGAGGGCAGGGTGGTTTATCAGGACAAGGAATTTGAATAAGCTGATAATGGATGAAATATTACGATGGATGAAGCAGTGTTATAATGGATGAAGTTTTATTGAAAAAGGCTGCCTTTTTCGGCAGCCTCTATTCTCCATATTTTACTGTATTATCCTTTTTTTGTTCCTTCTTTTTTCCCGGATTCCTTCTTCGCGGTATCCCCCTTGTCTTTCTTAAAGCGTCCCAGAAGCCCTTTCTTTTTTGCAGGAGCAGCTTCAATTTTTCCGCCCCGGACGCTTTTAATCTGCGTGATATAAATTCCGCTGACTACTGCCTTAACCTCAGCCTTAACCGGCAGTGTTGCAAAAACCTTATCGTCTGCAATCAGCGTCATAATCTTAGGACCAACCTTTGCTTTAACAATAGGAACCTTTGCCCATTTCATATACTTCGGTGTTTGGTCAATGACCATCTTTGGCAGCCCTGATTCCTTGATTTTTAACTTCTTTTTGTCAATAATCAACATCGACACCACTTGTTCGGCTGCCTTTAGCATCGACTGCTGTTCTGCCTGCCGCCGTTCCAGCTTGCGTCCGAAATAGTAAAGCACAGCCAGGATGATGATTAGAATTACCAGAATCACAAAGAGAACTTTCAAAAATGTACTCATCTTGGGGAACCCTCCAATCTTACGTGTAACAGGCGATAAATCGTCAAAATCCCGCCTGCCCAATATCTAAACTAGTATACCATTTTATTGAAAAAAAGGCAAGCAAAAAATGCTTGACACCTTGACAGCCTTGTGTTAAGATGGAATGTGCACTATTATGGCGGCGTGGGCCTATACGTAGGCTTATTTTGCCTGAAAAGGAAGTTATCGTCATAGTTAACAGGAATAGCAAGGATTCCCCTTCTGTTTAGGCGGAGGATGAATTGCCTCGCTCCTATCTACCGTGAGCGGGTTGGAATAATCATGAAAACAGGGGTGAAACGTCATATGGAGAAAAGCAGAATGCGTCCGGTGAAGGCCGGTAAGAGCATGAGAATGAGCTTCTCAAGGCAGAAGGAAGTTCTTGAGATGCCAAACCTGATCGAGATTCAAAAAAACTCTTATCAGTGGTTCTTAGAAGAGGGCCTGAAAGAGGTTTTTGAAGACATCTCTCCCATTGCAGACTTTGCCGGACATTTAAGTTTGGAATTTGTGGACTTTAAGCTGTGCAAGGATGATATTAAGTACAGCATTGAAGAATGCAAGGAAAGGGATGCTACCTATGCAGCGCCTTTGCAGGTGAAAGTACGTCTTTGTAATAAAGATAAACCGAATGAGCTTAATGAACACAAGATTTTCATGGGAGATCTTCCGCTGATGACGGATACGGGGTCTTTCGTTATTAATGGCGCAGAGCGTGTTATCGTAAGCCAGCTGGTTCGTTCCCCCGGTATTTACTATGGCATTACCCATGATAAGGTAGGAAAGGAATTATATTCCTGTACGGTAATTCCCAACCGTGGTGCATGGCTGGAGTATGAGACAGATTCGAACGATATTTTTTATGTCCGTGTAGACCGGACAAGAAAGGTACCAGTAACTGTCCTGGTTCGCGCACTGGGCTTCGGCACGAATGCGGAGATTTTGGAACTGTTTGGCGAGGAACCGAAGATTCTGGCGAGCTTTGGGAAAGATCCGTCGGAAACCTATGAGGATGGTCTTTTGGAGCTGTACCGGAAAATTCGTCCAGGTGAGCCGTTAAGTGTGGATAGTGCTAAGAATTTGTTGGATTTGATGTTTTTTGACCCCCGAAGATATGATTTGGCAAAAGTTGGAAGATATAAATTTAATAAAAAGCTTCATTTTAGAAATCGAATTAAAGGACATACTTTAGCAGAGGATGTCATCAATACCAGCACTGGTGAAATCGTGGCAGAAGCCGGTACGGTGGTGGATAAGGATTTAGCGGATAAGATTCAAAACTCAGCGGTTCCTTTTGTATGGATTGAAGGCCCGACCAGGAAGCAGAAGGTGCTTTCGAATTTGATGGTTGATTTAAGTGCATATGTTTCGTTTGAACCGAAGGATGCTGGAATAACCGAGCTGGTGTTTTATCCTGAGCTGGAAAAACTTCTGGAGGAATACGGGCAGGATGAAGAGGCGCTTAAAGACGCAGTTTCCCGAAGTGTTCATGAGTTAATTCCCAAGCATATTACGAGGGAAGATATTCTTGCTTCTATTAATTATAATATGCACTTAGAGGAAGAAGTGGGTACGTCCGATGATATTGATCATTTGGGAAACCGAAGAATCCGTGCAGTGGGTGAACTTTTGCAGAACCAGTACCGGATTGGCCTTTCCCGTATGGAGAGAGTGGTGCGCGAGAGAATGACGACGCAGGATGTGGAGTCGCTTACCCCGCAGTCACTGATAAATATTAAGCCGGTCACGGCAGCTGTGAAGGAGTTTTTTGGAAGTTCCCAGTTATCCCAGTTTATGGATCAGAATAACCCCTTATCCGAACTTACCCATAAGCGGCGTTTGTCCGCACTGGGGCCTGGCGGTTTGTCCAGAGAGAGGGCAGGATTTGAGGTTCGTGACGTGCATTACACCCATTATGGGAGGATGTGTCCGATTGAGACTCCTGAAGGTCCGAACATTGGTCTGATTAACTCCCTGGCCTGCTATGCCAGGGTAAATCAGTATGGCTTTGTCGAGGCGCCTTACCGGATAGTAGATAAGAGTGATCCGGCAAATCCTGTGGTAACGGATGAAGTGGTTTATTTAACTGCAGACGAAGAGGATAATTTCGTCGTGGCGCAGGCAAATGAGCCGTTGGACGAGGATGGTCACTTTGTTCATAATAACGTTTCTGGTCGTTTCCGCGAGGAGACTTCCGAATTTCAGAAGAAAAATATTGATTTGATGGATGTATCCCCGAAGATGGTGTTCTCGGTGGCTACTTCTATGATTCCCTTCCTGCAAAATGACGATGCAAACCGTGCCCTGATGGGTTCGAACATGCAGCGTCAGGCTGTTCCCCTGCTTCGCACGGAGGCCCCAGTGGTGGGTACGGGAATTGAAGGAAAGGCGGCGGTAGACTCCGGCGTGTGCGTGGTGGCAAGGAATGCCGGCGTGGTTGAGCGCGCGGCGTCGAACGAAATTATTATCCGCAGAAGTAAAGACAACCAGAAGGATGTTTACCGTTTAACCAAGTTTAAGCGCAGCAACCAGTCAAACTGCTATAACCAGAAACCGATTGTGTTTAAGGGGATGCAGGTGGAGGCCGGAGAGGTGATTGCTGACGGGCCGTCCACGGATAAGGGTGAGATTGCTCTGGGCAAGAACCCGCTGATTGGCTTTATGACCTGGGAGGGTTATAATTACGAGGATGCGGTTTTATTAAGTGAGCGTCTGGTGCAGGAGGATGTGTATACCTCCGTGCATATCGAAGAATATGAGGCAGAGGCGCGGGATACCAAGCTTGGGCCGGAAGAGATTACCCGCGATGTCCCCGGTGTGGGCGAGGATGCCTTAAAGGATCTGGATGAGCGGGGAATTATCCGTATCGGTGCGGAGGTTCGGGCAGGAGATATTCTGGTAGGCAAGGTTACGCCCAAGGGGGAAACCGAGCTGACCGCGGAAGAACGTCTGCTTCGGGCGATCTTTGGCGAGAAGGCCAGAGAGGTTCGCGATACTTCGCTGAAGGTTCCGCATGGCGCGTATGGAATTATTGTTGATGCCAAGGTGTTTACCCGTGAAAATGGCGATGAGTTAAGCCCAGGAGTAAATCAGACTGTCCGCATTTACATTGCCCAGAAGAGAAAGATTTCGGTGGGTGATAAGATGGCTGGACGTCATGGAAATAAGGGTGTGGTTTCCCGTGTGCTTCCAGTGGAGGATATGCCTTTCCTTCCCAACGGACGTCCGCTGGATATCGTGCTGAATCCTCTTGGCGTGCCTTCCCGTATGAATATCGGACAGGTATTGGAAATTCATTTAAGCCTTGCGGCAAGGGCGCTGGGATTTAATATCTCCACACCGGTATTTGACGGGGCAAATGAGATGGATATTATGGATACCCTGGATGTGGCAAACGATTATGTCAACTCCGAATGGGAAGATTTCCGGGAAAAATATAAGGATACGCTGAAGCCGGAGGTTTTGGAGTATTTAGGCAGCCATCTGGAACACCGCGCAGTCTGGAAAGGGGTTCCTTTAAGCCGGGATGGAAAGGTTCGTCTGCGCGATGGTCGGACGGGAGAATATTTTGACAGTCCGGTAACCATTGGACACATGCATTATCTTAAGCTTCACCATCTGGTTGACGACAAGATCCATGCGCGTTCGACTGGCCCATACTCCTTAGTTACCCAGCAGCCACTGGGCGGAAAGGCGCAGTTTGGCGGACAGCGTTTTGGTGAGATGGAAGTTTGGGCGCTGGAGGCTTATGGTGCATCCTATACGCTGCAGGAGATCTTAACAGTGAAGTCCGACGACGTTGTGGGGCGTGTTAAGACTTACGAGGCGATTATTAAGGGTGAAAATATCCCTGAGCCGGGAATCCCTGAGTCCTTTAAGGTATTGTTAAAGGAATTACAGTCCCTTGGTCTGGATGTTAAAGTGTTGCGGGATGATAATACCGAGGTGGAACTCAGCGAAAATATTGACTATGGAGAAACCGATCTCCGCTCAATTATCGAGGGTGACCGCCAATATCAGGATGAAGAGTCCTTTGCTGATTATGGCTATCAAAAGCAGGAGTTTAAAAATGACGAGCTGGTGGCAGTTGAGGACGAGGATGATTATGAGGATGAACCCGATTCATATCTGGATGATTTGGATGACGATGGATATGATGATTCGGATGAGGAAGAATAAATAGAAGGGAGTATGCGCTCATGCCAGAGACTAATGCAACTTATCAGCCCTTAACCTTTGACGCGATCAAAATTGGCCTGGCTTCTCCAGAAAAGATTTTAGAGTGGTCCCACGGCGAGGTAAAAAAACCGGAGACCATCAATTACAGAACGTTAAAGCCGGAAAAGGACGGTTTGTTTTGTGAGAGGATTTTCGGCCCGACCAAGGACTGGGAGTGTCATTGCGGCAAGTATAAGAAGATTCGCTATAAAGGTGTGATCTGCGACCGATGCGGCGTAGAGGTGACAAAAGCCAGCGTCCGCAGGGAGCGTGTAGGCCATATCGCTTTGGCTGCTCCTGTATCCCATATCTGGTATTTTAAAGGGATTCCTTCCCGTATGGGATTGATTTTAGATATTTCTCCGAGAACTTTGGAGAAGGTGTTATATTTTGCTTCCTATATTGTATTAGATCCCGGACAAACTGGCCTGCAGTATAAGCAGGTTTTATCCGAGAAGGAGTACCGGGAAGAGATAGAAAAGAACGGCTATGGCGCTTTCCGCGTGGGAATGGGCGCGGAGGCGATTCAGGAGCTTTTAAAGGCCATTGATCTGGAAAAAGATTCGGAAGTTCTCCGTAAAGGTTTAAAGGATGCCTCCGGTCAGAAGAGGGCCAGAATTATCAAGCGGCTGGAAGTCGTTGAGGCCTTCCGCAATTCAGGCAATAAGCCGGAGTGGATGGTTATGGATGTTATTCCTGTTATTCCGCCGGATATCCGCCCGATGGTACAGCTGGACGGCGGACGTTTTGCAACTTCCGACTTAAATGACTTATATCGCCGGATTATTAACCGAAATAACCGTTTGGCAAGGCTTCTGGAGTTAGGTGCACCGGATATCATTGTCCGCAATGAAAAGCGTATGCTTCAGGAAGCCGTGGATGCCCTGATTGATAATGGACGCCGCGGCAGACCGGTAACCGGACCGGGCAATCGTGCCTTAAAATCCCTTTCCGATATGTTAAAGGGTAAGCAGGGGCGTTTCCGTCAGAACTTGTTAGGAAAGCGTGTGGATTATTCCGGGCGTTCTGTAATTGTTGTGGGACCTGAGTTGAAAATTTATCAGTGCGGCCTGCCCAAGGAAATGGCGATTGAACTGTTTAAGCCGTTTGTTATGAAGGAACTGGTGTCAAATGGCACTGCCCACAACATTAAAAATGCAAAGAAGATGGTTGAGCGCCTCCAGCCGGAGGTTTGGGACGTTTTGGAGGATGTTATCAAAGAGCATCCGGTGATGTTAAACCGCGCGCCTACCCTGCATCGTCTGGGTATTCAGGCGTTTGAGCCGATTCTGGTTGAGGGAAAGGCGATAAAGCTTCATCCATTGGTTTGTACGGCATTTAATGCGGACTTTGACGGCGACCAGATGGCTGTTCATCTGCCGCTTTCCGTGGAAGCGCAGGCAGAGTGTCGTTTCCTGCTGCTGTCGCCCAATAACCTGTTAAAGCCTTCCGACGGTGGCCCTGTGGCTGTTCCGTCCCAGGATATGGTTCTGGGTATTTATTATCTGACCCAGGAGCGTCCGGGAGCCAAGGGTGAGGGAAGCATCTTTAAGAGTGTAAATGAGGCGATTCTTGCCTATGAAAATAAGGTAGTTACTCTGCACAGCCGGGTTACAGTCCGGGTGAACAAGGTGATGCCTGACGGAAAGGTAAAGACCAGCATTATCCAGTCTACCGTTGGACGATTTATCTTCAATGAAATTATTCCGCAGGATTTAGGCTTTGTGGATAGGAGTATCCCGGAAAATGAGCTTAAGCTGGAAGTGGATTTCCATGTGGGAAAGAAGCAGTTAAAGCAGATCCTGGAAAAGGTTATCAATGTTCATGGTGCAATCCAGACGGCGATTACCCTGGATGATATTAAAGCGATTGGTTATAAGTTTTCAACCAGGGCGGCGATGACCGTATCCATTTCAGATATGACCGTTCCAGAGTCAAAGAAGCAGTTGATTGCTGATGCACAGGATACCGTTGACCATATTTCCAAAAACTTCCGCCGTGGTTTGATTACGGAAGAAGAGCGTTATAAAGAAGTAATTGAAACCTGGAAAAATACGGATGATCAGCTGACCCATGATCTGTTAACTGGACTGGATAAGTATAACAATATCTTTATGATGGCAGATTCCGGCGCCCGTGGTTCGGATAAGCAGATTAAGCAGCTTGCCGGCATGCGCGGCCTGATGGCGGATACGACCGGACATACCATCGAACTTCCGATTAAGTCCAATTTCCGTGAAGGCCTGGATGTATTGGAGTACTTTATCTCTGCGCACGGTGCAAGAAAGGGTCTTAGCGATACGGCTCTGCGTACGGCAGACTCAGGTTATCTGACCCGCCGTCTGGTCGATGTATCGCAGGATTTAATTATCCGCGAAGTGGACTGCTGCGAGGGCGGCGAGATTCCTTATATGGAAATCAAAGCCTTTATGGATGGACGGGAAACCATTGAATCACTTGAAGATCGTCTGACCGGGCGCTATATTGCAGAGACGATCGCCGACCCGGATACGGGGGAAATCATTGTCCGGGCAAATCATATGTGTACGCCTAAGCGGGCAAAGGCAGTGATCCAGGTACTGGAAAAGACCGGGCGAAAGTCAGTAAAAATCCGTACTGTCCTTTCCTGTAAGTCCCATATCGGCGTGTGTGCAAAGTGTTACGGGGCGAACATGGCAACCGGGCAGCCGGTGCAGGTGGGTGAGGCTGTAGGAATTATTGCCGCACAGTCTATCGGTGAACCGGGTACGCAGCTGACGATGCGAACCTTCCACACCGGTGGGGTAGCAGGCGGTGATATTACCCAGGGTCTTCCCCGTGTTGAGGAGCTTTTTGAGGCCAGAAAGCCGAAGGGACTTGCTATTATCACGGAGTTTGCCGGGGCAGTGGCAATCAAGGATACCAAGAAAAAGCGGGAAATTACGGTGACTAATAATGAAACCGGAAATTCCAAAACCTATCTGATTCCTTATGGTTCTCGAATTAAGGTGCAGGAGGGACAGTATCTGGAAGCTGGTGACGAGTTGACAGAAGGTTCGGTAAATCCTCATGATATCTTAAAGATTAAGGGTGTGCGGGCTGTACAGGATTATATGATTCAGGAAGTGCAGCGTGTATACCGTTTACAGGGTGTGGATATTAATGATAAGCACATTGAGATGATTGTCCGCCAGATGCTTAAGAAGGTTAAGGTGGAGGAGAGCGGGGACAGTGATGTGCTTCCCGGTGTATCCATGAATGTTCTTGAATTTAATGAAATGAATGATCAACTGATTGCTGAGGGTAAGCTTCCCGCTGAGGGCAAGCAGGTTATGCTGGGTATTACCAAGGCATCCCTGGCTACGGATTCCTTCCTTTCTGCGGCATCCTTCCAGGAGACAACGAAGGTATTGACGGAAGCGGCGATTAACGGGAAGGTCGATCACCTGATTGGGTTAAAGGAAAACGTACTGATTGGTAAACTAATTCCTGCGGGTACGGGAATGAAGCGTTACCAAAGTGTCAAGCTGAACACCGACCTTGCCATGGAGGATGAAATTTCCTTTGAGGAAGATGATGATGAAGATAACTTCGACGATATGCCGGAAACTGCCATAACTGCAGAGTTTGACAATGAACTTGACGACGAAGAAGAGGAAGTGGAAGAAATCCTGGACTTTGGCGAGGAAGAGATTTAGGAATGTAATGCATTGAAAGAAATAGACAGAAAAAATAAGAGAACCTGTGGCAATTGCTGCGGGTTCTCTTATTCTGTACTATTTGATATTCTTTTGTGTTATTTGCCTGAGTTTTCCGGCGCTCAGTGTACGGATGTACTGTAGTTAGTTTGTATGTGATAGGGTCGCTTTAATTAGATACCCTCGTGGCGGTGTAAGGATGTACTGTGTTTAGTTTGTACCAGGGCCGCCGGTTTTTCCTGGAGTTAATCCGGTGGAACCGGAGGGAGTTCCAGAACTTGCGTTATTTTGAGTATTGCCAGGGCCGCCGGTGGAACCGGGATTTAAACTGTCTCCGGTGTTACTCGGAGCGGTGCTGCCGGGATTCGTGCTGGGGGCGTTAGAAGAACCGCCGGGGCCATAGCTGGTTGAATTTGTAGTTGAATTGCCAGGGTTTCCAGTGGTTCCCGGAGGATTGGCAACGACAGCATTAACGCCTGCAGCATTCTGGCAGGTGCCATCGACATTAAAGGCATAGGCAGTTCCGTTAATGGTCAGCGTGGTATTGGCAACCATGCGTCCTGTTTCAGGATCCAGATAATAATACTTATTATTTACCTGAATCCAACCGGTCATCATATGACCTGCGTTGTTAAAGTAATAGTAGGCATTGTCAATCTCTTTCCAGGTACGCGCCATCTTGCCCGATTCCGGGTCCATGTAGTATTTATTTGTGCCGTCGCTGAGCCAGCGGGTGAGCATACGTCCATCACTGTTTAAGTAATAGTATTCTCCGGCAATTTCATTCCAGCCAGTGACCATCTTGCCGTCGGCGCCAAAGTAATACCAGTAATCGTCAATGGAGCGCCATGCACTGACAACACAGCGCCCGTCATCGCGGAAATAGTACCAGGCATTATCCATGTGGCGCCAGCCTTTATACATGGAACCGTCGCTTCGCAGGTAATAGTAATTATCACCTTCCTTCAGCCATCCTTTGACCATCGTGCCGTCCTGCCACATATAGTACCATTTATCCTCTACCTTAATCCAACCCAGGGCCATCAGCCCATTGGCATTGAAGTAATACCATTTTCCATCAATTTGTTTCCAGCCCAGGGTCATGTGTCCGTCGGACAGATCCATATAATAATAGCCGTCACTGGTCTGAATCCAGCCTTTGCGGGTAGTGCCGTTATCTTCAAGATAAACCCAGCTGTTTCCCGATGTTGTCCATCCGGCAGCCAGACAATCCTTAGCAGGGATAAACGTCAGGCATCCGAATAGTCCAGCGACAGCTACCGCCTTCCATAGTCTGTGTTTCATGTACATTATCCTCCTTATGCTGATGTGTTCGTCAGATGGCAGTTATCCCAGCTATTCTGCAGCTGCCATGTGTTTTTAAGTATAGCACAACTGGTTAAAGATTGCTTAACAAATTTATTACGATTTCTCTAAAAGAGGGCAGGTTGCTGCTTATGCAGGTCTGCACACCGGATGAGCTGACCTGCGTGAATCGTATCAGAGTGCAGGAGTCGAAAGCCCTGCTTTGCATAGCGATACATGGTGATAGTGTATTCGCCAAATTCTTCGCCTAAATTACTTTTATAAATTGCCCACAGACTCCACAGAAAACCGGAAAGTGCCATATAGGCTGTCAGGATAAATTGTTCCTCTTCATCTGGTGTGCGTTCCAGATAGATTTCCAAAAGGCAAAGGGCATCTTCAAAACTATAATAGGAATAAACCGAACACATGGCGATATCCAAAAGAGGATCGGCCATCCCAGCATATTCCCAGTCAATCAGCTTGAGTGAGCCATCTTCTAAAATTAAGAGATTATCCACTACAGGGTCAATATGACAGAGGGTTTTGGGACGATTTCTGTGCTGAATTTCTGCTAAAAGGCAACTCATCCATCCAGATACTTCAGAATAATCTTCAAAGGGAATGCCCCCATGAGACAGGCAAAGGCTTTCATAAAATTGAATTTTTTGTCTTAAATTAAATTCGTGCTCAACGGTAAGGGCAGCCTGGTGCAGCCTTCGGATAAGGGCCATGCTTCGTTCCATATCCTCCTTGCTGCGGCTGTCTGCTGTACGGGCATGTTCATAAAATTCGGAAATTTTATAGCCTGTATCACCATTAAAATAAAGAACATGCTCGGTAATGCCCAGCGGGGCGACAGTATCATAGACAGCTTTTTCTTCTTTTCGGTTAATTAATGCCTCAGTTCCGGGGCCGGGAATCCGGCAGATATAGGAACGATTGTGGATTTGAAAAAGGAAGGATTTATTTGTCATTCCGGCTTTCAGGCAGCGGATATGGGTGATTTCTGATTCAGGGACATCAAACACCGAAGAGACCAGGGCCATTGCCTGATTATTGGAACGGTTTTTATACTGAACGTCAAACTGGCGCAGTTCCTCCAGATTTTCAAACTCATATACCTGGTTATCTGGCTGGCAGTTAATATAGAATGCAGGAGCTTTTGTGGGCTGAGATGAGGAAAGATATTTGGAAGTGTCTGCATTGACCCAATCCATATAAACCTGTTCCCAATAAAACTGTTCTGTTCCTGGCTGATGATAATATTCGCCAAGAACAGGAAGAAATGCATCGGAAAACTCGCGGGAAAAAAATGCCGGTCCATACATTACCCAGGCATCATGTCCTCCAATATGAATATTGGTTATTAGACCGCGCTTATTATAGGAAAGGCACCATTCTGAAGTTTCACCCAAGACATGGACAGAAGAGTACCAGGGGCCCCATTCATAGGAATGGAACATATTTTCACGCATCCAGTTATCAGAAGAGAGGACGTACATATTCCGGCCCTGCAGAACGCTGCGCGCGTGATAGATGGTAGCCAGGGTATTTTTACAGGCATATTCTGGGTTATAGAGGAGGGAAACATTGTACTTATCGATAAGGTATTCAAATTTTTCCTTTAAATAACCGACAACAATTGTAATATCGTAAATCCCAGCCTCGTTAAGCTGGCGTATCTGTCGTTCAATCATCCGTTCACCCTGAACTTCTAATAGCCCTTTGGGCATTTCGTAGGTAAGGGGAACAAAGCGTGATCCAAAGCCGGCAGCGATAAAAAGGGCACCATCTACCTTAAAGGGGGATAAAAATGCATGACCTTCGTCTGTTACATAGCGCTGCCCATTAGATTCCTGGGCAATGTAGCCGGAGAGAGTACATTCTTTAAGCAGGCTGTTTACTGTTCCTAAAGATACATTGAGCTTATTTGCTAAATCCCGTTGGGTCATTTCCGGGTGTTTTAAGAGGGTTCTGCATAATAATGCTTGTCGGTTCATCGTTATTGGTCCTTTCTTATTGTCTTTCTATAGTTATAATGATAGTATGCAGGCGGATGCTGTGGACAGAGGAGGTAAGTTGGGGATGTTTTGGGCGGGTATTTGTGTTCAAAAAAAAAGATAATGATAAATATATGAACATTATAGCAAATTTACAGGGAAAATCAATCCCATATTTCTGAAAGCTGAAAAAAGTCAGGGGTTACCTCTTATGGGAGGAAATAGGAAAAAAGTGCAGAAGTGTACAGAAATCCATACAATATTAGAACGGAAATTAACTTTTGTAATAATTCTGTAAGAAAATGCACAGAGAAATGTTATGGTAATTTCCCGAAAGGTGTATTATACTTATGAATGTGATGGAGGAAAACTTACTTCCGATAAGTTCAATTATAGGAAGTAAAAAACCTCGAAATGTTTTAGGAATTTCAAGTAAATTTCAAGAAGAAAAAAGGA
>CAJUDX010000046.1 GCA_910584785.1 uncultured Lachnospiraceae bacterium | reverse complement strand
TTTTCCTTTCTTATTTTTTAATCATTAATCAATACATAACCAACTGCTTAGTTACATTCACATACGGCTTAAATTCTTCTTACTACAAACTTCATTTATACCCTACACAAATGCCTTTTCATCTCTTCTCTTTTCCCCTCGCCTCCTTTACTGTTTCGTTCAAATTTGTACTTTGATCTATCGATTTCCAACTGCCAATTATTCATTATCAGCCCTCAATCTCAACCATCTCCATACAATCTTTGCAGTGCTTTATGTACACCCATGAGGGCAATTTCTTATACCCTCACAGGTTACATTACATTAGTTGTTTTTGAAACGTTTACAATAAACCAGAGATTACAATGGGTCGTCAATTTCTTCATGTTGCATTACGGACGTTCTTCGATATTTTCGCTCACCATAGCAGCGAACTTCCACACCCGCCATTAACAAAGCTAACATCAAGAGGAACCATCCATAACGTTCAAACATTGCCAAGCCAGGGCCGCCGGTGTCAGGCAGAATTGTTCCAGGTATATCAGGTAGTTTTTCATCCTCAAAATTTTCAATTTCTAATATATTATCTTTATCATTTACACCTATATACTCGGTTCCGTTATACAGATACACACCCGGCTTATCACCTATTTTTCCCACAAAAATCTTTCTGTCCTCAGCTTGTTTATATCCTGTCGGCCAAGAAATTTCACGTAAAAGATAGTAGCCTTCCCTAAGAGAAGAAAATTCAACTATACCTGTTACATCTTTTTCATTACGGTTACTACTTTCATCCTTATCGTCTAACTGAACTTTTCCACGATTTAACGGAGTCTCACTCATAGGCTTCCAATCATCGTCTGCTGCATACAATCCAAATTCAACATCTGAAAAACTCACATCATCTGGTTCAAATTCCTTCCCACTTCCATTTTTAAACACCTTATTAATCATAAAGCTATCGGATGGCTGAACATACGAATTTGTAATTTGTATGGATGTTAATTTACCAGTCTCTATTGTTATCTTAACCTGCGGATTCCCTTCCTTCGTATACTGAACTGGAAGCGAAGTTTTAATTTCTGTTCCATTAACCAATTCTACTTGTTCGATCGAAATCGTCTGAGGTTTTTCTTTATCTGTTAAAATTTCCTCAATAATGTATTCACCCGCTGAAAGGTCAGTAACACTTTTCACTTCAGAATAAACATCATTAACCGTTGTAAACTTCTCTAATTTAATATCTTTGGCATAACTATCATCAATTTTATTAAGCTTTATGGTAAGGTCATAATCCTTCATCTTATCATCAGACAACCCTCGAACCATTTTCTTAATAGACACTCCGCCTTGAGCTATTGCTGGCGGATTTGATCCGAAGCGAATATCATCCAAAAGATTTCCTACTGATCCACTCTTTGTTGCGGTATCACCCGCCACAAAAAAGAATCTTGTAAAGTATTGATCTTCACCAACCACATAATCATTTGTATAAAACGTCCACGCTCTGGGGCTTGTAAGTTCCCAAACTCTTGTACTATCTGAATACGATCCAGGATTATTATTAATATCATCTATTATTGATCGAACATTATTTGTAAACTCATTTAATTTTTGTTCTGCCGTCTCTGTTGGCATAATTACAACATACATTGTGTCTCTTGGAGCTGCTATACCATTTCCGCGTGCGCGATGATAAAGCGACCAATGTAGTGTGGCTCCTGGCACAGTTAAGACATCCTGATACAGCGCCCCTTCATGGTGAGCATTTAATTCTGCACATTGCTTCCCGTCTGGCAGTCGTCCCTTTCCATCAAGACAATGTTCATCCGAAGCACTGCCCGTACTATTCTCGTTTACAAGTTCAATCTGTGCAGTTGTTGACTTCCATACAAGCCCATTCGCATCCCTATCAAAAAAATGATACTTTCCTCCTGCAACACTTCCTATATCTGGCGATTCGAAGCTTCCATTTACTATTTCATCAGAATAATCCATCAAAAACGGACTGGATGCCATAATTTCATTTCCAGCATTATCCTTTATAGCTACTAAATAATAATGATTTGCTCCTCCATCATGAACGGCATTAAGTATCTTTCCACCTGATTCCAGATTCCACTTATTTCCTGCCACTGGTCTCATGCTCACTTGATATTGAGGATCTCTGATTTTCTTTCCGTTTTCGTCGGTAATCTCCGGACACTGAACAGATTCTTCACGATTCCATTTATACCACACATAACTCTGTCCATCTTCAAGATCGTAACTTGCCGTTAATCGTCCATTTTCTGCAATTGTTTCTAAAATTCCAACACCTGCTTCACGATAATAAATGTTTAAAGTTATCTCTGCCTTATCTCCCAAACATACGCTTGGGCAAATAACAGGATCTTTTTCATTCTTTTTACCAACCTCTACCAAAAATTCAAATGACATACCACTCGGATTTTTGGCTATTTTTTTAACTTTTATAGTATCAACTGTCCCTATTACAACTTCTCCCTTTTTAAGTCCAGAATGGTCTTCTTTTACAACAGGGCTATAGTAACCACTCCCATCCTTATTAAACAAAAATGGTTCGGTTTCAAATTCCACATGGTCATATGAATAACCTTGAACAACCGAAACATATTCCTCCATCGGAAAGATCCAGCTTTCAGTATTTTGAGTTTCCTTAATGACATCATCATCATAAATCTCAATAGATTTATCTGGATAATTAATCTCCTGCGTAATATTTTGGGGTTCTCCATTTCCTATGCACCAGAATTGAAGATTAAATTTCACAACCTCTGCATTTCCGTCATGTGCCCTCCACGTCACAGTAAATACTGAAAAACTTCCAACCTCAAACGCCGCTTCCACATGCTCCTCTGCTTCAACCTCAACTTTTCCTCTCGTCTTATCTCCGCAGTCGGCAACTTCTTCTACAAAGATTTCCCCCTCTTCTTCTGCCAAATGCTGAACAGCAATCGATTCCAGGTCAGCTGCTTCCGGCAAGGCCTCTTTTTTTACTTTTATCGATACCTGTACATTTCCATCTGGCTCTATTTCTCTGCCTTTCCTGTCTAAAAAGCTGATATCTAAAGCCATCATTCCGTCATATGCCGTACCCTTGCTGTCCAAGGCTTCCTTTGCTTCTTCGTATTGTTCTGCATGTTCGCCTTCTTCTTTTAATTCTTTTACCTGAAGGGTCACACCCTCTGGAAGGACATTTTCATCAGCCCTTACCTGTACAATAACATTTTCTAACTCAATTTCTTTTTCAAATGCCGGGGTAATGTGTTCAGCGTTAGAGTCGCTTGCCTTTCTTAATGCAGGATTATTTAATTTCAGCTCTTTTGCAGTAGTAATAAACACGATAACGCTTTCTTCATTCATCACTACGGCTTCGTACAATTCGCCTTCAATTTCCTCCCCCTCTGCATCCGATGCGCTTGCCGTCTCCGCTTCGCCTGCTTCTGCCTTCGTTTCATCCTTATGTTTTTCCTGCTCAGCATCCGAAGCACTGGCTTCATCTGCATGGAAAGTCTCATCTGAGGTTTTTTCTTCCAGATTATCCGTCACCAGACGAATCCTGTTTCGTGAAATTCCTGCGGAAACTTCGGTTCCTTCATCGGAGTTTTTCTTATCGGAACCTTCCTTGTCTGTGCTTTCCTTATCAGAACTTCCCTTTTCTTCGCTTACCTTATCGGAACTTCCTTTATCAGAACTTCCCTTTTCTTTGCTTACCTTATCGGAACTTTCCTTTTCCGAACTTCCTTTATCTTCATCCGAACTGCTGTCTGAAACATGACCGGAATCGTTTGTACTATCTGCCTTATCCGAACTGCCTAAATCTTCTTTATCATTCTTTTCCGATGCTTCCGGCGTTGACTGGCCTTTGTCTTGCTCTTCGGTCTTATCTTCTTCGTTCTTCCCAGACTCTTCTTTAGCAGATTCGTCCTTTCCGCTTTCTTCCTTGTCAGTCTCGTGTTTACCTTCGTCGGTCTTTTCGCTCTCGTCGTTCTTTATATCATCAGTCTTTCCTTCATCGGTTTTTTCATTATCCGTCTTATCTTCCTGAGTCTCTTTTTCTTCTTTAGCTTCGGTTTCTTTATCGGTCTCCTGCCTGTCTTCAGCTTTTTCTTTCTCAGCTTCCGTCTCTTCGCTGTCTAAGGCAGGCTCTCCGCTGTTTTCCACACTCCCTGATTCATCCTGAACTTTACTTTCCGTTTCTGAGGTTACACCTGATGCTCCACCGCCAGAGCCGCTTCCACTGCCACTGCCGCCAGTTCCGCTGCTTCCCGGCTTCTTTCCGGCTTCGCTGTCCTGGAAGTCTGCGTTTTCCTCTCCTGTCTGGCCTTCACTCTCAGCGGCTTCCTCCGTTTCTTCTGCCTCGCCTGCATCCAGAGTTTCTGATTCTAAGATCTCCGCTTCACCTTCACCATCAATGACAACCGCACTCTTGGGCACTACGGTTATCGTATCGGTTTTCTGTTCATCTACCTGGATAACTGCTGTCTGTTCGATCTCAGAGGTATTGCTCAGAAAGAAAATAATCTTTTCATCGCCAACGACCTGGTATTCCTTCTCCGGGTCTGTTTCCCAGCTCAGACTTGCAAATATCCTCAGTTCTACCTCCTTATCTTTCGCTTCGTCCTTTTGTTCAAATTTCGGTTTCAGCTCATATAAGTCATCATCCAGTAATAACAGCTTTTCGTAAGCTTCCACGTCCTTTTCTTTTCCGGCAAAGAGGAAATTTTCGTCCACGGTATTTTCTTCCCGGACTGCTTCCTGAAGGGCTTCATATAAAGAACTGCTGGTCAGCTTAAACAGAACTTCATCTTCGCTGGCTGCCTCTGCCGCCCAGGCCACGCCGGTCATATTGTTAAGTATCAGACACAGACTTAATGCTGCTGCACACCATCTTCTCCCTTCGTGAACCAAGAAGCTTGTAATCCGCGAAGGTTGTTTTCTTCTGGTTCGCCCCCTGCTCTTCTCTTTCTCCATATCTTTTTTTCATCCTCCTTATCCGTCCTAACCGTTTATAAGTTCCTCTATTTCGATTCCACCCGGCCCTTCTCCTGCCAGATTTCCTGATTAACCCTGTATTGCTTCCTCCGCCATCGCGGCATCCATCAGCTTTACCAACTCCAGAAAGCTTCGAAAATTCATCGTATCTTCTTTATTCAGCCATGTCACCTGTCCCTGCCAGGTGGAATTTTCCTGACTGATGATATGCACGATGAATGTCTCTTTCTTCTTCATCGTTTCCTCCATTCTATATGCCTCTTGGGAGACTGACTGGCTACTGCCAAAAAATCCTCACATGTTCTAGCAAATTTTTTCATAGGCTCCCGGATCTGCTTTGGCGCAGGCTTCCTTTGCCCCTTCTACCTCGCTTACAGAAAATTCGACACCTGCCTGACCGCCTGCCTTTTCCCATATAGATTTTAACCGGGAAATCATCAGTTTTTCGGTTCCCTTTGATGCCCCGGTCAGAAGTACCAGATACTGGCATGAGCTGTACCTGGCATAGATATCGCCCGCCCTGGTTGCGTGAACTAATACCTTCTGGAATAATTCCATCTGTTCCGCCTTCTTTTCCTCTGACCCATCCGTCCTTCCTGAACTTAAGGTACATAACAGCAGCAGATTTTTCTCATTTTCCCTCTCGCCGCGCCTTGCAATAATGCGGTAAATATCAACGAAACTGGGATAGCTGCAATGGTAAGGCCCCTTTGCCTTTCCGTATTCTTCCAGACTGTTTTTTAAGCTGCTCATCGTCCGGGCCATATAGTAGGCATCTGTGTTCTCCTGATATCGGGCCATCACCCGGTCTAAGGAGGTTAATCCCAAATCCTTATAAAATAATTCCGCTGCTGCCTCATAGACCTTTTCTGCTTCTTTTCTCCGGTTCAGTGCCATCAGACATTCAATCTGTACCGCCTGCCATTCATCATAGGGATGAAACTGGCTGGCTGATGTGCATAAATGAAGGAGGGTTTCATATTCTTCTTGTTCTTTTAATTGGATACAGAGCTGATTCAAACAGTCGAAATACCATTTCTGATAGTAAGCACTTTCCATGGCGACCCATTCCTCGCCTCCCAGAAAGGGAAGAAATTCTCCGGTATAGGTTTTGCAGTATTCCAGGTAAAGCTTTTGCGTTTCTTCACCCTTCGACGGACGGCTGCGAATTTTTCGGATAATGTCATCCAGTCCTTCTGCATCGGTATTCAGCGGATAATCCTGCGTAAAGTAGTAGCGGCTTCCCTGTACCACGACGTAGCGCCCATCGGGAAGTCCTGAGGTTTTTACCAGCTTCCGCATCAAATGGATTTGCTGGCGGAAATTATTCATCCGTTTTTCCCGGTCCTTCTCATCTGGTCTGACCAGTTCCAAAAGCAGCCTCTTCTCACAGCCAGCGCTCCCGGATTTTAACAGAAATAATAACATCTGCATGCATTTCCCCTGGGGATTGGTCTTGAGCTGCAGCTCTCTGCCCTCAAACGCTAAGGAGAAGCCCCCTAAAAACTTTGCATAAAATCCGCTGTACGGCTTTTCCTCCATGACCTCACCCCTTTCCTTACCTTACTTCTGTCCTGTCTTTTCTTCGCTTCAGGAGTTAAGATTTATTCTTAATCCCTTCATTTATCAGGCTTCCAAATGCTGGTATCCCTTTGTTAGTGGCAGTATAGCATAGGCGGCGTTAAAAAAATCATTTCATTACTCTAAAAAACATCATTTTTTTAATTTTTTCCAAACCTTTTTAACCCGATTAAGGCCGTATTAAGAACATATGTTTGTTTGGTTGACAAAGGCCGCCTGCCCGGCTATACTAAAATTAAAGATTTTTTGATTGAATTTCATGCTTCAAGTGATTACTCCTTATTATATAGAAGGAACACTGCCAAAGCATTGTACAAAATATGGTAAAAAAGAAGGGAAGATTATGGATTTGTTTGATTATATGAGGGAAAGCTCCCAGGAAAAGGAAGGGCCGCTGGCTTCCCGCCTTCGCCCAAGGACATTAGATGAGGTCGTGGGACAACAGCATATTATAGGAAAGGATAAACTTTTATACCGGGCGATTCAGGCAGATAAGCTTCAGTCTATTATTTTCTACGGGCCTCCCGGCACGGGCAAGACGACCCTGGCAAAGGTCATTGCCCATACGACCAGCGGGGAATTTCAGCAGATTAATGCTACTGTGGCAGGAAAGAAAGATATGGAGGAAGTCGTAGCCAGAGCAAAGGACAGCCTGGGGATGTACGGACGCAGAACTATCCTTTTTGTGGATGAGATTCACCGCTTTAATAAGGGACAGCAGGATTACCTCCTTCCCTTTGTGGAGGACGGAACACTGATTTTAATTGGGGCAACGACGGAAAATCCCTATTTTGAAGTGAACAGCGCTCTCCTTTCCCGTTCCCGAATTTTTGAATTAAAGCCGCTGGGGGAAGGAGATATCCGCGAGCTTATCCGGCGGGCGATAGAAGATAAGGAGCGGGGGATGGGCAGTTACGACGGGGAAATCGACCCGGACGCCCTGAACTTTTTAGCTGAAGCTGCAAACGGCGACGCCAGAGCCGCGTTAAATGCCGTGGAACTGGGTATTTTAACGACAGAACGCAGTCCCGACGGGAAGATTCACCTCACACTTGCAGCAGCCCAGGAGTGTATCCAGAAGCGGGCGGTAAATTATGATAAGAACGGAGATAACCATTACGATACGATTTCTGCGTTTATTAAGAGCATGCGGGGTTCCGACCCGGATGCAGCGGTGTATTACCTTGCGCGGATGCTGTATGCAGGGGAAGATATTAAGTTTATTGCCCGGAGAATTATGATCTGCGCCTCCGAAGATGTGGGAAATGCCGACCCGCAGGCGCTTACGGTGGCCGTTTCCGCTTCCCTGGCTATCGAGCGGGTGGGGATGCCGGAAGCACAGATTATCTTATCCCAGGCGGTCTCCTATGTGGCAACTGCGCCAAAGAGCAACTCCGCCTGTGCTGCCATCGATGAAGCTATGGAAACTGTCCGCACGCGGCGGACAGAGCCGGTTCCTCCCCATTTGCAGGACAGACATTACCGCGGGGCAGCTGCGCTGGGGCGGGGCCTGGATTATCAATACGCCCACGATTATCCCAACCACTATGTCAATCAGCAATATTTACCAGATGGGTTAGTGGGAACAGTATTTTACAGGCCATCAGACAGCGGATATGAGAGGGAAATTAAAAGACACATGGAATTTTTGCGTGGGAGAACGGATGAAGAAACCACCTTATAACACGATTATTTCCTTAAATAGAATATACCATATTTGATATTATCCGGCAATAGACAATCGAAAAAATATACCATTTACAGTAACCCCCATGCGCCCACAAGCGGTCGTACCACCATAAGTAAAAGTCTGCTGGGCGCACTTGGGATACCTGAACTTAGACCGCCTATTCGGCGGTGAACTTTTACAGTAAGGGATGAATAAACTTATGCTATGGAAAAAAAGAAAAAGAATTACACCTGCCTCCAAAAGGCCAAACCCCATGATCGTCCTCTCCTGGGACGCCGTGGGAAGTCAGGATATTCCCGCTTTAATGGAATTTCCCCATTTCAGCGCTCTGATGGAACGGGGCGCCTTCTGTGGTTTTGTCAAAAGTGTCTGCCCCAGCTTAACCTACCCTGCCCATGCGACAATCGTGACGGGCCGCCTGCCGATTCATCATGGCATCGTCAATAATCTCCGTTTTCAGCCGGAAAGGGAAAAACCCGACTGGTTCTGGCAGAGGAAGTTTATCCGGGGGACGACGCTGTTTGATGAGGCGGAAAAGGCCGGGCTAACGACAGCAGCGCTGCTCTGGCCGGTCACTGCGCAGTCCCGCATTACTTATAACCTGCCGGAGGTCTGGGCGAATCGCCCCTGGCAGCACCAGCTTTTCGTCTCCTTTTTTAATGGAAGCGCAAGCTATGAACTGGATTTATTCCGCCGCTATGGCTCGATGCTGGACGGCATCCGCCAGCCCATGCTGGATAATTTTGTCCAGGCCTCTCTTCTTCGGACTTTCCGGGGCTATCGGCCGGATCTTACAATGGCACATCTGACGGATGTGGATACCACCCGGCATCTTTACGGTGTTTGCTCTTCCCAGGCCATGTCCGCTCTGCGGAGACAGGATCTGCGGCTGGGTGGACTGCTGGGCCTTTTAAACCAAATGGGGCTGGAAAAAAAGACAAACATTATTGTTTTAGGCGATCATTATCAAAAAGATGTTTCCTGTGTGTTATACCCTAATTATTATATTGTGGAAAAGGGCTGGGCGCAGAGAAAGGGAAATGCTCTTGGGCAATGGAGGGTCGCCGCACAAAATGCAGACGGCGCCTGCTGCCTCTATCTGCGGGATACGCAGGATCAGAAGCTTAAGTTCGAAGTGGCGGCATGGCTGCGCGAATGGAAAAATACTCCGGGAAGCGGAATCCGCGCCGTTTACACCGGCAGGCAGATTCGGGAGAAAGGGGCAGATCCGCAGTGCACCTTTTTGCTGGAGGCCGAAGAGGGCTATTACTTCCGCAACGGCTGTTCCTGCCCAAAGGAAAGTACAGCGGGCAATCCTGGCCTTCACCTGGGCGCCCATGGCTATGATCCCGATTCGCCGGATTATACAACATTTTTCCTGGCTGCCGGACCGGACTTTCAGCCCGGCGCACGGATTAAGGAAATGTATTTAATGGATGAAGGCCCTATTCTTGCCCGGACATTAGGGTTAGAGCTTGAAGATGCGGACGGAGCAGTAATTAATGCATTTTTTCGCTGATTTATCCTATGGATTCCCGCAGAATTAAAAAATACAGCGGTCCAAGCACCACTCCCCAAATACCAAATAATTGAATCCCGATATAAACCGCCGCCAGTGTTAAAAACGGGGAAAGGCCGGCATCCCTCCCCATCATTCGGGATTCCATAATCTGACGGAGAAGGTAGCACAGAAGGTAGATTGCCATGAGAAGTGCTGCCTTTTTTCCATTGCCCTGCACAAAACAAAGGGCGGCCCAGGGAAAAATCACCGTTCCTGTACCGATAAAGGGAAGGGCATCCAACAGTCCGATAATTACACCGAGAATACCATAGTAAGGATTATCCATCAAAAATAATCCGCCTGTGCAGATAGCTATGGTTCCCATTAGAATAAGAAGCTGCGTTTTCCCATATGCCGCACCTACCACTTTTAATATTCTGACCATTTCCCGGTACTCCTGGCGAAACAGAGATTGGCGGAAATAGCGGTGGATTTCCTCGCCCTCCTGAAGTGCCAGCACCGTTCCAAAAAACAATACCACAAAAAATATCATAACATGAACAAAGGCTGTCAGCCACAGCATAGAATTTCCCATCACATAGGGCATGATGCGCGAGGCAACGTAGCTAAGAAGATTTTCCAGCATTTCCCGCGCGATATGGACAGCACTGTTTTTCTCCAGCTGAAATGCCAGTTCCAGGCGTTCACACCAGGCACTTAACATACGATCAACCTCTTCGATAAACTGCGGGAGGTTATCCAGCAAAAGGCGCCCTTCCTGCAGCATCTTCTTCCCGGCCCAGAAAAAAAGCACCCCTATCCCCAGGCTGACCCCCAAAAGAAGCACCGTGCCCCACACGCCAAGCGGAAGTTCAAGCCGTTTCTTTTTCCATGTACAGCTCATCTTTTTCTGCATCCACAGCGCCGCAGGCCTTAATCCTTCGGCAAGACCCAGGGCAAGGAAAAAAGGAATTACGAGGGGAAGCAGATACTTAAATCCTGCATACACCCCAAGCGCAATTCCCGTGATCATCATTAATTTCTTCAGTTTCTTATTCGGCACTCCCATGGACTCACCTGTTTCTTATATTCATTTGCCTTCCGGCAAATCATTTTCGTACTTCCTTTGTGCAGTACTAGTATGTGTCTGAAGGTGAAAATTATGCATGGAAGAGATTGACATTAATTTTGCGAAAGTATCGGTTTAAACCAGGCAAAGGCCCCGTCCTGCGGACAAGTCGAAAAGGTCATGGTTTCCCTGCGCGAAGGATGCATAAATGAAAGCTTCGTCCCGCAAAGCGCAATACTTCCCCGGCGCCTTCCCTGGGCAAAGTCCGGGTGGTAGCGGTTATCTCCCCACAGCGGCATCCCCCGGCTGGCAAACTGCACGCGAATCTGATGGTGGCGCCCTGTCAGCAAGTGAACTTCAACCAGGGAAAGGATCTCTTCCCTTCCCGCGACATCTTCCACCATACAGCTTCCAAGCACCTGGTATTCCAGTTCTGCCCGCTTTGCACCCTCTGCCGATTTATCCACAATCACCGAGCAGTTACCTTTCCCCTCTTTTCGCAAATAATCCACAAAGTTACCCACATTATCCACAGGCTTTCCACAAATTACCGCAGCATATACCTTATTCATCCATCCCTCTTTCACCTGATTACTCAGTACTGCAGCGGCTTTTCTGGTCTTTGCGTAAACCATAACCCCCGAAACCGGCTTGTCCAGCCTGTGGATAACTCCAATATAGGGTACGGCATCCTTTTTCCCCATCCCGCACTGATTTGTGGATACTTTTCCCCAATCTGTGGATAACTTTGTGTATAAGTGACGTGAAAGCATACTCACCATATCCTGAGAAAATCCCCTGGAAGACTGCGACTCCACCCCCGAAGGCTTTACTGCTACGATAATTTCCTTATCTTCATAAAGTATTGTTAACATCTCCCGCTGGTATCCTTTCTTCCTTAAGTCTTTGTTCCTTTTTCCTGAAAATACAGGAAACTCTCTTTCTTTTTCATGAAAAAAATCACTTGCCAAACCACCAAAAAAGATGTATAGTATAAGTACATATAGTTTTCAATACTACATATAATAGTTATTATAATTATATTAAATGATAATCGAATCAGCTTAACCCGTTAAATTATCTCACCACCCAAAAAGAGGAGGACACTGATGAAACTTCATATTAAAGATCCGGGCAGTGCCATTACCCATTTCGTTGCCATGGTTGCCGCTATCCTGGCTGCCACACCACTGCTTTTAAAAGCCGCCCGCGAACCAGGTTCCATCCATCTGACAGCCCTTACTATTTTTATTTTCAGTATGATTTTACTCTATGCCGCCAGTACCATTTACCATACCTTAGATATTTCCCCTGCCATTAACCAATGGCTCCGCAAACTGGATCACATGATGATCTTCATCCTGATTGCCGGAACCTATACGCCGGTCTGCATGGTGGTTCTGGGCGATAAGACCGGATGGAGCCTGCTGGCCTTAGTTTGGGGCATCGCCGCTGCGGGTATTCTCATCAAAGCGTGCTGGATCACCTGTCCCAAGTGGTTTTCTTCCCTTCTCTATATTGCCATGGGATGGGTTTGCATCCTGGCCTTTACCCGAATCATCCACGCACTGCCACGGGCAGGCTTTGGATGGCTTTTGGCAGGGGGAATTATTTACACAATGGGCGGTGTTATCTATGCACTTAAGCTTCCCATTTTTAATTCCCGCCACAAAAACTTCGGCTCCCATGAAATCTTTCATCTCTTTGTGATGGGCGGAAGCTTCTGCCATTATATTATGATGTACTGTTTTGTTGCATAAACTGCCGGATTAGTTCGGCTTTTTCCCTCCGGTTTAACCGCTTAATTGCCGCCTCCCGGCGCATTGCTTCTTGTTTGCTGGAAAAAACTTCCCAGTAAACCAGACTGACCGGGCGGCGGCTTTTCGTATATTTTGCCCCTTTTCCCTCATTATGTGCCTTTACCCGCTTGTCCAAATCATTTGTCCAGCCGCAGTAGAGCGTATTATCCCTGCACAATACCAGGTAAGCGACATTCTCACCCGGCTTTGCCATTTCTTTTATTTCTAAGTACTTATCTTCCATTCCCTTATCCCAAAATCCTGCCGTCATTTACCCTGTGCACCCAGCCGCACTTTCACTATGTAAACGGCATCGGCGTCTTGCAATAACGCCGCAGCCGCCCGGATCAGAGAACTGCCCGAATCTATGAAAAAGCACCAGCTGGATGCACAGCATAAACAAAGGCTCTGTGTGTACCTGTCGTTTGGCTACACCCTACTCTTAATATATCACATTTTCGTAAAATTGTGCATGTTTCCAATTTCTTTCACTAAAATCAACTTCTGTCCTGCCCGTACCTGACCATCCTCCAGTCCGTTTGCCTCCCGCACCGATTCCATCGTAGTGTGAAATTCCTTGGCAATTCCCCATAAGTCATCTTCTGGCTGTACGATATAACCCACAATACCCGGAAGCTTCTGCAGCCGTTCCAGATCCAGCGGCCTTTCCTCCACCCCCACAATAACGGGCTGTTCCACCGGCTTCTGCACCAGCACCTCCAGATTAACCACGGCCTTAATCTCCACGGAATTTCCGCCAAGCATCACTGCAGTTAACTGCTCTAACCCAGGAATCACCTGATAAATGCACTCCTGAGTTACACCCGGCGCAGTCGCACTGCACTGGTAGGGAATAGCGAACTGCTCGGACTGGATGGGCGATACATCATCGCTGGTTAAGTACAACAGCGATAATTCCAAAATGCCTTCCAGCAGCAGACCATCCTCCGCCACGCTGACCTCATCCAGTTTTACTGTCCCGTCACTCCGGCAGATCTGAAGAATCTGGCGGCTGTCGTTTAAGCTGAACTTTTCCGCCAATTTGCACTTACAGGCATTCTTTGCCAATATCTGCTGAAAACGGGCGGATTTCATCACCGGCTCTAACTCCTCCCGTGTGGAATACAGATCGCCAAGCAGGGTCATATCCTCTTCCTGGTAAAGACGAATATCTAAATCCAGCACAGCATCCGCCCCAAACTCGCGCATTTCCCCGTCATAGTCCGGCTTTGCCTCCAGCTCCTTATGTGCCAGGCGCACATTGACCATGGGAACCATATCCTCCGCGCTTTCAGAAAGATCCATTTCCCCGGAAAAAGGAATGCTTTCCTCCACCCACTGCACCGGAATATTTTCCCCCTCACCCACATACAGTAAAAAAATCATCAAATCGCCGCTGATTAACAGCTTGCCGTCCAGAGGCCGCGTATTTATCCCCCGCAGGCGCATCTCCTTCCAGAGCAGACGATCGACATTGGGCTTATTTGCCGGAAGGGTGATATCTTCCTGGATGCGGAAGGTATCCCTGCGGCGCACGGCAATGGAAGCCACCTCCATCTGTTCCTTGCGCACCTGCACCTCTTCCTCCGGCTCCATCCCCACATCTACTGCCGCAGATTCCTCGGTAAGTCCCTCGGCCTGGATAGAAAAGCCAATCAATGCTTTTATTCCCAGCTTGCGTGAATGAATCATTTCCGCCGTTAAATCTTCCAGATCCCAGGTCAGACTTACCTCGTCCCGCTCCTCCAAGTCAGAAACATTCACCGTCTCGTCAAAGAGAATGGAACCTGCCAAAGTCTGAAGCCCTCCTTCCTCCTTCCTGTACAGCACCTGAAAATCCAGCTTTCCCTTAATCTGTACCTTTTCATTCATGGGCTTAACCGCATCCACTGCAACCTCGCCTGTGGTCAGAAGGACCTGTGCCATATCGTCCATGGTATCCGGCACAATAAAGTCGTCGTCCAGCGTTATCTGCGTCAGCGCCCTTCCCTTCACCCGATTCATATGTATCTGTTTTTTTACCAGCTCCATAAACCTTACCGCCTTCCTGATTTCTGCCCGGAAACGCTCAGCGACGTTCTGCCAAGTGTAATTCCAGGGCCGGCTTCGCGCAGAAAGCCAAACAGCCAAAGGCTTCTCCGCGCGATAACGTCCTCTTTAGAATAAAGTTTATGCAAAAGCCGGATAAATCATTCAACATTTCAATACTCTTCCAGAAAATGATGCCGCACCCCGCGCTGCACATAACCCAGACAGGCATCAAGGTTGACATTCTCCACACTTTTTAAAATATTGGTCTCAATATGCGGACTAATGGTTCGAAACTGACGAATCAGTTCCTTCATCTCCTGCCGTTTCGATGTTTTAACGATGTCTCCGCCCGCCCCTGCTTCCTCTCTCTCCTTAGCTATCTTCTCAGTAAAACGGCAGGCGCACTGCAGAAAGCGAAGCCCGTTTACCTCTTTCCAGCGCAAAATATCTTCCTCCTTGACAAAGTACAGCGGGCGGATCAGCTCCATCCCGGAAAAATTTGTGCTGTGCAGCTTAGGCATCATCGTATTGACCTGGGCTCCGTAAAGCATACTCATTAAAATCGTCTCGATAACATCATCAAAGTGATGGCCCAGGGCAATCTTATTACAGCCCAGTTCCTTCGCATGGGCATACAGATAGCCCCTCCGCATCCTGGCGCAGAGATAGCAGGGCGATTGTTCCACCTCCGCCACAGTATTAAAAATATCGGAGGAAAAGATATGCACCGGGACTTCCAAAAGTCTGGCATTCTCCTCAATCAGCTGACGGTTCGCCGGATGGTAGCCTGGGTCCATCACCAAAAAAGACAGACCAAACTCCATCTTGCCGTGCCTGAGAATCTCCTGCATACACTTGGCAAGAAGCATCGAATCCTTGCCCCCGGAAATGCAGACAGCAACCTTGTCCCCCGGCTGCAGCATCTGGTACTCATTTAACCCACGGATAAACGGCTTCCAGATGGTCTTGCGGAAATCTTTAATAATACTTCTTTCTATCTGACGACAGCGGTCGGTCATAGGCTAACCTCCTCTCTGGATAAATCTTTTTTCCGTTCCCATTCTAACATAGTTTCCCCATAGAATCTATCGTTTTCTTTCAGCCTGACTGCCAGCAGAACAGAGAAAAAAGGCCATTGCTCAACGCAACCGCCTTTTTCCTGCTGCTCAGGGTTTCCTTTTTACCCCTTCTTTTCGCTCTTCTCCCTGCGTTCCTTCTGCAGTCTGCGAATTTCCTGTTCCAGACAGGCGATCCTCTCATTCAACTGCTCAATTTCCTCCGAATGAACCACCCTGTTCCTGGGAATCTTCATCCCATCTTTTTTTACCGGACGAGCCGGAATCCCTGCGGCGGTAACATTATCCTCCAGCGGCTTTAACAAAACAGCATTCGCCGCAATCGAACAATTATCCCCCACCTCAAAAGCACCAAGGATCTTCGCCCCGCAGCCAACGGTAACATTATTTCCCAAGGTAGGATGACGTTTTCCCTTATTCAGGCCCACGCCGCCCAGGGTTACACCCTGGTAAATCGTACAGTTATCGCCCACGACAGCCGTTTCCCCAATAACCACACCGCTTCCATGGTCGATTAATATCCCATGCCCCATCTGTGCGCCGGGATGAATTTCAATCAGGGTTAAAAACCGACTGATCTGCGAAATTAAACGGGCAATAAAAAACATCCGATGCTGGTAAAACCAATGGGCGAACCGGTGCCATATCAGCGCATGTACTCCCTGGTATAAAAGCAATACCTCCAGAGCAGTTCTCGCCGCCGGATCTCTGGCCTGCACCGCCTTTACATCCAGCCAAATATCTTTTAAAATCATCGTACAACTCTCCTCACCTGCATCCGCACTTACGCGGTGCAACTTTCACTGCTAAAACTTTCTCTATATCTTATGCAGCATATGTCCGCCCTGACCACAGCCCAAAGCAATCAGGCAACACCATCTGCGCCTGCAGACAGCTGCACCATGGCAAAGTAAAATCTGCTGTAATAGTATAACACAAGTGAGAAAGATACAAAAGAACTATTTGTAATATACTACTGGATATATCACTGAAATACTACCGGCTGTTCAAGAACCTCTGTTTTTATCACAATATAGGGATAAGATTTTTCATTTCCTCCGCTCTCCCCGCCTTCCGGTCCCCTGAGTTCCGTATCAAAAACAATAGAATTTTCTGTCAAGTACAATTCCTCAACCACTATACTGTATCCCCCGCTCTCCTGCTCCCCATATCCGGTTACTATGTAAAGCCCCTGGTCATCCGAATAAGTAAGTTTAAACGGACTTGCCTTCTTTTGCTCAATCGTCCCCATCAGTTCCGACGGCAGTTCCCCGTCTCCCACCACCGTAAATTCCAAATCTCTGACCTTTACCTCCTCCTCAGTACCTGCACTGCATCCGCCAAGGCACCGGACGATAAATACCCAGGCCACCAGCAAAATCCACAGTACCCATTTGTGAGCCGCTGCTTTTCTCATGCTATACTCCTCCTTTTTATGACATGCTCCCAGCCTTCTACACCACAGGGATTTCAAATGTCCGGGAACAGGATAAGCCCTTGTCCCAAAAGCAAAGCTTTAACTGACAAAGGCTTATCGGTCTATAACATGATATTCCATCTTACACAAAAATATACCTTATTGGTCAATGTCCTTCCTGTGGCAGGCCACCAAATGTCCTTCCTCTCCCACAGGCTTAAGCAAAGGTACTTCTGTCCTGCATTTCTCCCCGGCATAGGGGCATCGGGTGTGGAATTTACAGCCTGACGGCGGGTTATAGGCACTGGGCACATCCCCCTCCAGAATAATCCGATTTCGCTTCCGGTTTGCGTCGGGAATCGGAATCGCTGAGAGCAGCGCCTGGGTATAAGGATGACGGGGTGAGGTATAGAGCTCTTTCTTTCCAGCCACCTCTACCACGCTCCCCAGATACATCACCGCCACCCGGTCACTGACATGGCGCACCACGCTTAAATCATGCGAAATAAACAGATAAGTAAGATTCCTTTTTTTCTGCATCTTCTTCATCAGATTTAAGACCTGCGCCCGCACTGAAACATCCAAGGCGGATACGGCTTCATCACAGACAACAAACTCAGGATTTAAAATCAGGGCGCGGGCAATACCGATTCTCTGCCTCTGCCCGCCGGAAAATTCATGCGGGAAACGGTTTAAATACTGCTTATCCAGCCCCACATCGCTCAGCATGGAAATCACCATCTCCTTCTGCTCTTCCCGGCTTCCGATACCATAAACCTGCAGCGGAGCGCTGACCAGATCAAAGACCGTCATTCGCGGATTTAAAGAACTGTAAGGGTCCTGGAAAATAATCTGCATCTTCTTCCGCATTTCCCACATCTTCTTTTTATCGTAAGCGGCAATATCCTGCCCTTCATACAGCACCTGGCCCGATGTCATGGGAATCAGCTTTAGGATAGTTCTTCCCAGTGTAGACTTTCCGCACCCGGATTCCCCCACCAGTCCTAAGGTTTCTCCCTTTCGGATCGTCAGATCAATATCATCTACCGCTTTAACGATAGGAGGATTTGGGTTGAACAATCCCTTTTTTCCTGTAAAATACTTTCGCAATCCCTTCGTTTCCAGCAAAACCGGAGCATCAGGGTTCATTTTTTCACTTGTATATTCACTCATCATCTCAACCACCTTTACCCCTGTTCTGCAAATTGAAAGCAGCTTACCATCGAACTGCCCGCAGGATAAAGCCCCGGCTGCTCTTTACTGCACCGCGCATCTGCATTAGGACATCGCGGAGCAAAGCGGCAGCCTGACGGCATCTGCCCCGGCGCCGGAACGGTACCATCGATTGTATTTAACTCTTCCACATCCTCCTCCAACGGCGGAATGGAACTAAGCAATCCCTGTGTATAGGGATGCTTGGGCGCATTAAAAATTTCTTTCACCGAGCCATACTCGACAACTTTTCCGGCATACAGCACTAAAATATTATCTGCGGTTTCGGCAACAACACCCATATCATGAGTAATCAAAATAATCGCCGTATTCATCTTCTCTCGCAGCTCCAGCATCAACTCCAAAATCTGCGCCTGAATCGTAACATCCAGCGCCGTCGTCGGCTCATCGGCAATTAAAAGCTTAGGTGCACAGGAAACCGCCATGGCAATCATTACCCGCTGGCGCATCCCGCCGGAAAGCTGGTGAGGATATTCCTTCATCCGTTTTTCCGGCGCGGCAATGCCCACCTTTTTTAAGACCTCAACCGCCTCCCTGCGGGCATCCGCTTTGCTGTAGCCCTGATGAATCACCAGCGGTTCAATCAATTGTTCTCCTATGGTCAGGGTAGGATTCAATGCAGTCATCGGGTCCTGAAAAATCATGGCAATTTCATTTCCCCGGATTTTGCACATCTCTTCTTCCGACAGTCCCAACAGTTCCCGGCCTTCTAATTGGATACTTCCCCAGGAAATCTTTGCATTTGTCCCCAAAAGCTGCAGGATGGAAAGGCTGGTCACGCTTTTCCCGCAGCCAGATTCCCCCACAATTCCCAAAATCTCTCCTTTTTCTATCGAAAAGCTGACTCCATCAACAGAAGTATTCACTCCCTTTTTCGTCTGAAACTGAACCTGCAGCCCGTCTACCTTTAGCAATGAATCCATAATCTACCCCTTTATATCCTTTAGTGCCACTTCACAACATCATGATATACCGATTGCTTTACATCTTACTGTTCCCGCAATCCTAAAATCATTCAATATCCCAGTTCCAGCTCAACCAGTCCAAAATGATTCAATGTCCCAGTCCCAGCCCGACCAGTCTAAAATTACTCAATGTCCCAGTTCCAGCCCGACCAGTCTAAAATTACTCAATGTCCCAGTTCCAGCTCGACCAGTTCAGGGAATTAAAGTTCTCTACTTCCACACCGCTGACCCGCTTATTGTAGGCACTCAGCACATTTTTACAATATAAATACGCCATCGGAGAACGCTCTCTGATCTTCACCTGATATTCATCAAAATATGGCTTTCTCGCTTCAAAGGTCAGCTCGGCATTTCCCTTGTCAATAATATCCGTTAACTCGGTATCTTTAAGCTGGCAGAAGTTTACAGAGCTGTCCGGGTGAATCATTTCCCGGCTCTCGCTTGGGTCCATGGTTCCGCCAGAACCGATAATTCCCATGTCGTGCTTTCCGTCTAACATATTGCTCATTAATGTCGGGAAATCCACCTGTTCAATCTGCACCTTAACGCCCACCTTCTGCAAATCCTGAACAATCAGGGCAGCAATACGCTCCGTCACACTGCTTCCTGAAGAAATATAAAATACCAGCGTCTGGTCAAAGGGGAAATTAGCTTCCTGCAGCATACTTTTTGCCTTTTCCGGATCATACCATACTTCCACTTCGGGATTATAGTACGGACTTACGCTGCTAAACGGCGTTACGATAGCTTCTGCCTCTCCCTGGAACAGAGCATCCACCAAAACCTGGCGGTTAATTGCCATGCTGAGAGCCTGGCGAACCTCCTGCCCAAGATAAGGCTTATCTGTATTAAAGATTAAGGTATTATAGGAAGTGGTCGGAACAGACACCGTAACCAGATTTTCCTGCTCCTTAGCCATTTCCCAGTCATCAATAATAATAGAATCATAGCCGATTAAATCCAGTTCGCCGTTAATCAGGCCAGCCAGCATACTGGCAGAATCCGTAACACGGATAACCAGACGGTCTACCTTCGGCGCTCCCATAAAATAGTTTGGATTCTTGACAAATTCCATGCGCTCGCCGTTAATCTCACTGTCATAGATAAATGGACCAGAACCCACCGGCTTTGCCCACAAATCCGGGGCATTAATTTCTTCTGCAGTCTTTCCCTCAAAGATATGCTTGGGGATAATAAACACGGTATCAATATCCTGAAGGAAGGTATCAGCAAACATCGAACTCTTTAATTCAAACCTAACCGTATGGTCATCATCCGCTGTCACTTTAATCGAATCCTCGGAAAGTTCTGCACCGGAATCATCCACACCGGCAATATACTGCAGGTGATAGCGACTCTTTGCCTCTACTTTAGGGTCAGAATACATTTGATATGAAAATACCACATCATAAGCCGTTACAGGCTCGCCGTCCGACCATACCGCATCATCATGAAGGGTAAAGGTTACGACGGTGGAATCCTCATTCACTGTCCAGGACTCTGCCAGGCGTCCCTCAATCGTGCCATCGGCTTTACACTGGGTCAGACGATCGTAGATCTGATCGCAGATCATCCGGGTATAATTGCTGGTGGTATTTAATGGCATCATTGTATCCCATGCCGTGGAAACCGCTGCCGTAAGCACCTTTTCCCCGGAAACAGCACCGGAAGCACCGTCGGCGCCCCCTGCATTGCCGCTGTCTGCCGCCTGCGTTGGCGCAGCACCATTATCCGCGGCTGCCTGTGTTCCTGTATCCGAAGAACCGCCGCCGCAGGCAGTCAGCCCAAACACCATCGCACCAGCCATAAGAATTGCTGTTACTCTTGTCCATTTACTTTTTCTCATAATATCCTCCTATCAATAAATACTTTCTATAGTTCATAACGGCACCCGTAAGGATACGGTTATTGCAACTCGTATACTTCTTTTTGCCCACTTCTGTCCGCTTATATCTTAATCTTCGGGTCCAGGGCATCACGGATTCCATCGCCGAGGAAATTAATGCTTAACACCGTCACTAAAAGCGCAATCCCCGGCGGCATCCATACCCAGAGCCGTTTAGACAACACGGTAATCGACTGTGCATCATAAAGCATATTTCCCCAGCTCGCCCCCGGCGGCTGAACTCCCATCCCCAAAAAGCTCAGTGAGGATTCCATTAGAATTGCGCTCGCCATCTGAAAGGTAATGGCAATTAAAATAGGGGCGAAGGAATTGGGCAAAATATACTGTGTGATAATTTTAACATTCGGTGTTCCAATCGCCCTTGCCGACTCCACATATTCCTTTTCCGATACAGAAAGTACATTGGCATAAATCAAACGGGCAAACTGCGTCCAGCCCAGAACACCGATAACCAGCGTTACTGACCAAATCGACGGACCGATAACCGCCACCAGCACCAGAATCAGCACAATGGACGGAAAGGACATAAAGATATCCGCCACACGCATAATCGCAATTTCTGACTTTCCCCGGAAATATCCGGCAATCAGTCCCAGCGGAACACCAATCGCACAGCTGATAATCGTCGAACAAAAACCTACCAGTAAAGAGGTTCTCCCTCCATAAATCAGACGGGCAAATACATCGCGCCCGATGGCATCCGTACCCATAATGTGTGCAGAGCTTGGAGCAGCAAAGAACGCTGTATAGTCGGAATCATAGGGGTTCAGCTTAAGAGCCAGGGGAAGCACAACAACCAGGATAATTTCCAATAAAATAACCACTAACCCCGCCATCGCCATCTTATGCTCTGTCAGCTTACTGATTACCTCGGAAAGGTAGCTTTCATTTTCCTTTTTCTTCATCTGCCTGTCCCCCTATTTATAGCTAATCCGCGGATCTAAAAGCCCATAAGCCACATCAGTTAAAATATTTGCCAATAACACAGCAATGGCAATCATCACCGTTATTCCCATAATCACCGGATAATCCCGACCGTTAATCGCCGTCACCATAAGCGTTCCCACACCAGGCCAGCCAAACACCTGCTCCGTAATCACCGCACCGCCGACCAATGAGGGGATAGACATCCCCACCACCGTAATTACCGGTATCAGCGCATTTTTCAGACCGTGCCGGTAAATCACTGCCCATTTCTTCAGCCCCTTAGAGCGCGCCGTCCGAATATAATCCTCCTGCATTACCTCCAGCATACTGCTCCGCATATGGCGAACCCAGCCGCCAATTTGCTGAAATGACAGCACCAGGCAGGGCATAATCATGTGCCGGGCGAGAGCCGCACCGGACTTTACTCCGGCAGAGTCATACATTCCGCCTGAAGGAAGAACTTTTAAAACGATGGCAAACACATAGATAAATACCAGGCCCACAAAAAAATTCGGCGTAGCCATCATCAAAAGAGAAATCCCGCCGGAAATATAATCCCGCTTGGAATTTGGCTTGGAAGCCGCATAAATACCCAAAGGAATCGAGACAACCAGCGACAAAAGAATCGACGCTGCGGCAAGGCAGGCCGTAGCCGGAAGCCGCTCCCCAATCATCGCCGCAACCGGACGCTGGGTACTGTAAGAAAAGCCTAAATCCCCACGAAGCAAAAGTCCAAGCCAGCGAATATACTGGATCACCACTGGCTGATCCAGCCCCAGGGCAATCCTTTTGCGTTCTAACTCTGCCGGTGTAATCCCCGGATCAGCCAACAACGCATCCAGCGGCGACCCCGGCGCCAAATTTAACACAAAATACGCCAGCACAGTAATACCTAAAAATGTAGGAACTGCAATAAGAAGCCTTTTCAAAATATACTTCCACTTCATTTTCTCTCGTCCTTTCGTTATCACTCTATCTTTTGAGTTATCTTTTGTATCCTATAGATAATCTTTGAGGGGTTGAGTTTTCTTTGAATGTTTAAATTATCCTTTTCAATCATTGGATATCATGGCTGAATATGGCAAAAAGTTTTCACAGGACTAATCATATCACTAACTATATTATCGCATTTTTATACATTTAACAAGTATAAATTTTTTAACGTATAGTCACAATGCACTGAAAAATAGGGAACTAAAACATACACCAAGAAAAAAGAGCCATCCGATGAATCCATGAAATGGCTCTTAAATACTTAGTCGTCCTCTTTACTGCAAATCTGAAGCCGGTGCTGATATTTCTCCCTCGTCGCCAAGCCGCCCCGGATATGGCGCTCCGACTTATTCACATCCAATACAATCCTCGCCTGAGCAGCAAGAGAAGGGTTAATGTGTTCCAGGCGGTCGGTTACGTCTTTATGTATGGTTGTTACTAATTAGAGCTTTATTTTCTTTGCTTTTTTCTTCATTAGTTTTCTTCAAATTATCTTTCTTCAACCCCTCCGTATCGTAACTCCCATCAATCAGCACTGCTTCATCCAGCCCCAGATCACCGAACAGACGAAGATAAATATCCACATTGCCGACCTTGTCCACCTCGATTTTCTGGATGATTTGTTTAAGCTGCTCATTTGTCATCTCGCAGACGGAGGTAATATCTTCAATGTTGCGGAAGGTTCGCTGAATAAGATCTTCTAATTGGTCAGTTTTGTTTAAATTATAGCTGACTAATTTTCGTTCATTTTCTATCTTTTCTATTTCTGCTTTCATCCCGCCGATTTTTTCATTCAGTTCTTCCCGGCTGATTAAATCATCCGTATACATATCCATGTACTTCTGACGGGTTTTCTGGAGTTTGGCAAGACGGTTGGTCAGTTCCTTTTCGTAGTTTTCATTATCATCCTTTGCCTTGTAGATTCTGGTAAATTCATGAACCACATGGCGGATGATATTTTTCTTTTCTTTCAGCATCGCTTCAAAATACTCTTCCAGTGCAGTAATCAAGTCCTCTTCGTCGATGGTGACAGCATTTGAACAACTGTCAGCGCCTTTTCCATTATGACCGGAACAAACCCACCGGATATAGGTATTTTTATAGGTACGAACCGTCCGCCGGAACGACCAGCCGCATTCTTTACACTTAATTAAGGTGCTGAATAAATATTTATTGCTCTGGCGTTCTTTTTTCAGGTGAAATGCCTGATTCCTCCCATGTAAAATCTGCTGTGCCTTCTCAAACTGCTCCGGCTCGATAATCCGCAGGTCAGGCCGATCCGTTACCATCCACTCCGATTCATCCTTATCAGCCCGTGTTCCGGTAAGAAAATCCGTTATTTCCTGTTTGCCATTGATAATCTTTCCGGTGTAGAGCTCATTGGTGAGAATCCGGCACACAGCGTTTTGACTCCAGCTGCAGTTGCGCTTGGTTTTTATGCTGCGTTCATTGAGCATATTGGCAATCTTAGCCGCGCCGTAGCCTTCCTGGGTGTACCATTGATAAATCTGACGGATGACTTTGGATTCTTCCTTGTTCACTTTCAAATTGAAATAATCACCAATAGTTTTATCATAGCCATAGACGATGTTTGGAACACGGCCTTTTTCTGCGTTCATTTTCTTGCCAAACTTCACTCGCTTAGAAGTATTCGCACTTTCCTCCTGGGCCAATGCCCCAAAAATGGTCAAAACAAACTCCGACTGTCCTAAAACGGTCATATTGGCGGTCAGAAAGGTAGTTTCGATGCCCAAGGCTTTTAATGTGCGGATACTTTGCAGTAAATCCACCGTATTCCGGGCAAAGCGGGAAATATCTTTCACCACCACCATATCAAACAAACCATGCTGTGCATCACGCATCAGGCGCAAAAATTCCTTTCGGTT
>CAJUDX010000045.1 GCA_910584785.1 uncultured Lachnospiraceae bacterium | reverse complement strand
ATTTCCAAACTATGTCATACTTTTTAAAAACAATTCGAAGTCTTGTTACAAAATAGTGACTGCACCATATTTGCCCAACCTCTGTGCAGGTCATGCAGCTGCTGTACGGACTTTGCAAATCTCATGGGAAAGGAAAGATGAACATGAACTTGACAAAAAAAATGCAGACCAGACAAACACAGAAAGAACAAAATGTAATGAAAAAGGATTTTACAAAAAAGAACTTAACAAAAAAGAACCTGATCAAATTCCTCCTTACCTCAGTCTTAACCCTGGGTACAGGATTTACAGCGATGGGAGGTCAGGTATACGGAAATGTAGATGAGATACAGGGAAACACGATTTCCGGCTGGGTCTATGACACCGAGGAACCGGATTCACCTGTTACTGCGGCAGTTTTTGTTGCCGACAGCCAGGGAAATATTATTCAGAAAACCATTACGGTTGCTGATAAGCAAAGAGAGGATGTAGCAGCTAAAGGCTACGGCAGCGCCTGCGGCTTTTCGCTTACGATGGACTGGTCCAGCCTGCCGGACGGCGCTTATACGGTTCATGTGGTAGCCGGCAACCAGACCATTGGCGGAAAACACCAGTATTATAAAGGTGAACAAAGGCTGCACTCCCTGGGCACGTTTAAAACCACCGGCTACTGCCCCTGCCGCTCCTGCTCTTCCGGCTGGGGAGCAAGAACCAGCAGTGGTGCTATTGCCCAGGCCAACCATACCATCGCCGTCGATCCCCGGATAATTCCCTATGGAACAAAAGTAATGATTAACGGTGTCGTCTATACAGCAGAAGATATGGGAAGCGGAGTAAAGGGAAAACATATTGATATCTTTTACAATACTCACGGCGAAGCCCGCCTTCAGGGCGTCCAGTATGCCGAAGTTTTTCTTCTAAATTAAACCATTTAAGGGGATTAACCGCATTAATCCAGTAAAAACTGGCTCATCACATAATTGCTGATGTCCATTCCCCAATCAGAAAGCCGTACTGCTGCCCCTTCCTGGAGCAGCAGCCCTTCTGCGGCAAGCTTTTCTATCACATCCCCATAGATACTTTCCATATGCACGCCAAATTCATGGACAAACTGAACATTGGAAACCCCGCAGGCCATGCGCAGGCCCAGAAACATAAACTCCTCCATCTGCTCCTTACGGCTCTGCCGGTGCAGGCCGCCGTGTAAGTGTTCCAGGCCGCCGGAGGAAAAATCGAGAAGAAGATAACGGTGGATATCCGTTTCATTGGAAAAACGGCATCCCCCCACATAGGAGGCCGCCCCGATACCAAAGCCCAGATAATCCTGGCCCGTCCAGTAGCCGATATTATGAGCACAGGCACAGCCAGGCCGGGCATAGTTGGAAATTTCATAGCGCTGATATCCGGCTTCCTCCAGCATGACCTTTGTCATATGATAAATCTGCCGATCCTCTTCCTCATCCACCAGTGCAGGCCAGCCGCGCAGATCATCCTCCCCGGCCTCAGCCTGACCATAATGCGTACCAAAGGGCGTGCCTTCCTCGATGATCAGGCTATACGCAGAGATATGCTCCGGTTTAAGCATTATCACCCTCCGCAGGGTCTGTTTAAAGCTCTCCCTCGTCTGTCCGGGAATCCCGCTCATTAAGTCCACATTTATATTCGTAAAGCCGGCTAACCTGGCCTGCTGAAATCCCATTAAAAAATCATCATAGCTGTGGATTCGCCCCAGAAACCGAAGTTCTTCCTTTACCGCGGACTGCAGGCCCAGACTCAGCCGGTTAATGCCCGCCTGCCGGTAAATCGGAAGCTTCTGTGCCAGCTGGGTCCCCGGATTCGCTTCTATCGTAATTTCTGCATCCTCCGCCAGCACAAAGCTTCGCTTTATTGCCTGCATCAGCAGGGTAATCTGCTCCCCGTCAAGCACAGAGGGCGTCCCTCCGCCGATAAATATGGTGCTAACCTGGTATTTTGCATACCATGGCCCCTGGCTGGCAATTTCACATCGGAGCTGATCCATATATTCCGCCTGCATGCTCCGTTTCGCCGGAAAGGATAAAAAATCACAGTACAAACACTTTTGTAAGCAAAAAGGAATATGAATATACAGTTCCAAGTCTTTCTTTCCGTTCATTTTTGTCCCTGCCTGTCCATTTTCTTGCTTTTTCCTATTCGTCATCCAGCTTCAGCACACTCATAAAGGCCTTCTGCGGGATTTCCACATTGCCAATCTGGCGCATCCTCTTCTTGCCTTCCTTCTGCTTTTCCAGAAGCTTTCTCTTTCGCGAAATATCACCGCCATAGCACTTAGCCAATACATCCTTGCGCACCGCTTTTACCGTTTCCCTGGCAATAATCTTGCCGCCGACCGCTGCCTGGATTGGAATTTCAAATAAATGCCGGGGAATCTCTTCTTTCAGCTTTTCACACATTTTCCGCCCGCGCTCATAGGCCGAAGCAGCATGGACAATAAACGATAATGCGTCCACCTCTTCCCGGTTCACCAAAATATCCAGCTTTACCAGCTCTGACCGCTCATAGCCCTTAAGTTCATAATCAAAGGAGGCATAGCCGCGGGAACGGGATTTTAAGGCATCAAAAAAGTCATAAATAATCTCATTTAACGGCAGATCATACCGCAGCAGCGCCCGTGTCTCTTCCATATATTCCATGCCAAGATACACCCCGCGGCGCTCCTGGCACAGCTTCATAATCGCCCCCAAAAACTCCGTTGTCACCATAATCTCTGCGCGGACTATCGGCTCTTCCATATACTCGATTTCCGTCGGGTCGGGAAGATTGGAAGGATTGGTCAGGGTAATCATCTCCCCATTCTTTTTATGCACATGATAAATAACCCCTGGTGCCGTCGTCACCAAATCCAGATTATACTCCCGCTCCAACCGTTCCTGGATAATCTCCAGATGCAAAAGCCCCAGAAAGCCGCAGCGAAAACCAAAACCCAGGGCAATCGACGTTTCCGGCTCATAGAAAAGAGAGGCGTCATTTAACTGAAGCTTTTCCAGTGCATCCCGCAAATCCGGGTACTTTGCACCATCTGCCGGGTACAGGCCGCAGTAGACCATGGAAGTTACCTTTTTATAGCCGGGCAGCGGCTCTTTGCAGGGATTCTTCCTGTCGGTTACGGTATCGCCCACCTGCGTATCCTTGACATTCTTAATGCTGGCAGTAATATAACCTACCATACCCGCCGAAAGCTCCTCACAGGGATGGAACTGGCCTGCACCAAAATAACCAACCTCAACGACATCGGCCTCAGCCCCAGTCGCCATCATGCGGATAGGCGTTCCCTTTTTCACCCGCCCTTCCTTAATCCGGCAGAAAATAATTACCCCCTTATAGGAATCATACAGGGAATCAAAAATCAACGCCTGAAGGGGGGCATCGGCATCTCCCCCCGGCGCCGGAATTTTCTCAACAATCGCCTCCAGCACCTCATCAATATTCAACCCGGTTTTTGCGGAAATCCTTGGCGCATCCTGCGCTTCAATGCCGATAACATCTTCGATTTCTTCCACCACCCGATCCGGATCTGCGCTGGGAAGATCGATTTTATTAATTACCGGAAATACATCCAGATCATGATCTAATGCCATATAGACATTCGCAAGGGTCTGTGCCTCGATACCCTGCGCTGCATCCACCACTAAAATCGCACCGTCGCAGGCCGCCAGGGCGCGGGAAACCTCATAATTAAAATCAACATGACCAGGAGTGTCAATCAGGTTAAAAATATATTCCTGCCCATCCTTTGCCATATAGACAATCCGTACGGTCTGTGCCTTAATCGTAATCCCCCGCTCCCGTTCGATATCCATATTGTCCAAAATCTGATCCTGCATCTCCCTCTGGGTCAGCAGTCCGGTTTTTTCAATGATTCTATCCGCCAGCGTAGATTTCCCGTGGTCAATATGGGCAATAATACAAAAATTGCGGATATTTTTTTGATCAATATTCGCCATTCACTTACCTCTCTTCTTTCAAGTGTCATCAAAACTGCTTAACCTGCACACGGTCAGCCCTAATGTCACCTCTGTTTTTCCTTCAAAAGCTGCGTAATAATCTTTACCCGCCCCTTCAGATTTTTCTGTTCCGGGTCCAGAGGCTGGAACATAACATGGAGGGCCATGCTGTTATACTCATCGGTATGCCGTGAAATATCGATATCCTTACCCCCGGCTGCAAGCACCGATAAAAACTGAGATCCTCTGAGCTTAAACTCTTCATTTGCCGTTCTTGCTGTTTTACTGTTTGCCAGTGTATGAACAAGTTCTTCCTGGAACTGGGAAACCAGCAGCGGCTCCTTGCCCTGAAACATATGGAGAAGTGTCATCGCCACTGTATAGCAGCTGTTCTTTCTGAGGGCAGCGCTCACGCCCACACTTAAATCCGTTATACTGTTTTGGTTGATAAATACCTTAAAATTTTCCGCTGACTTGGTAATAAAATCAGGAACCGAATAGGTTCTCCACTCCTCCACCTCGCCCTGCAGAACACTGCGAAGCTCCTCCAGATCCGAATATAGATTTACCGTACCGCGGGAAATAGATTCCCTTGCATAAGCAGCAAAATTACTCTTTGTATCAGGAATATAATAATAAGTTCTTAAAGGATTCTGCCGGCAGGAGCGAAACGCTTCCATCAGCGACAATGCACTCATATTTTCATCCAGCACATAAATTGTAATCTCCCGGCTTCCAGGCAAATCAAAATCCGTAATTCCTAAATCAAAATCCTTTAAATCCGTATAAATATTTAACATACTTTCCTCCATTCTGTATACAGAACATGTTTTGTTCGCAACTCTGTCACTGCTCTTTTCATTGTAACACTCTTTTTCTTATTTTTAAAGCTAAACCTAAGATTTTCAGGGGCATGGTTCTTTCTTAACGCAGTACCATGGCAAAGATATCTGCCAGCGGTTCCATCGCATTTTTCGCCTCCTGAAAGGTATTCGTCTGTGCTCCCACCTCGACAAGGCAGGAACAGGGGCGAAGATGCTGATTATAGCGCAAACCTTTTAAATAAATCTTTCTGGCAAACCCCGGATACCAGGCGGCTGCCTTTAGCTGAAGCTGTAAACTAAATGCCAGGTTTTCCTTTCGGTACTTATTTTCCAGATAGGGAACCGGGCCGTCCGGTGTCTGGCTTAAGCCATTAAATAACATAATCTGCGCCGTAGGCTTTCCATTTACCTCCGTCACCAGATGGGTATTTGCCCCTACCCCGTCCCGGTGTAAGTCGATCACTACCTGAATCGAAGGATTTTCCTCCAAAATCGTTGTCAATCCCTCCAGAGCATAGCGGTAGGCCTTATTTCTGTCCAGCTCCCCATCACGAACATCATATGCCGATGAATCATGATACACCGAAAACCCTTTCTCTGTCAAGCATTGCGCCAGATATTCCCCCACCTCCACGATGGTCTCCCCCTCCTGTGAGTCTGCAAAAGCCTCCTGTGAATGGGTGTGATAAATAAGAATCTGAGGCAGGGCACCATCCTCTTTTTTTAGCCGGAAATCGCTGCGCAGAAATGCCTTCACATCCATTAAATCTCTATCCGCCGTTGTAGATGTATGTACATTATAAAAATGCTTCATTAAAAAATCATAATCCTCCAGCTGCGCCAGGGAATACAGCTTTCCCGGATAAGCCACCCCTGAAGCTGCCAGCGCTCCCCCGTTGGTCATTTTGTTTTGATTGCTTTCTTCTGACAGTTCTGTTTTCTCTGCTTCCTCTACCTGCCCGTCTGCCAGAATCCATTCGCCCGGCACACCCTCTTCGGGCAGTCCGCCGCTCTCCTCTCCCCCGTAAATTTCCAAATACTGATGCTCCTGAAAAAAAGCCTGAGCTGCCCTTGCCGACCGGTAAGCCGGGTCTTCTTCCCCCCGAACCAATTTCCTTACCTCTTCCAAATGATTCTCTGCTGTTCCTTTTTCCCATCCTCCGTCCTTTACCTGCTCCCCCTCCCATCCAGGCGCCGGATAAAGATGATTCCAAAAATGTGCGAAAAAAGCATTTTCCCCCTCCTCCCAAAAACGCGCATCCAGAACTCCCTCATCCAGCACCAGTACCAGGGCTTTTCCCAAAATAAAACAAACCCCCAAAGCAAAAACTATCCCCCAAAGCCTTTTCCTTTTTCTCCTTTTTAAATCCCAGCTCATCCAATGTCCCCGCCAGTTCAGTCCCATTACTTCAATCTATGCAGAAAATGCTTTCCCTGAACCATTTTTAGCACTATCTTCATTTCCTATCAATGCACGGCGAATCGCCTGAGAAATCACCCTGCCCAGCAGATCCACCCTCTCTTCGATATCCGGCGGTGTAACAAACATCGGACCAAACTCCGGCTCTAACAGTTCACGGATAAGGGCATACTGCTCATCAGGTCCCAGACCTTCCAGATACAGCCCGGCCCCTTTCGTGCTGCTTCCCTGTTCCAGCACCTTTACCATTGCACCAATCGTGTCCTGCACAATCGCCGCTGCCCCCACTACAGTAGGAACACCCACCGCAAGAACAGGCACACCCAAACTGTCCTGAGTCAGCCCATTCCGGTGGTTTCCCACACCAGAGCCCGGACGAATCCCTGTATCCGTCAGCTGAATGGTACAACCCAGGCGCCGCACACTTCTGGCTGCCAGTGCATCAATGGCGATTACCAGTTCCGGTTTAGTTTCTTTTACCACACCCTTTAAAATTTCGGCGGTCTCCATCCCCGTCTGCGCCATCACTCCCGGCGCAATCCCACTGATCGATCCCATATGATGCTCCTTTAAAAAGCCTTTCCCATACTGCTCATCATAATGCCTGGTCATGGGAAGGTTCTGCAATACTCTGGGACCTAAGGAATCCGGGGTAACATAGAGATTGCCCAGACCAACCACCAGAACTTTCCAGCGCTTATCTTTTTTCTCCCCGCCTTCCATCAGGCCATTTATCAGCTTCTGCAGCTGTTTAGCCACCTTTCCCGCTAATATCTCCTGAAATGCTTCTCCCTTCTCCTCCAGTCCCCGTGCCTCTATCGTCAAATACGTTCCCTTCTCTTTTCCCATGGCCTTTGCTCCCTGCTCATTTAGGATTTTCACCTCGGTAATCTGAATATCTTTGTCCGCTTCCTGCCATTCTCTTAAAGAGACACCTTTAACCTCTCCTCCATCCCCCTTAAACCTCTCCTTTTCCTCCAGGGCAAGGTCTGTCCTCAGTTCAAGCCGGTGCTGCTTCTTCTCTGCCATACTGCCCTTCCAGGCTCTTCTTACTGCGCCTTCCTTTTCCTCCCCCCGCCAAAACCCCCGGCTAACCGCATACACCCTGCCCCACCGGATTCCTCTGCCTCTTTTCCGCTGTGCCTTTCCTCCCCTCCTCCAGCGCCTCCTGCTGAGCATTTTCTTATCCAATAGGCATCGCATTCCTTCCATTTCTTCTGCTTCCTTTCCTCGTGTTTTTCTTTTTCTATTTTTCTCAAAAAAACCCATGATTATGTATTGACATCTTCGCTTATTTTGAGTATTATGGTAAATGTATGTTTAACATTGAACTGTCCGTGTCCAGACTTTGATGGAAAACACAAAGAAATCAATTCAGAATGGAGGTGTACGAAATGGCAAATATTAAATCTGCTAAGAAAAGAATCTTAGTTAACCAGACAAAGGCTGCGAGAAACAAAGCAATTCGCTCCAAGGTAAAAACTTCAATCAAGAAAGTAGACGCTGCAATTGCCGCCGGTGACAAGGCTGCTGCACAGGCTGCATTAATCGCTGCTACAACTGAGATTGACAAGGCTACCACCAAAGGCGTATATCACAAGAATACGGCTTCCCGCAAGGTATCCCGTTTAGCTAAGGCTGTTAATGCAATTGCTTAATGATATAGATAATAAAATTAACCCAAATTTACGCAAGGAAAAACTCCCTAACCGCAGGTGTGGCGGCGTCAGGAGTTTTTTTATTTTTCTTCAATGCCCTGCATCATCTTCCAAATATTCCAATTCCAAATATTCCAAAAATGTTCAGTTATGACTGCGCGGTCGCTTTTGGCAAAGCAGCAGTTCCACCGCCATCCGATCGGAAAGCCTTCCCTGTTTCACCGCCTCGTCCATCTCCACGCATTCCTGCACATAGGAAAAAATCTGTTCCCGCGAAAACATGCTGGCCTGGGTACTCAGCTTTCCCACGGCAAAGGGCGGTATCTTTAACTGTGTCGCCAAATCTTTGCGGCTAAGCCCCTTTCTGCTTAATTCCTTCACCTGCAAAAGCTGGTTAAACTGCCGGGCAATCAAGAACAAAATCCTCATCGGCGGTTCCCTGAGCACCAGCAAATCATGATAAAGCTTCATCGCCCGATCGGTACGTCCGCTGGAAACCGCCGCAATCATCTCAAAAATCTGGTTCGTCGCCTGTGTTGTGCACACCGATTCCACGTCCTGCGCTGTGACCACATCCCTGCCCCAGGTATAGCTAATCAGCTTATCCAGCTCTGAGCGGATATTTTCCATATCCTCTCCGACCCTTTCCAGAAAAAGCTCCATCGTCGATGAGGTAATCCTGCGCCCCTCCTTGGCTAAAATTCCCCCTGCCCATTTTGCCAGCTGGCTGGCAGTTTGCCGGGACATTTCTGCTGCGTACCCGTACTTTTTCACCGCCTTAAACATCCTGCTTCGCTTGTCCACCTCATCCTCCACAAAAAGCATACAGGTCGTCTCAGGAATACTGGGAAGGTAGTCCACAAGCTCATCTGCACTGCCCTTAAACAGGCCGCTCCCTTCTATAAGAATCAAGCGCTTTTCAGCAAAAAAAGGCATGGTGTCCGCCAGGCTGATAATCTCGGAAAGCTTCTGCCCCTTACCCTCAAAATAATGGTAATTCATGGTATCTTCCCCAAGAATCGACTCCCTGATCCGGTTTTTATAACTTCGCTTTAAAAAACTCTCCTCACCGTAGAGAAGGTACACCCGTTTAAATAACTTCTGCTTAATATCCTGGTTTAACGTCTGCATCCTTTCCTCCCTGTGCCATTGGAAAAATCTTTATACTCTTCTCTTATCTTCTTTATCATATCATACCATCCCTCAAACATCCACCCACTTTTCATCTGTAGCCCCGATACCTGGCCCTCCCATTCTCGACATGTATAAGCACTGCTCCCATCTTCCCGGTTTCTAATACCAGGCTTCCTTCTTCCCGCAGCCGTTCCAGAGTTTCCCCGTGCGGGTGCCCATACGAATTTCCTTCTTCATACGAAATCACTGTCCATGCCGGGTGAACCGCCGCCAATAATTCTTTCCCATTGGAAAATCGTGAACCGTGATGTGCCGCCTTTAAGACCTGAATTGAAGAAAATGCCTCCTCTCCCCCATAATCTAATGCCATCCTCTCCCCTTCCTGGCTCACATCCCCGGTAAAGAGCATATGGAAATCCTCATAGTCTGCCCTAAGCACAAGGGATTGCTGATTTCTGTCCGAAAAATCAGCCTCCATTTCTTTTCCTGGATAAAAGCAGGTAAGGCGGCACGCCCCCGCCTGAATCCAGTCCCCGGCATCCATATAGCCTGTTCTGACACCCCGTTTGTTTGCCTCCTCAAGCAGCCTATCATAGCCCTTGTCTTCCGCCCCCGCCTCCGGCAGCAGCAAACAGCCAATGCGTATCTCTGGGCAGTCTGTCAGCAGATAGCGAAGTCCGCTAATATGATCCTCATCCCCATGACTGACCACAGCAACATCAATCCGGGAAATCCCCTGCGACTTCAGATAGGGTTCCAGCCGGTTTTTTCCCACCTGCTTATCGCTTGTACTTCCCCCATCGATTAAAATAACCGTCTCCCGATGCCTTTCCCGCCTCTCCTCATCCAGCCAGATAATTCCGCCGGACTTACTTTCTCCTCCTTCACACAAAAGCACAATTCCATCCCCCTGTCCCACATCCAGAACAGCAATATCCAACCCATGCTGCGGTCGTGGCCTTAGACTTAACATACAAAAGATTATCCCTCCTGCCAATATCCCCAGGCTCTGATACCGTATTCCTCTTCTTCCTTCCTCCTGCTTTCTCCCCTCTTCCTTTTCCTTTCCTGCTGCTTCTTTTCTTCTTGTTGCTTCTCGATTTAACCCAATCACCATTCCCCCAAGAAACAGATAGTAGAAAACGAGCTGCCCTGCCCCTGGCCTTCCCCAGACCAGAAGATAGCCGGGAAACGCAGATATTATCTCACAAAGCTTCTGATAAAACCGCAGTATATAATGTCCTGTCCCTACTGCCATCACACCGCCCCAATACGAAACGGTTCCGGCTCCCAGCCCCAGCAGCCCCGAAATCACCACATAGCCCATAAGAGGAATCACTGCCAAATTTAAAAACACACCATAAACCGGAATCTGAAAATAATGCCAAAGTACCACCGGCCCGGTAGCAAGCTGAATTGCCACACTCACTGCCAGCCCTTTCCTCCAGCCCTGTTTCAGTTCCAACCCCTTTTCTATCGACCTTCCCACGATGCCAATTCCCAAAACTGCGCCAAAGGAAAGCTGAAATCCGCTCTGGACAATGGAAAAAGGCTGTTTCCCTGCCAGCAAAAGTGCTGCTAAGGATAATGCTGATAATCCATCATAGGTTCTTCCCATATACGCCGCCAGAAAGGATACCAACAGCATAATCACTGCACGCATGGCAGAACCCGAAGCACCAGTCAGCAGGCCATAACTGAATATACCCGCAGCCGCCAGCCCGCCGGAAAGCCCATAACCTAATCCGCACCTTCGCAGCAAATGATGCAGCCCCGCACCAAGCAGCGACAGATGTAGCCCACTGATCGCCAGAAGATGGGCAATCCCATTTTTCTGGTATAAATCCTTAATCTCCTGGTCCATGCCTTCCTTTTCTCCCAGGAGCGCCGCCCGGAAAATCCCCTGATCCTCCGGTTCGCAAATCCGCTGCAATCTGTTGCTGCAAAAACGGCGAATGCGATAAAGGGCATCCAGATAAGGGGACCCGTCATCCCTTCCTTTCTTCGCATCCCAGGAGACCTCCCAGGCAAATACTGCTGCCGAGATCCCCTGAGAACGATAATATGCCCTGCGGTCAAACTGCCCCGGATTTCTTGCCTCCCCAAACCGGTTTACCTCGCCTCTGACCTCCACCGCACATCCTATCGGCAAATCCTCCAAAATCTTTCTCTCCATCTCCGGCAGATTTCCCTCTCTGTTTCCTGCCCCTTCTCTTTCCACAGATACAAAAACCTTTCCCATCTCCTCCGTTTTCACCGTAAGCGCTATGGTTCTTTCCTTCTCCCGGATATTCTCCACCTTACCGCTCAGGCAGACCACCTCTCCATTTTCCCAAAGTCTTTCCTCAATCTCTTCCCATTCCCTAATCTCCCATGCCATTCGTCCGTAACCGGCGCAAAAAACGCACAAAAGCAGAAGTATCCATAACCATTCATGCATACCTCTGCCTTTTCCGGTTTTTCTTCTGTTTTTTATTTCCCGTTTTCTAAGCGCTGCTTTATTTACTACCTTACCTGCTGTGGCTACAACCGCCAGCAGCGCCGCGATCAGCACCGCTGACAGGATAAAAGCCAGCTGCCGCAGACTTCTGGTTCCCACCAGAAAATCCATTTTTTTCCATTCTCCACTCTCTGCCTGCAGGGCGCATACCTCTCCAAGTACGAAGCCAATTGACGCTGCAAAAAGCGGTCGTCTGTACAATTTACTCTCCTTTCACATAGTCCATATTTTGTTCAAATAATGCATTTAACGAAATCGTATCCCGAAACATCACCATCGGCGATCCATTAACAGAAAACTGCACCCGGTTGACCGTCGTAAGCTGGGTCAGGGAATTAATCATGGAATACAGTGAAATTTCATCCTTAACCTCCAGCCTGCTGGATAAAAATCCCGAATCAAAATTCAGATAGCAGACATTGTCCGTCACCGATATATTCAACAGCTTGGTTTCTGCCGGAATCGTGGCCCTGTAACCCGCAGTCTCCGGTCCTTCCAAAAGCTGCTCCACAATCATCCGTTCCATAGAAGTATTCATACTGTGGATAACCTCCCGGCGCTCCTCGACCAGATATTCCCCCGTTTCGTCAGCAAAATACAGGGTTAATTCTGACTTTTCAAAGGCATTCACATCACTGATGCTGTCCACAAAATCACCTGCGCTCAGCATTCCCACCGGATTCCCCTGATTATCCATCAAAGGCTGTTCACCGGTGTAAATATTAATATATTCTACCCCGCTGATCTGTGTCAGGGTTTTCGTCAGGGCCGCCCGGCACAAAATCTCATGGCTGGCATTCATCATGGTATAATTTACATCAAAATATAAATATAATACATTTGACTCCCACTGAATGCGCTGAAGTTCTGTCCTGGTCGAAAAAGGGGATTTGGCATCCACATCTGCCGGGACATTTAACAGCTGATCATAAAGTTCCCATACCAAACTGGTTAAGTCCTCTCCCTCCGCCGCATAATCCACCCCGGTCATTTTCGTCATATTGGTAGTTAAGCAATAAATGCTATAGACATTTTCTTCCGGCTCTTCTGGCAAATCCCGGCTCCGTTCACACCCGAAAAGCAAAATTGAGACAACCGCCATGCACAGGAAAAAACCATACACCGGCTTCCTCCCTATGCCCCGGACAAGAACAGGCCTCTGACCACAAGGGCCGGATGAAATCCATACATCCCTATCTTTTTCCATCCTGTACCCCCTTTTCTTTTGCCTTTTCCACCGGATTTCCCGTCTCCTTACCTGGCTCTTTTTTTCGCCTGGGATGACCTATCCAGAAACTTTTCAGAGCAGGTGATCCTTTGACCGCGCCTGCATTTCCCCCATTATTTTTTCCTGCACCGGAAGGCACATAATTTAAAGGAATCCGCACAGTAAATACGGTTCCTTCCCCCTCCCGGCTTTCCACCTTAATCGTCCCGTTGTGCATTAAAATCACACTTTTGGTAATAGCAAGGCCAAGACCAGTTCCCCCGGTTTCACGGGAGCGCGCCTTATCCACCCGGTAAAACCGTTCGAAAATATAGCGCTGAAATTCCTCCGGTATGCCAATCCCTGAATCCGCCACTGTGACATAAAACGCCTTATGATCCGCATCCAGCGTAACTTTCACCCAGCCGTCATCCACATTATACTTAATGGCATTTCCCACCAGGTTATTGAAGGCAAGGGAAAGCTTTACTTCATCCACATCTGCACTTACTTCACGAATACTCTCATAAATCAGCTCCACATTCCGCATTCCGGCGATTGGGCGCAGCCGCTTTAGAATCATTTCCATCAGCTGATTAATGGAAATAGAACTTACCTTCATCTGTGCTTCCCCGGATTTATCCATCTTAACCAAAGCCAGCAAATCATCAATAATCTTACTCTCCCGGTCAATTTCATCGGAAATATCCCGCATAAACTCCTGATAGAGTTCCACCGAAGCCCCTTCCATGCTCATCAGAGAATCGGCAAGCACCCGGATAGAAGTAATCGGCGTTTTCAGCTCATGGGATACGTTAGAAACAAACTCCTGGCGGGACTGATCCACCTCCTTAAGCTTAGAAATCATCCGGCTAACGGTCTCTGAAATTTCCTTTGTCTCCTGATAGGTATGCTCATGAATATCGCTGGCAATATTTCCATCCGCAGCCCTTGTCAGCATCCGTTCCAAACGGATAAACGGACGAATCAAAAGCTCGGCGGCGCCAGTGGAAAGAACAAGCAGGATAAAGACCATAATCATCAAAAAAAACTGAAATTCGTCCTCGCTTGAAGCTGTCAAACGGTTGACATATTCGGTAGAGGCTGCCGCTACTAAAACTCCCTGAATCGTCTTTTCCGGCGTATTTTCATAGATAGGAAGGGTCTGGACAAAGTAATTTTTATCGCTGTTATTAATATTACTGTTTTCTCCCTCAAAGCAGCGAATAACTTCCTCCGAAACAACAATCTTCCCCTCCACCAGACCAAAGGTATCCTTAATTACCCGATAATTTCTGTCAACAATTAAAATCCGCCCATGAAATAAATCCGCTGTGACATTCATTTCGGTATTAAATGAAGCATCCTTCACTGCGTCGGAAATAAAGCCTGCACGGGTCATTTTACTGCTTAAAATCAGGCATTGGTTCTGCACATCTACCTGACGGCTGCTCACCTGGCTCTGCTCCGCCGAAGCCAGAAAAATCCGGCTGTACATCCCCACTGGTGCTAATCCCACAGCAAATAAAAGGAGAGCCAGGGGGATTCGGATACTTAACGGCTTTTCTCTTCTCAAGAACCTTAAACTATTTTTCCACAACCCAGCCATGCTTCCCCCCGGCACTAAAGCTTCTTTGTACAGGTCACTGCCAATGCTCCTGGTCCGATATGACAGGCAATACTAAGCGATAACGGAGCAGCATAATAGGAAGCCCCCGGAAACATTTCCCTGACCTCATCCATCCACTCCGCAGCCGCCCCCGCATTCTGTGTATGCGCAAAATGAATATGGGCTTCCTCCGGCTTAAGCTGATGAAAACGAACTTCCATATCCTTCTGGACAGCGGCAAGCATCGTGGCTTTCGCCTGTTTCATCGTCCGCGCCTTAGAAAACGCATCCAGCTTTTCTCCCTCGATAATCAGCACTGGTTTAATCCGAAGCAGCGTGCCAAGAGCCGCAGCCGCCGGCGTAATCCGCCCGCCCTTCTTTAAATATTTTAGCGTATCCACCATAATATAAATCACACTGTCAAACCGGGTTCTTTCCAGCTCATCCTTAATCTGTTCTGCCGAAAAGCCCCGTTTTGCCATCTCCATCCCATCCAGCACCGACTGCCTCTGCGTAACCGAAATTCTTTGATTATCAACCACCAAAACCCTTCCCTCATAGTCCTGAGCCAGCATCATTGCGGTCTGGCACGAACCGCTTAACCCGCTCGACATGGGAATATGGACAATCATTTCATGTTCTTTTAACAGATCATCCCACAGGCTCGTCACCGTTTCGGGTGATGGTTGGGAGGTGGAAATATCTGCCCCCAAAGCCAGCATTTCATAAAACTTTTCCTGGGTTAAATTAATATCCTCCAAATACGTTTCCCCATCAATCATAAAGGGCATGGGAAGCACTGAAATCCCCAATTTCTCTCCCTCTGCCTGAGTAATTCCGCTGTTGCTGTCCGTGACAAATGCAATACTCATGATTTGTTTCCTTAACCTTTCATCAATCTTCACAGCCTTTTTCCTGCTGCACACTGCCTTTATTTACTATTCCACTATATGTTTTCTTCCATACCGCCTGCTGACGTATAAAGCTGAAAATAAATACCCTTCTTCTCCATTAATTCCCTGTGATTTCCCTCCTCCACAATCTGGTTTCCCGAAAGTACTAAAATCCGGTCAGCCCCATGAATGGTGGTCAGGCGATGGGCAATGGTCAGGGTCGTCCTCCCCGCTGCCAGCTTATCTAACGACTCTGACACCAGATGTTCGCTCTCATTATCCAGCGCAGCCGTCGCCTCGTCCAAAAGAAGAACTTTTGGCGCCTTTAAAAAGACACGGGCAATACTGATTCTTTGTTTCTGTCCTCCCGAAAGCTTTACCCCGCGCTCACCCACGTAGGTATCATAGCCGTCTTTTAACTCCTCTATAAATTCATGGGCTCCGGCAAGCTTCGCTGCACGGATCACCTCATCCCGGCAGGCTCCCGGTTTTCCATAGGCGATATTCTCATACACACTGCCGCAAAACAAATATACATCCTGCTGAACCACACCGATACTGCTGCGCAGACTCTGCAGAGTTAAGTGCCTTATGTTCTGTCCATCCAGCAAAATTTCGCCCTCTGTAGGGTCATAAAAACGGGGAATCAAATTACACATCGTCGTCTTTCCACCCCCGGAAGGCCCCACCAGGGCAACCTTCTCCCCCGGCCTTATTTTCAGGTTAATATGCGCCAGTACCGGCGTATGGTCGTCAGGATATTCAAACGAAACATCCTTAAAGGTAATCTCCCCTTCAACCTTTTCCAGCTCTACCGCGCCTTCTTCGTTAAAGATATCCACATTGGCATCCATCAGCTCCGTAAAACGCTCCACGCCGGTCATTCCCCGCTGAAACTGCTCAGCAAACTCGATAATCCGTCTTATCGTTGCAAGAAGGGTCGTAACATACAGCGTATAGGCCACCAAATCCGCAGGGAGCACCAGCCCCTTTATCATAAATATTCCGCCTGCCACAATCACCACCACATACATCAGCCCGTCAAACATGCGGATCGTATTTTGAAATGCCGCCATATAGCGGTAGGTATGGCGCTTAATGGCAAAAAACTCGCGGTTATCCTCATTAAACTTATCAATCTCCACCTGCTCATTGGCAAAGGCACGAACCACCTTATTGCCTAAAAGGCTGTCCTCAATCCGGGCATTCAGCTCCCCGATGTGGTTGCGCTGCCGCTTAAACGCCTTTCTCACCTGAAGATTAAAATACGTACAGGAAACCGCCATCACAGGAATCAGCATAAAGATAATCACAGTCAGCAGCAAGTTAATCCGGGCAAGGATAATAAAGGACACCACCGCTTTTAAAAAGGCAATAAAAAACTCTTCCGGGCAATGATGGGCAAATTCGGTCACGTCAAATAAGTCGCTGGTAATCCTCGCCATAATTTGACCAACTTTTGTGTTATTAAAATAATTATCCGAAAGTTTCTGCAGATGGGCAAACGCATCCTGACGCATGTCCGTCTCAATCGCTGCTCCCATTACATGTCCGGTATATGCCATATAATAGCTTGCCATCCCATCGATAATACGAAGAACAAAATAAAGTGCTCCAATACTGAGAACGGTTTTGATGGTAAGTGAAGAAAGATTGCTCATTCCTGTATTGGTAAGATAGCGGAGAATCAGAGGAAGCACTAATTCGCAGATCGTCGTTAATGCCGCACAAAATAAATCCATTACCATGATTGCCACATACTTTTGGTAATAGGGAATAAAACGCTTGAGTAATGTGCTTGTTTTCATAAGGTGAAATTTTTCCTTTCGTTAAACTTTTGCTTTTTCGAAAAGCTTTTTTAATACCTGCCGATAATGTTTATTTAGTTTATCACAAAACAAAAGGTTTTTCCAGAAAAACTTTCATCTGTATCCAACCTGTTTACCCCTTTCTTCAGCACCAGCGTTTAAATTCATTCTCTGTACATTTCACCATATGGCTTCCCCCGACCAGCCGGTATTCTCCCTCATCATAGTTAATTCCCGATGTAGAATAATCATAGCTTACCGACATCCGTTTTTTCCCTTCGGCAGGGTTTAGCGTGGGAATGGCAGAAAGCAGGCTTTTGGTGTAGGGATGAATGGGATGGGAAAATAATTCTTTGGTGGTTCCGGTTTCCAAAAGGTGTCCCCGGTGCAGTACCCCAATCCGATCCGAGATATAGTTTACCATAGACAAGTCGTGGGCGATAAAAAGATAGGCCGTTTGCGTTTCCTGCTGAATAGCTTTCATTACATTGACTATCTGTGCCTGAATTGATACATCCAGAGCGGAAATACACTCGTCGGCAAGAATTAACTTTGGCTGCAAGATCATTGCCCGCGCAATTCCTGCCCGCTGTCTCTGCCCGCCGGAGAGCTGATAGGGATAGCAGGCAGCATGTTCAGAAGAAAGGCCTACTTTAATCAACATTTCCATGATTTTTTCCCGGCGTCTGTTTTTTGACCAGTCGCTGTGATGGATGTCTAAGCCTTCGCCGATACTAGTTTCTATTCTCTTTCTTGGATTTAACGAGGCAGTGGGGTTCTGGAAGATCATCTGCATCTGCGTGCAGAGAAGATGATTCTCCCGGCGGCTGATACGACTGCTGATATCCATATCCAGGAAACGTATGGTTCCTGCGGTTGGCTTGTAGAGACGGATTATACTCCGTGCTATCGTAGACTTTCCTGAACCGGATTCACCCACCAGAGCAAAAGTTTCACCGGGATAAATGGCAAAGCTTACATCCTCCACTGCTTTTATCGTATGTCTTTTGTTTATCTTAAAATACTGCTTTAAACCCTCCACCTCCAGAAGGGGCTTTTCTTTTTTATCCTCTGCCACTATCCCCCGCCTCCTTCTTCATCCCTTCCAGACGCTTCTTTAGTTCGTCGGGCATCTCTACCTTAGGTGCTCTGGCATCCAAAAGCCAGGTCGCCGCAGCATGCGTTTTTGTAATCGCAAACATCGGCGGTTCAGCCTTATCATCCACTATCATCGCATAGCGGTTTCTGGGTGAAAAGGCGTCTCCCTGACTTTCCTGCAAAAGGGTGGGCGGCGAACCGGGAATGCTGTAAAGACGCTGATTTTCGCAATTAAGATCCGGCATTGACAAAAGCAGGCCCCAGGTGTAGGGATGACGGGGATCATAAAGCACCTCTCTGGTCATTCCTTTTTCAACAATCTTTCCTGCATACATGACATAAATCATATCCGCAGCCCTGGCAACAGCGCCCAGATCGTGTGTAATGTAAATAACGGAAATACCTCGCTTTCTTTGAAGCCGGCGGATCAGATCCATCATTTTTTCCTGAATACTTACATCCAGGGCCGTTGTAGGTTCATCGCAAATCAGTAGCTCGGGTTGACAGGAAAGGGCAATGGCAATTGCCACCCTCTGGCACATTCCGCCAGAAAGCTGATGCGGATAACATTTCATCCATTTTGGTGCATCTTCGATGCCCACCTCTTCTAACAGGTCGATTGCCCTATTCCATGCTTCTTTTTTCGACGCTTTATGATGCCAAATCATTCCCTCTGTCAATTGTCTGCCAATGGACATCGTTGGATTTAAACTGGACACAGGATCTTGAAATACCATGGCAATCCGCTTCCCATTGATATGTCTGCGCATCCATCGTTTACCTTTGGAAAGAAGATCTGTGCTTTTTTGCAGTCCCTCCTGATTACTATAAGTAAAGGTTATTGAGCCGCGGTTAATTTTAGTATTGGGCGGCAATATACCGGCGACCGCCTTCATCGTTACGGTTTTCCCTGAACCAGACTCCCCCACAACTGCCAGTGCCTGCCCCCTGATCAGCTCGATATTTACTCCGCGGACAGCGTGAAGCGGTCCGAAAGCGGTAGGAAAGGTAAGATCTAAATCAGCAATATTCAATAAAATCTCCTGATCCCTGGACATATTCCGGCACCTCACCTTTCTCTATCGTTTAAGGCTTAAGACTTCTCTTAAGGCATCAGCCGTCAGATAAAAGCCAAGCATCAGCATTACCATCACCGCAGCTGGAGGAATTATCTGATAAGGATATAGGGTAAAACAGTTAAAACCGTCAAAAATCAGTGAGCCTAATGAGCACTGCGGCGCAGGAATCCCCAAACCGGCAAAGCTTAAAAAGGCTTCAGCAAAAATTGCCGCGGGAACCGAAAGCATCACCTGGGTAAGGATTGGCCCAAGGCTGTTAGGAAGGATTTCCCGAACCATAATCCGAATACTTCCTGCGCCCAGTGTACGTGAAGCCAAAATAAATTCCTGCTCTTTTACTCTTAAAACCTCTGCCCGGACAACCCGGCTCATTCCCATCCATTCGGTCAATACCAGGGCAAGAATAATGGTCATCATCCCCGGTCGCATCACTAAAAGCAGCAGGGTAATCACAACCAGGCGGGGAATACCGTGCACAATCTCCAAAAAACGCTGCATCAGCATATCCGTCCTACCTCCAAAATACCCGGAAATCATCCCATAGCTTATTCCAATCACCATATTAATCATTGCCGCCGACAGGGCAATCATCAGCGAAATCCTGGTTCCAACCCAAGTTCTTGTCCAGATATCCCGCCCAAATCCATCGCTGCCAAACCAATACTTTATTTCTGGCGTTTCCTCTTCATTTATTATTCTGGTTTTTTCTAAAATCTGCACTCCAGGCGCAAGGTTTTTCCGGTTTAAATTCTGCTCAGAATACGTATATCTATTCATTTCCGGCCCAAACACTGCCATCAGACAAAGCAGAACAATCAGCAGCAGACCAAGCACGGCACTGCGCTTTCTAATCAGCCTTTTCCCTACTTCTGCCCAAACACTCTGCGCCGGAAAACAACCTTCTAAAACGGCTTCCCCGGCATCACCAGGCCAGGCCGTTACCAGGCTGTTTTTCAGTACAAAATCACTCTCTGCGGGCACATAAACCGCAATGGAAGCTTTCTTTTCTTTACTGCATATCCTATCCATGTTTTACCCCAAATCTTCTTAACCTTAATCCCTGGTCAGCCGTACTCTTGGGTCAATTATTCCATAAAAAATATCCACCGCAAGCATTATCCCAAGGTACATCGCCGAATAAATAAAACTCAGTGCAATCACCAGATTATAGTCGTTCGACTGGATTGCACTGACTAAAAGACTGCCCACGCCAGGAATGGAAAATATCTTTTCCACAACCAAAGAACCAGTCATCAAATCGACAATCAGCGGGGCTAATACGGTAATCAAAGGAAACAGGGCATTGCGCAGGGCATGATGAAGAATTAACGCCGGTCCATAAATTCCCCTGCTTTCTGCAAAAAGCATATAATCGCTTTCCAAAATCTCAGTCATCTCGGTTTTCGTAAAACGGGCAATGGAAGCCATCGTAAACATAGACAGCGAAACTGCCGGCAAAACACTTGAATTAAGGGCTTCCTTTGTGCGGTAGAGCATAGGGAACCACCCCAGCTTAAAACCCAGCGTATAGCTTAACACCAGCGCAAACACATAGGACGGCACCGAGACGCCAATCACCGAGATCACCGTTGCCGCAGCATCCCATATCGTATTTTTTTTTAAGGCCGCGACCAGGCCCAAAGCCAGCCCAAGGACGGCACCCAGACCCACAGCAGCGCCGCCGATACGGACGGAAACAGGCAGGCGCGTTTGAACCAGCTGCATTACCGGCGTATTTTTAGAAATCGTATAGCTGACACCGAAATCTCCCCGCAGCATCTTTCCCAGATAGCGGAAAAACTGCACGATAACCGGCTGATCCAGGCCATAATTTTCATATAAACTTAACCTCTGTTCCACACTCAGCTTTTCATCGTTAAAGGGCGATCCAGGCATGAGCTGCATCAGGATAAATAAAACCAGTGTAATTGCCAGCAGCGTAAAGCATGCCGTAATTACCCGCTTTAACATATAGCTTTTCACTGTTTCCCTCCTGAAACAAACACAGCGTTTGTCAGCAGCCGCCTTGCTATCGGCTGATAAATCCAGTCCAGGATACAGCCGATGCCAAGGGCCAGAATAAACGAAATAAGAGAGAGTAGCAGCCAGCACCCCCATCCCTTCCAGACAACGCCAAGCTTCCATGCCAGGACTTCTCCGACGATTTTCTGCGTCAGTCCATGCATCAGATAAATATAAAAGGATCGCTGCGCAATGAAATGAACCGGCACATGAAACCGCTCTGCCAGTTTCTTTCCCCAGCCGGTAACTGCCAGATAAACCGCCGTAGTCATGGCAATCATACTCACCGAATAATTATAAATTGCAGGATTCGTCTTTGTCCAAAAGCACACCTCCCAAACCGAAATACCCCAGGCCACAACCCCGCCTAACATCAACCATTTCTTCGTTTTAGCGGTAAGTTCCATGCTGTCAACCAGATAACCAAGCATGCAGTAAAACACCCAGCTGTAAAAAGGGTAGGCGGTAAACACCATCTCCATCTGAAAAATCTGATAAAGATTTTGGAGGAAAAAGAAAGCAACACTAATCCCCGTCAGCGCCCTTTTTTCCTCCCTGCTCATATTCCTGAACATCCTGGCTAAAAAGGGTACAGCAAGATAAAAACCTGCCAAGGCATAGACAAACCAGAAATACCCCTCGATATGGCTCTGTAAAAAAGTTTTTAAGAAATCCTTCACACAGGCCAGTCCCATCCCCTCCCACTTGCGGGAAATACTATAATAAAACAGCGATGCAGCAGCGACAGGGATTCCAATTTTCACCAGTCTCTTCCAGTAAAAATCCAGGATTTTCCCATCAAACTGGCTTAAAAGGAAACGACCGCTTAACATAAAAAACAATCCGTTGCTGGTCAGCAAAAAAGCTCGTACTGCATTATGCAGCTGCAAAGCGTGCATATCCTCCGGAGGAACCAATTCAACAACATTCATCATATGGCTTGCCAGCACCATAAAAATCGCTAGGATTTTTAATAAATTATAACTTTCCTCCTGCGTCGTTTTCATCAACTGCACCTTCCTTTTCCTCTATCCAATCAAAGCATAAATTTCCTTAGGATTACCCTGTCCAAAACACATAAAAAAGATACCCCAGGGTAAGGCATAATCCAATACAAAACAACATAAGGCCGAAAGAAAAGCTCTCCATAATCAAACGCCCTGTTTTCTTCCACCCTGCCTCCCAATCGTGTTCAGCAACCGCTTCCTTCTCCCTTACCTGCCTGTGGCTGGTTCTTCTTGCTAAAAGAATAATTCCATCCGCCAGATGATCCATTCCCCGACAGACCACCGCAGAAACGGCAAGGAAAATGCTCACAGGGACATCGATAATATACCGGTCAAGCAGGCCAAAAGCTGCCCCCATCATTCCGGGAAGCACAGTTTGTAATATCGGACGGTAAAGGATATTTTCCAAATCCAGATTGACCGGCCAGCGATCCACATAGTGATGATTCGCCATTAAAACCTGACGCACCAGCCCAACATAAAGCAGCAGACCAATTCCCACTGAACACAGGCCGCCCTTAAGATTTTCCCAATGGAAATAGGCAACAGCGTGGGAAAGCCCTTCATTTCTAAAGAAGTTCTGTCCCATATCTGCCAGGCGCTCCATCGTAAACGCCGGAAAAAGCCCCATCAGCGGCAGGAGAAGTGCAGGAACTAACAGCACTGCCCTGCTGGACTTGTTCATTTCCCTTCCCTCTCTTCCCATCCGGTCAAATTCCTCCTGGCGCGTGGGATGCTTTTCGATAAAGATAGCAATAAACAGCTTCATCATATACGCCAAAGTCATCCCGCCTGTAATTAAAAACACCCATTCGGCTGTTGTCCAAAAGCCTTGGCTGAGGAAAAGTCCCGCCGCAGGCGCTTCTAAGGCCGACAGCAAAGAAACACCATTCGTCAGACCAGACACCCGCACCACACCTTCACTCAGGGCCTTCTGATATTCAACAATGCTTTCATGCAGAAGGGTTTTACTGATATAGCCGCTAAAGCCGGGAATACCGCTGATTCCCATTGCCCCCATCAAAAAGCAAAACTTTAAGACCGGTTTATTTCTTCCATAGCCGCGGATTTCGTTTAAATCCAGCTGATGCAGTTTCATAAAAACAGCACCTGCACATAAAAACAGCACAAGCTTAAACAGGGAATGATTGACCATGTGCAAAAACGCCCCCCTGGCGGCCATAGCCGGATTTTCTCCTGCAAAAGAAAGAAGAACTGCCATCCCCAGTCCGACCAGGATAAAGCCAATCTGGGAAACCGAGGAGCAGGCCAAAGTGCGTTTTAAATTAATGGAAAACAGGGCAAGAAACGCCCCCATAGCCATCGTAATCAGACCAAGCAGGGTAAGCAAAAGCCCCCATAAGCCATCCCCGGCAAACAGCTGAAATGAAAGAATAATTATCCCAAATATTCCCGTTTTTGTCAATATACCCGATAAAAGGGCACTGGCTGGAGCCGGGGCAACCGGATGCGCCTTCGGAAGCCAGATATGCAGGGGAAATGCCCCTGCCTTGGCCCCAAAACCAAAAAGCATCAGGACTCCCGCCAGATAAAGCTTACCTTTTTCCCCTCTCGCCAACGCTGCTGCCGCCTGAGACAGTTCCTGGATTTCCAGTGTCTCCAGGCAGGAATACAAAAGAAAAAGTCCCATCAGCATGACCATTCCGCCGATAACAGCTACCGCCAGGTAGGTTTGCGCCGCCCGCAGAGATTCCGGCTTCTCATCAAAAGCCACCCACACATAAGAAGTCAGCGACATGATTTCAAAAAAGATAAAGGTAGTATATAAATCCGCCGATAAAAACACGCCGACCGTGGCGATAAAGGTTATCCACAGAAACACATAATACCTTCCCCGGTTTGCATAGTGCGCCATATATTCCCTGGAAAACACACCGCTTACCATCCACATCAGTACTGCAATCAAAGTATAGATCAGCCGGAAGCCGTCAAACACAAAATGCAGACCAAAACCGCACACCCCTGGAATAAACACTTCCCATCCTTCCATCATCCGGCTTCTCCTCCTATCCTCATCAGCAAATCCATGAACGGCTGTGCATGTAATCCGAACCCAAGGATCAGCACTGCAAAAATAATCAGCGGCCCAAGCATCATCCAGTTAGGGTCCAGCGTACTTTTCCTGTCCTGCTGACCCGCCTTTTCAGGCTTTTTCTCCTGCTGCATCACAGATGCTTTAGCCGGCACAGAATAAAACTGCGGAAAGTACGCGCGTACCGCCACCGTAAGCATATACACCGCTGTCATTAAGGCAGAATACAAAAGCACAGCCACCGCTGTCAACCCCAGCCAGGACAGGCCGCCGTCCTGCTCTAAAACTAAGCCCTGTCCTAAACCCAGCTCAAATGCCGCCTGAGCAATATTCCACTTACTGATAAAACCGGCAAACGGTGGAATCCCCACCAGGGACAAACTGGCTATCGTCAGGCAGGCAAAGGTTTTTGGCATCTGCTTTGCCAGTCCGTCCAGCTCGTAAATATGCGTTTTTCCCGTCTGATGCATGACTGCCCCGGCACAGAAAAAGGAACAAATTTTCATCAGTGCATGAAAGACCATATGGCTTAGTGCCGCCACCAGGCCAAGCGGACTCATCATCACCGCCCCCATCAGAATATAGGAAAGGTTGCTGATGGTGGAATACGCCAGCCTTCTCTTCCAATGTGCTTCCTTTACTGCCATCGTTGAACCGTAGATAATCGTAAGCATCGCCGCGCACAGCACTGTCCACTGTGCCCAGCTTCCTTTAAGAAAGGCCGTCCCAAAACTAAAATAGGTTAATCGCAGAATGGCAAAGGCCCCGGACTTAACCACAGCGACCGCATGAAGCAGGGCAGTCACCGGAGTCGGTGCAACGGTCGCCTTCGGCAGCCAGCCGTGACAGGGAAATAAGGCCGCCTTAACACCAAAACCAAAAAAGGCAAGCACATAGACAAACAGCAATGTATTTCGTTTTTCATTTGCCCGAACAAGATCCAGGGCTCCCCCTGCGACAAATTCCGTTGTCCCGCTGACCGAAAAGCTTAAGATAAATACCAGCCCGATAAAGGCAAAAGCCGCGCCGCCGATCGAATAATACAAATACCTGCGGCTGGCCCGCACCGCCTCCCTGGTCATCGGATAAAGCACCAGGGGAAAAGTCACCAGGGTCAACAGCTCATAGAATAAATACAGGGTGGTCATATTGCCCGCCATGGCAATTCCCGCCGTCACCCCGTAGGTCATTAAGTAATACGAAAAAAAAGTGGACCGGCGCTCCTCGCCCTTCATATATTCGAAGGAATACAGAACCGCCAGAGGCCAGAGAAAGGCAATAATCCCCGCAAACACCCGCCCCATTCCATCCAGGCAAAACATCACGGTAAGATCGCCAAACAGCCGAAACAATACCAGCCGCTCCCGATTGCCAAAGTGGGCAATCAGCCAGGCCAGCACCAGGCTGTTGACCAGTGTCAGTGCCATCACATAAATCTCCAGCCTCCGATCCGCCTCCCACCCTTTTGCCAGCGGCCCAAAATGGCTGAGAAAAAGTAAAATCATGCCTCCCACAATCGGAAGAAGGGCCGGCACCCATAAAAATCCCAAATACATTGATCCAGCCAAACTAATCCTCCTTCCTCAGCCAAACACAGTCCCGGCTACCGCCTGCAGAAATGAGAGGAGCGGCGTGGGAAAACACCCAAAGAGCACAGCCCCGACTGTCAGCACCAGAACTGGAACCAGCATAAAGCGGGAAGGTTCACGACCAAAAAGTCCTCTTTCTCTAAGCTCCTCATCTGAAAAATCTGTCCCAGGAAAAAAACCCTGTATGGTCAGCGGAAACAGATAA
>CAJUDX010000044.1 GCA_910584785.1 uncultured Lachnospiraceae bacterium | reverse complement strand
AAAGGTAATTAAGGCAATGCAGGATAACCGGGTGAGTGATATCCATTTTGCCGCCACAACCGGCTACGGATATAATGATTTGGGGCGGGATACCCTTGAAGATGTATATGCGGGTATCTTTCATACGGAAGCTGCATTAGTCCGTCCTAACTTAATCAGCGGCACCCATGCCCTTCATATTGCACTTTCCGGCAATTTGCGACCGGGGGATGAGCTTCTTTCGCCGGTGGGAAAGCCCTATGATACACTTGAAGAGGTTATCGGTATCCGGGATTCGGCGGGCTCATTAAAAGAATACGGGATAACTTACCGCCAGGTGGACCTTCTTCCTGATGGAAATTTTGATTATCCTGGTATTTTGCAGGCGCTGAATGAAAAAACAAAGCTGGTTACAATCCAGCGTTCTAAAGGCTATGCAACCCGCCCTACCTTATCTGTAAAACAAATCGGTGAGCTAATCCGTTTTATTAAGGACAAAAGACCTGAGGTTATATGTATGGTAGATAACTGCTATGGTGAGTTTGTGGAGACGATTGAGCCTTCGGATGTGGGGGCAGATATGGTCGTCGGTTCCCTGATTAAAAATCCGGGCGGCGGGCTGGCTCCTATCGGCGGCTATATTGCCGGAAAGAAAGAATGTATTGAGCGGGCTTCCTTCCGCCTTACAGCACCGGGACTTGGTCGTGAGGTTGGGGCAAGCCTAGGGCTGAATACTGCTTTTTATCAGGGACTTTTCCTGGCGCCCACGGTTGTTGCTTCGGCACTCAAGGGCGCAATTTTTGCTGCAAATCTCTATGAGGATCTTGGTTTTGCTGTAGTGCCTGATAAACAGGAAGAACGGCACGATATTATCCAGGCAATTACTTTTGGTACGCCTGAGGGCGTGATTGCCTTCTGTGAGGGAATACAGGCAGCGGCGCCGGTGGACAGCTTTGTTACGCCGGAACCGTGGAATATGCCTGGCTACGATGCTCCTGTGATTATGGCAGCGGGAGCCTTTGTCCAGGGCGCTTCAATTGAATTAAGTGCAGATGCGCCGATTAAGCCGCCCTATGCTGTTTACTTCCAGGGCGGACTGACCTGGATTCATGCAAAATTGGGAATTATTACAACTTTGCAGAAATTGACAGAAAAAGGGATTATTTCGGTGGCGGATCTGCTAAAATGCAAATAAATATAAGGAAAATCATATACAGAATAAAAAACTTATGTTAGAATAAAATCAGGTATCCATAATCATCCCGGAAATTCGTACTTGGAGAGAAGAAGGAAATCCTAAAGGAGGATGAAAAATGGATCAAGTTGTCAAGATAGCGGACAATCAGGAAAAGCCATCGGCAATCCCTCAGATACCGCAGAAAGTCATTATGAAAGAGCTTCCAAAACAGGACAGGCCCGTTGAGCGCTGCCTGAGCAAGGGGCCGCAGTATCTAACTGATGCCCAGCTTTTAGCGGTTATTATCCGCATGGGTTCAAGAAGAGAAAATGCAGTTCAATTGGCAGAGACAATCCTTAACAGTAAAGCAAAAGACGGTGGTATTCTTAAGTTAATGCATCTTGAATTAAAGGATCTGCTTCAATTCCATGGTGTGGGCAAGGTAAAAGCCGTACAAATACTGTGTATCGGAGAACTGTCACGCAGGATCTGGCATCAGGGAAAAATAGCCGGAATAAAATCCTTTCGTGATCCGGCGGATGTGGCTGCTTATTGTATGGAAGATATGCGTCATCTTGAACAGGAGCAGGTAAGGGCACTCTACCTGGATACGAAGCAAAAGCTGATTGGAGATGTAATCTTAAGCAAGGGAACGATTAATTCTGCTGTAATTTCTCCCAGAGATATTTACCGGGAAGCCCTGCGGTGCAATAGTGTATCCTTTGTATTAATCCATAATCATCCCAGCGGAGATCCCACGCCCAGTAAGGAAGATAAACAGCTGACGCTTCGGGTAAAATCTGCCGGTGAAATGCTTGGTATCTCTCTGTTAGATCACATTATTATTGGAGATACTACGTATATCAGTTTTTTAAATGAAAGGTTACTGTAAAAGTTTACCGCCGATTAGGCGGTCTAAGTTCAGGTATTCCAAGTACGCTCAGCAGACTTTTATTTATGGTGGTACGACCACTTGTGGGCGAATGAAGGTTACTGTAAAAGTTTACCGCCGGAGGCAGTTTTAAGCAAATAGAGAAAAAGAAATAGAGAAAAACAAATCCAGAAAAAAATAGAGAAAAAAGAAACAGAGAAAAACAGAAAAAGAGTATATGGAATTTTTAAAGAATAGAATGAGGTTCATTATTATATGGAAATGAAACGCAGTAAATATCTTCTCATTGGCCTCTCAGCGGTTTGTATTCTGCTGATTGGTGTTACTTCTTTTAAAGATGGTATTTTAGAGCCCCTGCGCACAGGCGTGGGCTTTGTCCTGGTTCCCCTCCAGACCGGAGTAAATGCACTGGGAAATGGAATCTATACCGAATATCGGGACTACACGCATTTAAAAACTGCCCTTGCCGAAAACGAGCGTTTAAAAGAAGAAGTGGCCCGCCTGATTGAGGAGAATAACCGGCTTCAGTCTGGTCAGTTTGAGCTGAACCGTCTGCGGGAATTGTATCAGCTGGATCAAAACTACATGAATTACGATAAAATCGGTGCAAGAATCATTGCCAAGGATTCAGGGGACTGGTTTCAGGTATTTCGGGTAAATAAAGGCTCTGCTGACGGTGTGGAGGTGGATAATAATGTGATTGCCGGCGGCGGTCTGGTGGGTATTGTCACCGACGTTGGGGCCAATTACGCTACGGTTCGTTCCATTATCGATGATTCCAGCCGGGTAAGCGCCATGGCGATGCAGTCGAATGACCGGTGCATCGTGGCGGGAGACTTAACCCTGTTTGAGAAAGGGCGCCTGAGAATTACCAATATTACTAAAGACGGCGATGTTAAAGATGGCGATCAGATTATTACTTCAAATATCAGTTCCAAGTTTTTGCCGGGAATTTTAATCGGTTATGCTGCGGATATCACCATCGACCCGGAACGGCTGACCAAGTCCGGTTATCTGATTCCTGTGGCAGAATTTGATAATCTTCAGGAAGTGCTGATTATCACCGGCACCAAGAGTATGGGGGATGACGAACCTCAGGCAGGAGAGGGGGCAGGTTCATGAAGCGAATTGTCATTAACCTGCTGTTAATGGTTCTGGCATTTACTGTCCAGACCTGTGTTTTTCCCATGATCCCCTTTTTGTCTGCCTCCCCTAACCTTTTGCTGATTTTAACGTTTTCCTTTGGTTTTATCCATGGAAGCTGGGCGGGGATTTTCTATGGGCTGTTTGCCGGGCTTTTGCTGGATTTATTTTACAGCGGGCCCTTTGGCTTTTATATGCTGGTATTTATCTATATCGGGTATATTAATGGCATATGTACGAAATATTATTATGAGGAATTTATTACCCTGCCCTTACTTCTGTGTGTGGTCAATGAGCTGATGTATAATATGTATATGTATGTGTTCCGGTTTTTAATTCGGGGAAAGCTAAACCTGCTGTATTATTTTCGGAAAATCATGCTGCCGGAAATTATTTTCAGTGTTGTAACCACCTTATTTATCTATCGCCTGTTCTTATTTATCAGCCGGAAGCTGGAGGAGATTGACAAACGAAGAGATACAAAAATTGTTTAAAGCAGAAGAGGAGAGAAGTAAACATTGTTCAAGGATTTATGGGAAATATTGAAGGAATCTGTCCGCAAGATAGCTTATTCCAGACTATTCGCCCTGACGGTGACTTTTACCTGCATGTTTGCGATCTTAGTGATCCATCTGTTTAACCTGCAGATTGTCCGTGGGGAGGATATGCTGAATAAATATATCCAACAGACTGAGAAAACGGTGTACACACCTGGTACACGGGGGAATATTTATGATAAAAACGGAAAGCTTTTAGCCTATAATGAGCTGGCCTATTCCGTTACGGTACAGGATACCGGCGATTATCGGGATGCCGCTGATCTTAATGCGATGCTTCTGCGCCTGGTCAATATTCTGGATAAACATGAGGTGGCGATCGAGGGGAAATTTGAGGTTGGCCTAAATGAATTTGGAGAGGTGTTTTATTCCTCTTCCAGCGAAACCGGACGGCTGGGATTTCTCAGGGACATTTTTGGATGTAAGTACATCGACGAGCTCAGTGAAGAAGAACATTTCGACGATAAAACGGGCAAGCTTCCGATAGACGTTACTGCCAGGGAGCTGTTAGAGAGACAGAAAGAGATTTATGACTTGAATGAGATAAAGGATGATAAGGGCAATACGGTAATGCTGGATGATAAAACTGCGTTGAAGCTGGTGAATATCCGCTATACGATGTCCCTTGTCGCCTTCCAGAGATACCAGTCCACAGTGGTTGCCTCGCGGGTGGACGAAGAAACGGTAGCCGAAGTTCTGGAAAATACAGCAGATCTTTTAGGGGTCAATATTGAGGAATCCTCGATACGGGTCTATAACGACAGTATTTATTTTGCCCCGATTATCGGCTATACGGGAAAAATGCAGAAGGAAAGGCTTGAGGAGCTGCAAAAGCAGAACCCGGATTACGACATTAACGATACGGTAGGCCTGATTGGAATCGAAGAGTCGATGGAAACAGCACTTCACGGAGAACGGGGTTTTCAGAAGGTTAATGTAGATAACCGGGGAAGGATACGTGAGGTTAAAGAAGAGACAAAAGCAAAGGCTGGAAATGATTTGTATTTAACCATTGATGCTGATTTACAGAAGGGGATTTATCATTTGATTGAACAGCAGCTTGCCGGTATTTTAATTGATACCCTGGTGCTTGAGGATGAGCCGAATACGGAGAGAACTGATGCCAGTAATTTAAAAATTCCGATTAAGGACGCCTATTATCAGCTGATTAATAATAACGTTCTTTCATTAAGCCATTTTCAGGAAGAAGATGCTTCGGTAATAGAGCAGCAAATCCAGAGTACCTTTGAATCCTCTCGTGAGAGGATTATGGCGCAGCTCCGCACCGAACTGATGAATCCCAATGCATTATCCATTCAAAATCTTCCGCCGGATCTTGCCAATTATATGGTTTATATTTATACCTGGCTCTCTTCCTCTGCGGTAAACATTATCGATGAGAGTAAGATTGATATTACCAGTGAAGCCTACCTTGCCTGGAAGGCTGATGAAATTAGTCTGAGAGATTACCTGCAGGAGGGAATCGCGCAGAGCTGGGTGGATACGACAAAGCTGAATGCCGATAATAAATACTCCAGTGCAGATGACATCTATCAGCAGCTTGTGGATTACTGCCTGAATGAGCTGATGGAGGATGTTCGTTTTACAAAAAGAATTTACCGGTTTTTAATTAACGATAATATCATCACCGGAAGGCAGCTTTGCCTGGCCCTTTATGATCAGGGTGTTCTGGAGAATGAGCCAGATCAGATTGCTGCCCTGCAGAATAATGGGGATACCTATGCCTATACTTTTTTGATTGATAAGATTTCAAAAATCCAGATAACGCCGGCCCAGCTGGCCTTAGATCCGTGCAGCGGCGCCTGTGTGGTGACTAATGTTCGGACAGGAGAGGTGCTTGCCCTGGTTACTTATCCAAGTTACGATAATAACCGAATGTCGGGAACGGTAGACAGTGCGTACTTTTCCCGCCTGCAAAATGATCTCTCCCAGCCTCTGTACAATAATGCCACACAGGCCCAGAAGGCACCCGGCTCTACATTTAAGCCGATTACCGCAGTTGCCGGGCTGGAAGAGGGCGTGGTGGGGCTGGAGGAGAAGATTACCTGTACAGGAATTTATGAGGAGGTGGCCCAGCCCATCCGGTGCTGGATAAGTCCGGGGCATCACGGGGAACTGGATGTGATAGGTGGACTGCAAAATTCCTGTAACTGCTATTTTTCCGAAATGGCTCACCGTCTTTCCACCGATGAAAACGGCGTGTATAATACGGGAAAAGGGCTGGAGGTATTAAAAAAATACGCCTCTATGTTTGGCTTAAATCATGATTCCGGTGTGGAGATTTCCGAGCGTGACCCGGAGATTTCCGATATCGATCCGGAGCGTTCCGCCATGGGACAGGGAACGCACAGTTATACTAATGTTCAGCTTTCCCGCTATGTGGCGGCCTTAGCTAACCGGGGGACAGTGTTTGAATTAAGTCTTTTGGACAGGGAGGTTGACCCGGACGGAAATTTAGTTCATGACTTTACGCCGGAAGCCAGCGATCATATTAATATTCAGGATTCTACCTGGGATGCAGTAGCCCAGGGGATGAGAAACGTAATCAGCAATAACCGGATTTTTAATGATCTCCAGATAGAGATTGCCGGAAAAACCGGTACAGCCCAGGAATCCAAGGCAAGAGGGAACCATGCATTTTTTATTTCCTATGGTCCTTTTGCCAGCCCGGAAATCTGTGTAACCGTAAATATTCCTTATGGTTATAAGTCCTCAAATGCGGCCCTGCTTGCCAAGCATGCCTACCAGCTGTATTATGGCTATACCAGCCTGGATAAGATTTTAGATACCGGTGCTTTGGAGGCTTCGGATATTACGATTGGTGATTAAAGGAAGAACAAACAGAGGTGATGATCTATGCACAGTACCGTGATGATTAAAGGAAATAAATCGGGAATGACGATCTACCTGGACCCGGAGGCGCCATTTGCCCAGATTTTAGAGGACCTGGGAAAAAAATTCCGGGAGAGCGCAAAGTTTTGGGGTTCTGTCCAAATGGCTCTTGCCCTGGAGGGGCGCAGCCTTACACCGGAAGAAGAATTTCAGGTGGCAAACGCCATCATGGACAGTTCCCAGGTGGAAATTCTCTGCCTGATTGACCAAAACGGCGAGCAAATCCGCCGATGTGAAAAGGCTCTGAATGAAAAACTGATGGAACTGAGCGCACAAACCGGCAAGTTTTATAAGGGGGACCTCCACCGGGGGGATATTCTGGAAACAGAGGCAAGTTTGGTGGTGATTGGCGATGTCAATCACGGTGCCAGAATATCCGCAAAGGGAAATGTTATTGTCCTAGGCGAGCTTAAGGGTTCGGTCTATGCAGGCTCAAACGGAAACCCTGATGCTGTCGTGGTGGCTCTGGATATGGCGCCCATCCAAATTCGTATCGGCAATTATTCCAGCCGGATTGGCGAGAAGAATAAGCGCCTGGGAAAAGGCCCCATGCTTGCCATGGTGGAGAATGGAGCAATCTGCACAAGGGCATTGAAAAAGAGTTTTTTAAATCTGTTAAATTTTCATTAAATGCTGGAAAAATATTATGATTTGTAGTACAATAAAATAGCTGTTTTTGCAGGAGGATATCATTATGAGTGAAGTCATTGTTATTACTTCTGGAAAAGGAGGGGTCGGCAAAACCACTACGTCGGCAAACGTAGGCACCGGACTGGCTGTCCTGGGGAAAAAGACCGTGTTAATCGATACTGATATTGGTCTGAGGAATCTGGACGTGGTCATGGGGCTGGAAAACCGGATTGTGTATAATCTGGTGGACGTGGTTGAAGGCAACTGCCGGATGAAGCAGGCCCTGATAAGGGACAAAAGATATCCAAACCTGTATTTACTCCCATCTGCCCAGACCAGGGATAAATCCGCGGTCAGCCCGGAGCAGATGAAAAAGCTGGTAGATGATCTGCGGGATGAGTTTGACTACATACTGCTGGACTGTCCTGCCGGCATTGAACGGGGCTTTCAGAATGCAATTGCCGGGGCGGAGCGGGCGCTGGTGGTAACGACGCCGGAGGTCTCAGCGATTCGGGATGCAGACCGGATTATCGGGCTTTTGGAAGCGGCAGACATGGGGATGATTGATTTAATTGTTAATCGTATCCGTATGGATATGGTCAGGCGGGGAGATATGATGTCCATGGATGATGTGATGGATATCCTGGCAGTGAATGTGATAGGCGTGGTGCCGGACGACGAGTCGATTGTGATTTCCACGAACCAGGGAGAACCTCTGGTGGGCATGGGTTCCATGGCGGGACAGGCTTATCTGAATATTTGCCGCAGACTGATGGGCGATGAGATTCCCTTCCTCAGCCTGGATGCTCAGCCTAAGCTTCTCAGCAGGTTATCAAGCCTTTTACGAAGAGCTTAGGAGGATAATGTCATGATTAGCCGTGTATTTCAGAAAATCGCCGGAAACCATTCCGGCAGCCTTGCTAAGAAGCGGTTGCAGGTTGTTCTTGTCACCGATAAGGCAAATTGTTCGCCAGAGCTGCTGGATAAGATGAAGGATGACATGATTCGTGTCATTTCGAAATACATGAAAATCGACCGGGAGGGCATAGAAATTAAGATTGTCAGCGGTCATCCCGGACATGCCCTTTACGCTGCATTCCCGATTCTGGATTTATCGAATAAGGGGAAATGTTCATGATCTTTTTATTTTCGCAATACAAACTGAGAAATTTTAATTTTCGCCTGCTGATTTATATACTGGCGTTAAGTACTATTGGCGTTTTGGTTATCCGAAGTGCGGCAAATGGATCGATGGAGGATTCCAGAGTAACCCGTCAGATTCTTGGCATCGGTGTAGGGCTGCTTATCGCTTTGTTTCTGGCAGTGGTGGATTATCACCGGATATTAAATTTAGGTATTTTGGCTTACCTGGCCTGTATTGGCCTGTTAGTATGGGTTTTGGTCAGCGGTATTGCCAAAGGCGGCGCAACCCGCTGGGTTGTTGTTCCTGTCTTGGGCCAGCTCCAGCCCTCGGAGTTTACAAAAATTGGTTTAATTGTTTTCTTCTCCTGGTATTTTCATAAATACCAGGAGCGGATTAATCAGGTTTCTATCCTGGCTGCTACAGCAGTTCTTTTTGGTTTTCCTGTACTATTAATTTTGCTTGAGCCAAATCTTTCCACCAGTTTGATTATTATTATGGTATTTACTGCTATGATTTTTGTCGCTGGTTTAAGCTATCGGTGGATTTTCGGCATTCTGGCTGTTCTGACGCCGATAGCTGCTGGACTTATCTATCTTTTACAGTACGAGATGATTCCTTTTTTAAGAGGGTATCAGGCACAGCGTATTTTAAGCTTTATCTATCCAGATAAGTACCAGGAAAATAATTTGCAGCAGGATAATTCTGTTATCGCTATTGGTTCCGGTCAGCTCTGGGGAAAGGGACTGAATAACACTACGATTGCTTCGGTGAAGAACGGGAATTTCCTGGTAGAAGAGGCTACCGATTTTATTTTTGCCATTATCGGAGAAGAACTGGGCTTTGTGGGAAGCCTTGTGGTGATTGGACTTTATCTTTTGATTATTTATGAATGTCTGTGGATGGCAAGACAGGCCAGGGATAATTCAGGAAAGTTGCTCTGCACAGGGATGGCAGCACTGATTGGCTTCCAGAGTTTTTCCAATATTGCCGTGGCATCAAAGTTTTTCCCCAATACCGGCCTTCCGCTTCCGTTTATCAGTTATGGGGTTAGTTCCCTGCTCAGTATGTACGTGGGAATTGGAATTGTATTAAATGTTGGACTACAGAGAAAGAATACGCATAATCAAGGAGGGGTTATTACATGAATATCGGGTTAATTGCACATGATGCAAAGAAAAAGCTAATGCAGAATTTCTGTATTGCCTATCGGGGAATTTTAAGTAAAAATGAACTTTTTGCCACAGGAACAACGGGGCGTCTGATTGAAGAGGTGGCAAACTTAAATGTCCATAAGTATCTGGCTGGACACTTAGGGGGCGGACAGCAGCTGGCTGCCCAGATTGAGCATAATGAAATTGATTTGGTGATCTTCCTTCGGGATGCTCTTTCTGCAAAATCCCATGAGCCGGACGTTAATAATGTTGTCCGTCTCTGCGATATGCACAATATTCCGTTAGCGACCAATCTTGCAACGGCGGAGCTGCTGATTAAGGCCTTGGATCGGGGCGATTTGGAGTGGCGGGAGATGTATCGATAAGTGCAAAATGGAGAAAATGTCAGAATCAGGAGAACAGAGATTGTGTTGGACAAAAAGAGAGTAAACCTTCATGCGCCCATAAATGAGTGTACTACCATAAATAAAAGTCAGACGGGCGCACTTGGAATACCTGAATTGATGCTGCCTATTCAGCGGCGGGCGTTTAAAGTAAATAAAAAACGGCTGTATTTAGGATTTTGTCTGGTTTGGCTTTCCCTGGCTGCTTCCGGCTGCAAGAAGGTAACGCTTGAACGTCCTTATGTGTGGGCAGAGCGGGAATTACCTGCGGGTCAGACAGAGCGGGCAACTGAGCGGGTACAGGGTTTGGCTGCAGACCTCTGCGTGGTTGATGAGGCGGCACAGATACCGGACGAAGCCATTAATTCGGAAGCAGCCGCTGTGTTTAATTTAACAGATAAGCAGACCATTTACAGTAAAAATGCCTTTGAGGTTCTTCATCCGGCAAGTACAACGAAGATTATGACTGCTTTACTGGCGATTAAGTATGGAAATTTGGAAGATGAGGTTACTGTGACCGATGCGGCAGTGATTGATGAGCGCGGGGCAACCCTTTGTGACATCCATCCGGGCGATGTGTTAACCTTAGAGCAGCTTTTATATGGGTTGATGCTTCCGTCGGGAAATGATGCAGGTGCGGCAATTGCTGTTCATATGGCAGGCGATATCGACCATTTTGCGGAGATGATGAACGAGGAAGCAGCACGGCTTGGCGCAACCTCTACACATTTTACTAATCCTCATGGACTGACGAATCAGGAACATGTAACAACAGCCTATGATCTTTATCTGATTTTTAACGAAGCGTTAAAGCAGCCTAAGTTTCGTGAAGTAACTGGGGCAACAGCCTATACGGCAAATTATATGAGCGGTGATGGTCAGTTGGTTTCTAAGACCTGGAAGGGCGGAAACTGGTTTCTGACCGGAGAACGGGAGACACCTGACGGGCTTACCGTTTTTTCTGGAAAGACCGGAACAACGAATGCTGCGGGGTATTGCCTGGTGATGGCAAGCCGCGATGAACAGGAGAAGGAATATATCTCGGTCGTGCTGAAAGCAAGCAGCCGCCCGAACCTTTATGATAACATGACGCAAGTAATCCAGAAAATTGTCAATTAGTCATTGCGTTTTTGGGATATTTATACTATAATTGTTTTATAATTAATTGACATTTTATACAATTAAACCGAAGGAGGAGATTGTTATGGTTCAGATTATAGCAGGCAAAAAGGGGAAAGGTAAGACGAAACATCTATTAGAGAGGGCAAATGCAGCGATTAAGACAGCTAAGGGTTCTATCGTATACCTGGATAAGAGCTCGAAACATATGTATGAACTAAGCAACAAGATTCGTTTGATTAATGTTAATGAATTTCCTATTTATTCGAGTGAAAGCTTTATTGGGTTTATCAGCGGCATTATTTCACAGGATCACGACCTGGAAATTATGTTTTTAGACAGCTTTTTGAAATTGTCAGTACTTGAGGGTGAGGACATCTCCCAAACCATAGCAACCTTGGAAAAAATCGGTGAGAAGTATCATGTGACATTCGTACTTAGCGTATCTTTGGATGCAGATGAGCTTCCAGATAATGCAAAAGACGACGTGATTCTTTCTTTATAAGCATATATAGATAGTATTTGCTGCTGCGAAAGATATTTGCAGCAGCTTTTTTACGGAAGTATTTGCATTTTTCTCTTCTTCCTTTTATAATAACGGGAGGGGAAGGAGGCTTCTCATGGGCAGCCAGAAGAAAAAGACAGGAAACCGCAAAGTAGTACCCTACAGACGTCCAAAGAATCTTAATGTAGGTATGATTATTTTTGCCATTATTTTTGTGTATATGAGCTTTAGTGTTTATACCTATTTAAAACGGGAAAAGGTGCAGGTGTACGAGGTAGTGGAAGGCGGTATTGTCAATGAAAAGGATTACACCGGGATTATCCTTAGGGAGGAAAGTACGAAGTATACAGAGCGGGCCGGTTATATTCAATATTATATCCGGGAAGGAAAGCGGGCAGGAATTGGCGCGGCAGTTTATTCTGTCGATGAGACCGGATCGGTAGCCACATTTTTGGCACAGCAGCCGGAGTTAAGCACAGCACTGAGCGAAGAAAATCTTTTGAATTTAAAAAAACAGCTTAATTCTTTTAGCCTGACGTATACGGATGAAAATTTTCGTTCAGTCTACGATAGAAAATATTCCTTAGAAGCACTGGTTTTAGAATATGCAAATATTAATGTACTGGACAGCCTGGATGGGCTGATGACGCAGGAGGGCATAAATTTTCACCAGATACGTTCGGATGAGGCGGGAATTATTTCTTACGCCATTGACTCCTTTGAAGATTTGGACCCTGCAGGGATAAATGAAGAGCTGTTTGCTCAGAGCGTTTCCACACCGCTTTCGCGTGTTAAGGCAGGTGAGGTGCTTCCGGCAGGTTCGCCTGTCTACAAGGTAGTTACCTCGGATGACTGGTCAATCATTTTTCCGATGAGCGAGGAAGATTTACAGCATTATGGACAGGCATCTTCCCTGACGGTCAGCTTTGCCGGAATGGATTTAATGGCACAGGGCGCCTTCTCTACTATTCTTGGGGAAGATGGAAAAGCTTATGGAAAGCTGGATTTTCAGGAATACATGGTCCAGTTTTTATCTCAGCGTTTTGTTCAGTTTGAAATCGTTTCCGACCGGGTTACTGGGTTAAAAATCCCAATTAGTGCTGTTACAGATAAGATGTTTTATCTGATTCCTGTGGATTATCTGGCAAAGGGCGGCGATAAGAAGGGCAGCGCCACCGGATTTATGAAGGAAGTCTATTCTGAACAGGGAACTTCGGTGGTTTTTGTTCCGGCAACGATTTACTATTCCACGGAAGAGTATTATTATATTGATATTGGCGAAGGAGAGGACTTAAAGGTAGGAGACTATCTGGTAAAGCCTACGGGTCAAAATATTGCTGAGGAAGATGTCGCACCGGATGCAGCCGGGGTGACGATGGAAGAAACCCACGAGGACGCATCGCAGGCAGCAAGGGCCGCAGAGAACGAGGGGCGTTTCCAAATCAGTGCCAGCGCTTCATTACAGGGGGTTTACAATATTAATAAAGGCTATGCCGTATTTAAACAAATTGAAGTTCTTGCTTCCAATGATGAGTATTATACCATACGAAAGGGCGTCAGCTATGGACTTGCGGTATATGACCATATCGTTTTAGACGCTTCCACGGTGGAAGAAGGAAAGCAGATTTATCAATAAAATTTGAATCGCTTAATCGGCGATGAATTTTCAATAGTAACCTTCATGCGCCCACAAATCGTCTTACCATCATGAATAAAAGCCTGCTGGGCGCACTTGGAATACCTGAATAGAATCGCCTAATCGGCGATGGATTTTTAATAGTAAGGTTAAGATACAGAATTAAGGGGGAAAGATTATGGTAAAAGAACAACTGAGGGATGTTCAGGAAAGAGTAAACAGGGCCTGCCTGCGTGCGGGAAGAGATCCACGGGAGGTCACCTTAATTGCAGTAAGCAAAACAAAACCGGCATCCATGCTTTGCGAAGCATACGAAGAAGGCGTAAGGGACTTTGGAGAGAATAAGGTTCAGGAAATATTGGAAAAGCAGCCTATCCTGCCGGAGGATATCCGCTGGCACATGATTGGTCATCTCCAGCGCAATAAAGTAAAGCAGGTTGTTGATAAAGCGGTTTTAATTCATTCCGTGGATTCGGTTCGCCTGGCAAAGCAGATTGAAGAGGAGTGTGCGAAAAAGGATATTTCTATGGATATTCTCCTGGAGGTTAATGTTGCCAGGGAAGAAAGTAAGTATGGATTCCTCCTGGAAGAGGTCATGGACGCGGCAAAAGAAATCAGTAAATTTCCGCATGTTCATATCCGGGGACTGATGACAATTGCGCCTTTTGTCGAATTTTCTGAAGAAAATCGAAAAGTATTTAAAAAATTATTTGAATTTTATGTTGACACAGCATGGAAAAACATTGATAATGTTACTATGGACATCTTGTCAATGGGGATGTCTGGTGACTATGAGGTGGCAATTGAAGAAGGTGCGACGATGGTGCGTGTAGGCACGAATATCTTTGGTTCCCGATAGAGAATGGAGAGAGCATAGAATGAGCCTTTTGAGCAAATTGATGAATACAATGCGTCTGAGCGATGAGGAAGATGACGATTATTATTTAGATGATGAGGATTCTTTCGAAGAGGAGAGGCCAAGACGAGGTTTTTTCAGCCGCCGTGATGAGGAAGAGGATTATGACGACTATGAAGAACCGAAATCCCGTTTTTCCAACAGCCGGACAAATAATAAGGTAGTACCAATGCGGCGGGGAATGGAAGTTACGATGGTTAAACCCAGCTCGATGGAGGATTCCAGCGAGGTTTGCGATTACCTTCTTGCGGGAAAGGCTGTTGTGTTGAATTTGGAAGGAATCCACATGGAAGTGGCACAGAGGATTATTGATTTTACCTCTGGTGCGACCTATTCCATCGGTGGTAATCTGCAAAAAATATCTAATTATATTTTTATAGCAACCCCGCAGTCCGTGGAGCTTTCCGGGGATTTTCAGGATTTCTTTGGCGGAGGAAATGCAGGCAATGTCAGTAACATCAGTGCAGTGAGCGGACTGAATATCCGTCTGTAATTCTGGAAGTACATTTAGGAAAGGGGGACTGTCATATGGACGGTTCCCCTTATTTTTGGAGGAAAGACAGCGATGGAACGTTTATGTGTACATTTAGACGGGAAAGAAATTTATGATATTGTAATTACCTGTTCCTTTGATGGATTGGCAGATGAGGTTAAGGCATTGGGGACAGAAAAGAAAAAATTATGTATTGTCACAGATTCCCATGTGGCGGGTATTTACCTGGACGAAGTAAAAGAAAAACTTTCGTCTGTCTGCTGTCAGGTGGATGTATTTATTTTTCCGGAGGGAGAAGAAAGCAAAAATCTGGAATCGGTTAAAGCGCTGTATCAGCACTTAATTGAACGGTCTTATGATCGAAAGGATATGCTGGCAGCACTTGGGGGAGGCGTTACTGGAGATTTATGCGGGTATGCGGCGGCAACCTACCTGCGGGGCATTGACTTTATTCAGATTCCCACCACCCTGCTGGCTCAGGTGGATTCCAGTATCGGAGGAAAGACAGGTGTGGATTTTGATTCTTACAAAAACATGGTCGGCGCCTTTCATATGCCCAGATTGGTGTATACCAATGTAAAGACCTTGCTTACCTTGTCACAGGAGCAGTTTATCTCCGGGATGGGTGAGGTGGTTAAGCATGGTTTAATCAGAAATAAGGTCTATTATCTCTGGTTAATCGAACATCAAAAGGAAATTCTTCTGCGGGAAGCTGGGATTTGTGAACAAATGATTTTGGAGAGCAACCGGATAAAGCGCGATGTGGTGGAGTCAGATCCGCGGGAGATGGGAGAAAGGGCTTTGCTAAATTTTGGTCATACCCTGGGCCATGCTGTGGAAAAATCAAAAAACTTTACGATGCCTCACGGGCATTGTGTTGCTGTGGGTTTTTTAGCTGCTGCTAAGATGTCAAAAGCAAGGGGATATTTAACTGATAAGGAAATGACGGCGCTTGAGGAAATGATGAGGGGATTTTCCCTTCCTTTGATGGTAGATGGATTAAATGAAGATGAGGTTTTAGATGCGGTCAAACATGATAAAAAGATGGAAGCCGGGCAGATTAAATTTATTTTGCTGAAGGAAGTGGGTCAGGCGGTTATCGTTAAAGATGTGAGCCGCAGGGAAATGCAGGATGGACTGCGTTCGGTCATTGTGTAAGGTTTAGCATGCCCAAGGAAAGGTTGTCTGTGCAGGGAAAGCAAAAAGGAAGAGAGGAAAACGGAGAGAAATTTATGCCAAATGGGTTAATGGGATTAAAGGAAAAGTGGAAAGGGATGCTGGCGTTCGGATTGGGTATGGGGGTTTTGCTTTGGCTGGATCAGTGGACGAAGCAGCTTGCTGTCAGGTATTTGATGGGAAAACCGGCAATCGTCCTGATGGAAGGCGTGCTGGAGCTTCGATATCTGGAAAACCGGGGAGCCGCCTTTGGGATGTTCCAGGGACGTCAGTTCTTTTTCTTTTTGGTGGCACTGGCGGTGTTTGCTATGATCGTATTTGCGCTGTACCGTATGCCGTTTACCCGCCGTTACCTGCCGTTAGGGTGTAGTATGGCGCTGTTAAGCGCCGGGGCAGCAGGCAATATGATTGACCGGATAAGCCAGCAGTATGTGGTGGATTTTATTTATTTTTGCCTGATTGATTTTCCTATTTTTAATGTGGCAGACTGCTATGTTACGGTAGCGGCCTTTTGCATGATGATTCTGGTGCTGTGGGTTTATCATGACGAAGACTGGGATGTGTTTTTATGGAAAAGAAAAATGGAAGCCTAGAGGGAAGCACAAAATTGAGTTTTCTTGTGGACGAGGAGGAACAGGAGACAAGAATCGATCAATACCTGGCGGAGCGCTGCGAACACCTGTCCCGTTCCTATCTGCAAAAGCTGATGAAGGCGGGGGCCGTCCTGGTCAATGCGCAATCGGTAAAGGCAAGCTATAAGGTGGCAGAAGGCGATAACATTTCCTGTCTGGTGCCTGAGGCGGTGGAGCCGGAGATTTTAGCTGAACCGATGGGCCTCGATATTTTATATGAAGATAAGGATGTTATTTTAATTAATAAATCAAAGGGTATGGTGGTTCATCCCGCACCGGGGCATACATCAGGAACGCTGGTCAATGGACTGCTGTACCACTGCCGCGGGGAACTGTCTGGGATTAACGGGGTAATGCGTCCGGGAATCGTTCACCGCATTGATAAGGATACAACGGGGGTGCTGGTAGTCTGTAAAAACGATACCGCTCACCGTGTTCTTGCTGACCAGTTAAAGGAACATTCCATTACCCGCAAGTATTATGCGATTGTTCATGGCGGTTTTGCTGCGGATGAGGGAACGGTGAATGCGCCGATTGGGCGGCATCCAACAGAACGCAAGAAGATGAGTATTAATGAAAAGAATGGAAAACCGGCGGTGACACATTACCGGGTGTTGGAACGTCTGGGAAATTTTTCCTGGATAGAATGTCAATTGGAAACGGGAAGGACACATCAGATTCGCGTCCATATGGCAAGTATACAGCATCCCTTGCTGGGGGATACGGTTTATGGGCCGGGAAATCCACCGTTTAAGCAGCTGCAGGGCCAGACGCTTCATGCAGGTGTATTGGGCTTTATTCACCCTTCTTTAGGAGAATACCGGGAATTTTGCGCCCCTCTGCCAGCGTATTTTTCCAGGCTTTTGGAGATGCTTCGGGAAAAAGACGGAAAAAGACGATAGGACGACCCTGTTTTTTGTTTTAAGGGTTTTATTTTTGGTAAATTCGTGCTAAAATAAAAATAGAAAAGGGTTTTTTTGTAAAAGTCCCATCGCCGTCAGGCGGATGTGTAGTAAGAAAGGAGAAGGACGATAAACGGAAATTTAGTGATTACCATAGGGCGCCAGTGCGGAAGTGCTGGTCGGAAAATTGGAATGAAGCTGGCAGAAGAATTGGGGATAAAGTGCTATGATAAGGAGCTGTTGTCATTGGCAGCAAAACACAGCGGTCTTTGTGAGGAGCTTTTTGAAACACATGATGAGAAGCCTACCAGCAGTTTTTTATATTCTCTGGTGATGGATACCTATTCCCTGGGCTATACGACCTCAGCCTATATGGATATGCCAATTAACCATAAGGTATTTTTGGCACAGTTTGATGCGATTAAAAAGCTGGCGATGGAGGAATCCTGCGTTATTGTTGGGCGCTGCGCGGACTATGCCCTGGCAGATTATCCCAATACTACGACCGTATTTATCTGCGGAGATGAAAAGGATAGGATTGCCTATCTTAAAGAAATTTACCAGATGAATGATGCACAGGCAAAAGATACAATGATTAAGACCGATAAGAAGAGAGCCAGTTATTATAATTATTATTCCAGTAAGAAATGGGGCGACGCCAAGAGCTACGATCTGTGCATTAACAGCAGTGCGGTTGGCTATGATGGTGCAGTTAAGCTGATCCGTGCCTTTGCGGAAGCGAAACAGGAATGGAAGAAATAGTGTTTAACTTTACCGGAAGGAGCTTTTGACCTTATCGGAAGGAAAATTGCAGGAAAAATTGCAGGAAAAATTTGCTGAAAACGTTGACAAGAACATCCATACATGCTATGATAGCTAAGTATGCCGCACAGCGAGGTTAATAAGAGCTGCCGCAGGGTAGGCACCGTAGCTGGCGAGTAATGATAATAGGAGGGTCCTTAAAATGTACGCGATTATTGCAACAGGCGGAAAGCAGTACAAGGTAGCTGAGGGCGATATCATTAAGGTAGAGAAGCTGGGCGTTGAAGCTGGCGAAACCGTTACCTTTGATCAGGTATTGGCAGTAAGCAACGGTGAATTAACCGTAGGCTGTCCAACCGTAGCCGGCGCGACGGTTACTGCATCGGTAGTTAAAGAAGGCAAAGGCAAGAAGGTTATCGTCTACAAGTATAAGAGAAAGACCGGCTATCATAAGAAAAATGGCCACAGACAGCTCTATACGCAGGTTAAGATTGATAAGATCAACGCTTAATCGTTTATGATTCAGGTAACAGTATTTCAGGATTCCAAAAAGCAAATCAGGGGAATCAGCTGTAAGGGACATGCCGGGTATGCCAGGTATGGGCAGGATATTATCTGCTCTGCTGTATCGGCGCTGACGCTGACGATGGCAAATTCGGTGGAGACATTTACCGACGATCCCTTTGACGGCAGTGTGGAGGAAGAAACCGGGAATTTTATGTTTCGGTTCACTGGCTCCATCAGCCCGGAGTCCAGGCTTTTGGCAGATTCCCTGGTGCTGGGGTTAACCAGTATCCAGGAAAGTTATGGAAAGAAATATATTCACATTCGATATAAGGAGGTGTAAGAGATGTTTAAGATGAACCTTCAGTTATTCGCTCATAAGAAGGGTGTTGGTTCGACGAAGAACGGTCGTGACTCTGAGGCAAAGCGCCTGGGCGCAAAGAGAGCAGACGGGCAGTTCGTATTAGCTGGAAATATTCTGTACCGGCAGCGCGGAACCAAGATTCATCCTGGAAATAATGTAGGCCGGGGTGGAGATGACACCTTATTTGCTCTGGTTGACGGTGTTGTAAGATTTGAGAGAAAAGGCAGAGACAAGAAGCAGGTTTCTGTTTACCCAAGAGCAATTAATGAATAAGAAGCGGTAATAAACAGTAAAGAAAAGCTTCATACTGATAAGGTATGAAGCTTTTCTGTATCACGGGAATTGATGCCGTAATCAAATAACCCTGTGGTATAGAAGATACCAGGCAGTAAATGGCAGGAAGGAAAGTGTGGTAATCTATGTTTTGTGACAGAGCTAAGGTATTTATAAAATCAGGAAAGGGCGGAGATGGACATGTTTCCTTTCGACGCGAGCTTTATGTCCCTGCCGGAGGGCCGGATGGCGGCGACGGCGGTCGGGGCGGCGATATTATTTTTGAGGTTGATGACGGGTTAAATACGCTGGTTGATTTCCGCCATGTGAGAAAATACATCGCCACCAGCGGACAGGAAGGCGGAAAACGCCGCTGCCACGGTGCGGATGGAAAGGATCTGGTGATTAAGGTTCCTGAAGGAACGGTAATTAAGGACTTTGAATCGGGAAAGGTAATTGCCGATATGTCCGGCGGCAACCGCAGGGAAGTGATTTTAAAGGGAGGAAAAGGCGGTCTCGGCAATATGCACTTTGCCACCTCAACCATGCAGGTTCCCAAATACGCCCAGCCAGGACAGCCCTCCCAGGAGCTTTGGGTGCAGTTGGAGCTTAAGGTTATCGCCGATGTGGGTCTGGTTGGCTTTCCCAATGTAGGAAAATCCACCCTGCTTTCCCGCGTCAGCAATGCCCGTCCTAAGATTGCCAATTATCATTTTACCACCTTGGACCCTCACCTTGGCGTTGTGGATCTTGGCGAGGGGGAAGGATTTGTTATGGCGGATATTCCGGGGCTGATTGAAGGCGCTTCGGAGGGAGTGGGACTTGGTCATGACTTTCTGCGTCATATCGAACGGACAAAACTTTTGGTCCATGTGGTGGATGCGGCTTCCACAGAAGGACGTGATCCAATTGCCGATATTTTAGCAATTAATAAGGAACTGAACACCTATAATCCGGCATTATCCAGCCGTCCGCAGGTGATTGCTGCAAATAAAATTGATGCCATTTATACGGAAAATGAAGTGGAAGATCCGGTAAGGGCATTAAAGGAAGAATTTGAGCCTAAGGGTATTCGGGTATTTCCCATTTCTGCGGTTAGCGGGAAGGGGGTTAAAGAACTGCTTTACTATGTTAAAGAGCAGTTAAAAACCATTGATGATATCCCGGTGGTTTTTGCCAGGGAATTTGATTTGGATTCCTTAAATCTTATCCCGAATCTTCCCTATACTGTGGAAAAGGACGGCGATGTTTATGTGGTGGAAGGGCCAAGGATTGAAAAAATGCTGGGGTACACCAATCTGGAATCAGAAAAAGGATTTGAATTTTTTCAAAAGTTTTTAAGGGATAATGGGATTTTGGAAGAACTGGAAAAGGCTGGAATCCAGGAGGGAGATACCGTGCGGATGTATGGCCTGGCGTTTGACTATTATCCGTAGTGAAGGAAAAATTATCTGCAGGCGGTAAAGACATCTTAATGGTGCTTGGTAAGCCATGGAAGTGCTAAGTGCTTATTCAATAGCTTATGCAATGATCAGCAGGTAAAGATGAATCAGTAAGGAGCAGAAGATGACAAGTAAACAAAGGTCCTATTTAAAGGGATTGGCAATGAATATCGATCCGGTGTTTCAAATTGGAAAATCCAGTTTAACGCCGGAAGTGACCGAAGCCGTAAATGAAGTTCTGGAAGCCAGGGAACTGGTAAAAATTTCCGTGCTGAAAAACTGTCTGGATGATGGACGGTCGATTGCGGAGGTTCTGGCTGAACGCACACATTCTGAAGTGGTGCAGGTAATTGGAAGAAAGATTGTTTTGTATCGCCCGGCTAAGGATGCGGGAAAAAGGAAGATCCAGCTTCCTTAAGCAGAATTAAGCGGATATTGCTCAGCATTAGGCAGATATTGAGCAACATTAAGCAGATATTGCTTAGCATTAAGTAGGTACTGACCGGCATCAAGGCTGGCAAATACAACTTATTTGTGCCTTGGAAGAGGAGTACAAAAAATGCAGGCCAGGCGGCAGGGAGGAACAAAAGGGATGAAGAACATTGGAATTATGGGAGGTACGTTTGATCCTATCCACTACGGACATCTGCTTTTGGGGCGTCAGGCCCGTAAAGAATATGCATTAAATGAGGTGTGGTTTATGCCTTCTGGTCAGCCGCCGCATAAAAGGGATCATCTGGTAACGGAGGCTAAGCACCGATGGGAGATGATCAGGCTTGCTTTAGAGGGACAGGAGGGCTTATGCCTGTCGGATTTTGAGATCCGCCGTCCGGGAGCCACGTATACGGCGCAGACGCTGGCACTTCTGCATAAAACTTATCCAGATACCCGGTTTTATTTTATTATCGGGGCAGATTCTTTATATGAAATTGAACAATGGTACAGACCAGATCTGGTGATGACTCAGGCAGTTCTTTTGGTTGCTGACCGGGATTATCAAAAGGTTCATCCTGAAATGAACCGGCAAATTCAAATGCTTGAGGATAGCTATGGGGCAATGATTTTCCGTCTCCATAGCCCGGAGATAGATATTTCTTCGGTGGAAATCCGGGAAAGAGCGGCAAAGGGTTGTGCGCTGGACGGATTGGTGCCAGACGTTGTTTTGGAATATATTAAGGAGAATAAATTATATGACCGAAGCACTTAATTTGATTTTATCTTATCGGAAACATCTGGAAATGAAACTTGATCCTATGCGCTATGAGCATTCGCTGAGTGTGTCTTTCACCTGTGTAAATTTAGCGATGCGCTATGGCTGTGATTTGGAAAAAGCAGAGCTGGCGGGATTGCTTCACGACTGTGGGAAACGATATTCGGATGATATTATTTTGAAGAAGTGTAAAAAGCATGGGATTGCCTTTACTGAGGAGGAAGAAGCCGTTCCTGCGGTCCTCCACGCCAATTACGGCGCCTGGCTGGCAGAGCATAAGTATGGTATTACCGATCCGGAGATTTTATCTGCTATTCTCTACCATACGACAGGAAAGCCTAAGATGGGGATGCTGGAGAAGATTGTATATATCGCCGATTATATTGAACCACGCCGGTTTAAGGCTTCAAACCTGCCGGAGGTAAGGAAGCTGGCATTTAAAGATTTAGATGAAACAATGTATCAAATTTTAAAAGGAACACTGACTTATCTGAAAAAACGGGGCGGAAAAATGGACCCGGTGACAGTTGAGGCATTTGAATATTATGCCTGGCTTCATCGGGAACGCAAGACAGATATTTAACCTGTTTAGGAAGTTTCATTAGGAAGTCCCATGCTTTTCCGTCAAAAAGACGAAGGCGGCGGACCGTGGGATTTTCGATTTTCTAACCTAACATAGACAAGGAGGTTTTATGAGCAGTTCAAAAGAAATGGTAAAGCTGGTAGTAAAGGCACTGGGGGAAAAAAAGGGTGAAGATATTCAGGTAATCGATATCCAGGAAATTTCCGTATTAGCGGATTACTTTATTATCGCTAATGGAAATAATCCAAACCAGGTTCAGGCCATGGTTGACCAGGTTCAGGAGGATCTGGAAAAGGCTGGTCATGAATGCAAACAAATCGAAGGCTATCAGTCGGCAAATTGGGTTTTAATGGATTACAAAGATATTATCGTCCATGTATTCTGCCGTGAAGATCGCCTGTTCTATGATTTGGAAAGAATATGGCGGGATGGAAAAACCATCGTTAATGTAGACGAATTATAAAAAATAATTGTTTTACCAAACGGAAACTCAAGCCAAACGAAAACATAAACAATACACTTGCGTTCGGAATTAGTTGAAGAAACATGAAAAAAATCGCATGAAAGAAATTATCACAAACAGCCCGCAGGCAGTGAGATAGGCAGATCCTATCGACAAGCAGTAATCATTTACCCTGCAGCGGGCTGTTTCGTGATTTATCTGTCTATCGTATTAGCTCATCATCCGAACTAATCCAATGACTTTACCCAATATCTGTACATCTTTGGTAATAATTGGTTCCATGGTATCATTTTCTGGCTGCAGGCGGATATGATCCTCTTCTTTATAAAAACGCTTTACGGTAGCTGAATCATCCATAAGCGCGACAATGATATCTCCGTTTTCTGCTGTATCCTGCTGGGCAACAATAATCTGATCGCCATTAAAAATCCCTGCATTAATCATGCTTTCTCCCTTTACTCTGAGCATAAACGCTTCCTGGTTCGGAAGTAAATCCGCAGGTACAGGAAAATAATTTTCTATATTTTCCTGCGCTAAAATCGGCTGACCGGCGGCAACTGCACCAATCAGCGGAATATTCACCAGTTCTCTCCGGGTTAAATTAAAACAATCATCTAAAATCTCAATCGTCCTTGGCTTCGTCGGATCGCGGCGGATATAGCCGTTTTGCTCTAACGTTTCCAGATGAGAATGAACAGAAGAGGTTGATTTTAAATGAACCGCTTCACAAATCTCACGAACTGCCGGCGGATAGCCCTTGCTTAAAATAGTATCTTTAATGTATTGTAAAATTTCCTGCTGCTTAACAGAAATCTTTCCCTGTGCCATAAACCTGTCCTCCCTGTGTAATCAATTTTATCGTTTTGAATTATTTTAATCTTTATTAGTTTCTTCCGGATGATATTATCAACTTATACTCCTATAGTAACATATGTTCGAAAAAAAAGCAATGAAAAACAAAACTTTTGTTCGAAAAATGCAAAAAAACGATTGACAAACAAACGTTCGCATGATAGGATAAAGAACAGGCAGAACATTTGTTTGCAAACATATGTTTTAATAAGGATAAACACGGAAGCGACTAATGATGGAGGGTAATTGTTATGGGAGAAGCAGAGATGTATAGTGTGATGGAACATATTATTGAACGTGGACAAAAGAGTCAGAGAGAGCTCCGCAGGCGCAGGCTTCAGGTATATCAGAGAGAATTATTTATCTGTGCTGTGGCACTGCTTATTGGAATTAATATTTTTGGTTTGATGATGATGAATGTTTTTGCAAAAGAGTCATCAATTTTCGGCGCGGAGCCACGTTATACCAGCATACGAATTGAGAATGGAGACAGCCTATGGAGTATCGCAGACCGCTATGCGGCTTCCAGTCCGATGGATACCAGTGAATATGTTCAGGAACTAAAGCGAATGAACCAGCTTACAGATGATACAATTCATGTCGGACATTATTTGACTGTAGTTTATTATCCGGAGTGAAATCTTCAGACAAGTTTGACAGGATTATTCAAATACAAGAGTATTCAAATTTCAGACAATTATAGTTTAGCTCAGAAAAGTTGACATAAAATTTTTATGTAAAGTTTTGGCTGTCGTTGCTGTTTTGCTGTTTTTTAATATGGGGCGATTAAACATTCATTGCATATTAGTTTACATAAAAATATTATGTCAATTTTTTATTCCGATGCTTAGAATGAATGAGAATTGTCTTCCCGGAGGCGTACCATATTTCTGGCGCTTCGGCGGCGATCATCCTCTATGGCAGCATAGTGTTTTTTTGTGGTATTGACATCGGAATGCCCCAAAACATCAGCTACCAGGTAAATATCACCGGTTTCTCTGTATAAATTTGTACCATAAGTGCTTCGCAGTTTATGCGGCGTGATAGCCTTTAATGGTGTAACGATTTTTGCATATTTTTTTACTAAATTTTCTATACTGCGTACCGCTAGCCGTTTATTTTGCAGGGAAAGGAAAAGAGCATCTTCATGTCCGGTTTCCGGGATAATTTTATTTCGTTCATCCAGATAGTCCAGCAGGGCTTGTTCAACTTCTGTTCCAAAATATATCGTAACTTCCTTTCCGCCTTTTCGATGAATACGGATACCGCCATTTTTAAAGTCAATATCCTGAATATTTAAACCTACACATTCGGATACGCGGATGCCGGTGCCAAGCAGGAGAGTAAGAAGGGCCAAATCCCGAACCTTTGTTTTTGCATGAAAAGCCTTTTGTTTTGCTGTAAGTTTTTCTCCCTGTTCCACCTCATCTAGGAGCAATGCTACTTCATCGATATCCAGGCGGATAATTTCTTTTTCGTGAAGCTTGGGAAGCTGTACTAAGGCAGGCGGGTTTGTTTTTATCTTTTCCAGACGGAAAAAATAGTTATAAAAACTTTTTAAGGAAGAGATTTTTCGTATAATTCCGCGCTCTTTATTAATGATTTCCTGATTTTTTTCATTAAACCGATATTTTAAATATTCCATATATTCTTCAATATCAGAAACATGAAGTTCATCCAGTTGTTCAAGCTGAATTTCTTTTATCATTGTTTGGCAGAAATCTGGATGTTCATTGATTAAAAAATCGAAGAAAACTTTTAAGTCATAAGCATAAGCTATTCTGGTCCGCGAGGAAGTCCGTGGTTCTATGCCGCGGAAATATTGGGAGCAGAAGAGCGGAAGTTCCTGAAGAAGCTGGCGTAGATGGAGAATATTATCACGATCTATTTGTTCATGATAGGATAGATTAGACATTACTATAACCTTCTTTCTTTATTTGCTGTGAGTGTATGGAAGGCCAACCTTGAATTTGACCGTCAATAATTGCTCTAAACATTCGGTTTTTTGCTCCGGGATTTTCTTGTTCCAATTTCTTTGTTAACGTTTTCACATATTCGCGCTTTGTATGCCCATCCATTGGACAGGGGTTTTTACATATAGGAAGATAATACTTATGCTGAAAGCCGATAATCTCTGGTTCTGTCACAAACATCAGCGGGCGAATAACCGTTAAATCCATGCGATCCAGATAGGTATAAGGAGAAAATGCATAAAAACGTCCTTCATATAATAAAGAAAGCATCATTGTTTCAATTAAATCATCCCTGTGATGGGCATAGGCAACTTTATTACAGTCCAATTCCTTAGCTGCCTGGTTTAGGGCACCTTTTCGCAGTTTTGCGCATAAAGAACAGGGATTGGATTCTTTGCGGATATCAAAAAGAATTTTTCCAATTTCTGTAGGTACAATAGAGTAAGGAACAGAAAGCTCGCGGCAAAGTGCTTTAACAGGTTCTAAATTCAGATTTCCAAGTCCTAAATCAACGGTAATGGCAGAAAGTCGAAATGAGGACGGATAAAAACGTCTTAAATTTGCCAGGGCATATAGTAAGGTTAAACTGTCTTTACCACCGGAAAGACCAAGCGCGATATGATCGGCGGAATCTATCATATGGTAAGCATCAATTGCTTGACGAGTCAGGCTAAGAAGACGTTGGAGTTTCATGGGATTCAAATCCTTTCTTAAAGAATTATAAAAAACAGGTATCATGATAAAGATAGAAATACAATAGATAAAACATATGTTAGAAGCTTTATAAATGACAGAAAAAAAACAAAATGACAGAAAATATGGAAAAAAATGTAAAACTATATTAACTATTCGTTAAACTATGCTTTCGCGAATAGTTATCTGTCTCTGCTTTCCTGCTTCTATT
>CAJUDX010000043.1 GCA_910584785.1 uncultured Lachnospiraceae bacterium | reverse complement strand
TAGCGGCGGCTACGGCTAGAAAATCCAACGCAGCAGGTGGGCAAATAGACAAGGAGGTTTGACTGAATATAATACCTAGGCTTCACCCTGCCGGATGGCCTCCCTGCTCTCCCAGAACACTCCGACCGTCCGTTCCACCGTAGGCAGCGTAACCGTCTTAAAATCGGCCCATTCCCGCGGAAAAAGGGCAAGATAATCCGACCAGAGAAAGCGCTCGTCCAAAAGGGCAATCACCCCTTCATCCTTCACCGTCCGAATCACCCGCCCGGCAGCCTGCATCACTTTATTCATTCCAGGATACTGAAAGGCATAGGCAAAGCCGGGCTTTTGCTTTTCCTCAAAATATGTTTTTAAAATTTCCTGCTCCGCACAGACCATGGGAAGCCCTGTGCCGATAACGATAACACCGATAAGGCTTTCTTCCTTTAAATCAATCCCTTCCCCAAAGATTCCTCCCATCACACAAAGGGCAACCAGGCTCTTCTTTTTCCCTGCCCGTTTTTCTGTTAGAATTTCCCTTCCTGAAATTTCTTCCTCCTGTCCTTCCTGCAAAAATTCCCGCAAAAAAGCCTCCCTCTCCTCTTCATCCATCCGGCTTTCCTGCACCAGAAGGCGAAACTTCATTTCCTCCCTTCCCTCTTCCTCTCCTTCCCTTTTCCCATCTTCACCACCCCCGCCAGACACCTCCGTCCCGCCAGTTCCGCTTATCTTCCCTCCGTTTTTTACCTCAAGCGCCCGTACCAGTTCTCCCATATATTGGTAAGACGGACAAAACACCATATAGTTGCCCTTTCTTCCCCCGACAATTTTCTCCACATATTCTGCCGCCTTTTGATATTCCCTTTGGTTTCTGCGGCTGTATTTGCTGCTGATATCACGGGCCACCAAAAGCAAACGGTTTTCCCTGGAAAATGGGGACTCGGCGTAAATGGCATAACCTTCCGGTTCCCCGCTCAGCAGTTCTTTATAATAAAGCATGGGAAGCAGGGTCGCGGAAAATAATATTGTGCTGATCCCCTGATCCATACACGATCGCAGAGGCCCCGACGGATTAATGCAAAACAACCGGATTTGAAAACGCCCGTCCTCTGTCATCTGGCTGTAAATCCGATAGCCGCCGTCGAGTTGTTCAAATATGGTCATAAAATCACGAATTTGAAAATAAAACTCCAGTACCATATCACGGTCGGGAAAATCTGTATATTCTTCCATAAAAACTTCCAATTCTGAAAATATCCCCATCACCTGAAGTGCCAGATGGCTGATTTCTTCCAAGACCACATAGGTTTCACAGTGGCGTTTATATTCCAGAAGGCTTTTATTGCAGGCGTCCAACAGCCGGGCAAGCTTTGGACTGCGCTCCTTCACCAGCCGCCGGATAAGAAGGACATCCTCCTTCACCAGCACGGCGCTGTACATCTCACGGGCACGGGAAAGAAGGTTGTGGGCCTCGTCAATTAAAAACAGGTAATCGCCCTGCTTGCCCTCAGCAAAATACCGCTTCAGCCGCACATTGGGATCGAACACATAATTATAATCACAGATAATCCCATCCACCCAAAGGCTGATGTCCAGGCAAAATTCAAAAGGACAGACCTGGTACTGCTTTGCATAGGCAATCAGCTTTTCCCGGTCAATGGCAGTTTCCTGGTGAATCAGTGCAAACACCGCCGCATTGACCCGGTCAAAATGTCCCCTGGCATAAGGACAGGCATCGGGATGACATTCCGGCTTTTCCAGGACACAGAGTTTTTCCTTTGCTGTAATTGTAACGGAAGAAAAAAATAACCCGTTCTTCCGCAAAATATCCAACCCTTCCTGCGCCACCTGCCGGGTTATGGTTTTGGCAGTCAGGTAAAACAGCTTTTCTCCATAGCCCTCGCCCATAGCTTTTAACGAGGGAAACAGCGTGGAAAGTGTCTTTCCAATCCCGGTCGGCGCCTGGATGTACAGGTTCCGCTTGCGGATAATGCTTCGGTAAACATCCACCGCCAGTTCCTTCTGCCCCCTGCGATAAGGATAAGGAAAGGTCAGCTTTTTTAACGATTCCTGACGGCGAAGGTGATGAACATACTGATAATCCGCCCATTTTTTATACTCCCCAATTAAACCTGCAAACCAGGTTTTAAGCTCCTGCGCCGTCTTTTCCTCCCGAAATCTCCGGATTTCCTCCGTTTCTATCTGACAGTAAGTCATCTGCACGCCCACAGAGGTAAGTTCCTTATCCAGACACAAAAAATAAGCATAGCACATCGCCTGAGCCAGATGGACGGGAATGGGGGCTTCCAGCCGGGAAATATCCATGTACATGCATTTAATCTCATCAATTGCCCACCCATTGGTTTCCTCTATCACTCCGTCAGCACGGCCTTCAATCTGCAGCCGGAAATTCTCCTCCTCCAGGATATACTTCATCGCCACCTCAGCCTGGTAGGAGGCTCCCATCCGCCGCTGAATCTTCCGGTGAAGGCGGCTTCCCTCCTGCATAGCTGCCTTCTTTCCTCCGGCAGCCTGTCTGCTGTCGATATCGCCGCTGCGCAGGACAAATTCCACCAGTTCCCTTACCGACAGGCGAATTTCATAGCGTTTTGTTTCACATGGTTTGTTTTCTTCATCCACACCTTCACCCCCAGACCATACGTTCTATCTCTTTATTCACTATAGCATTTGTCCTGCAATTGTACAATACATTTCTAATAACAATCTCTTATATTTTTCATATTTCCTATTTATGCTTTGTCCTGTACATAGCAAGTGTTAATCATCGATTAAATCGCAAATTATCTCACTTTTCCCCCTAAAAACATCAAAATATTGCAAAAAATGCCTTACGATGCACTTCATTACATCGAAAGACATTTTCCTCTGTTTCTTAGGTATTCGTTTTTTTTAGTTATACTCTCTTCTCTCTGCCCAATCAGGCTGCGCTTTTCAGCTCGTCCAGATAATTTTCAAACTCTGCATCTCTGCCGTTCATCGATACGGTGAGTACCCTTGTCAAATCCAGGCTCAGCACCCCCAGCAGGGACTTGGCATCGATAACCACACGATTATAAAATACATCAATGTCAAAATCACACCGGGAAGCCCGCTTTACGAACTCCATCGCATCATTAATGGTTGTTAGTCGAATTTGTTTCTGTTTCATGGTCATAATCTCCTTTTTTGTAAAATGTGGTTTATTTTGTGTGTTGACCTAGTTATAGCACTTTTTCCCAGAAATGTCAATTTATCAACTGGAAATTTTTTGAAAATTTTCTTACCTTTTTTGCTCTTTTTCCTAACGATTTTGTATCGTCCATTAGGCAGATTTTTATTAATTTAGAAAAAAAGGTAAAATAATGGATATTCCCTCCATCATTTTACCTTTTAAAGCCTTACTGTATCCGATTTCCTAACAGCAAAACGAATAAACTTTTACTATTTTTTCAGAACAAGATGCTGAGGAAGACCATTAACCATAAATGGCTGGTAATCGCCCTGAATCAGCGGTTCGATGTAGTTTAAGAACTCATTGGTAACGTAGTTTCCTTCTTTGTTCAGCCAGGATCTTGGAACCAGCTTTTCATTATTAGCAATCTTATGCACATCGTAAATACCTGCTGCGCTCATGTACGGATCATCGGACACACGGTCGATGACCACCATCTTGCCGGTATCGCCTTCGTCAGCAGCCTTTACTGCGGCACCACCCACCATAAAGGCTTCATTGATATCAACGCGGGAAGCCATGTGGGAAGCACTTCTCTGCAGGGTGGAAAACTCAATGCTTCTGGTCTTGCAGCCGATTTCATTCTGGATAAGCCCAGCAAGATAAGCCGCTGTACCCTGAAGCTGCTTATGCCCAAAGGCATCCACATAATCCGGGCCGCCGGACAGTTCGCACACATAGCGACCATCTTCCAGCTTAATCCCTTCCGAAACCGTTACTACCACAGATTTCTTTTTCTTTAATAAATCCTGAATTTTCTTTAAAAACTTCTCGACATCAAAGGCAACCTCCGGCAGATAAATTAAATCCGGACCATCACATTCCTCTGTCTTAGCCAACGCCGTCGCACCGGTCAGCCATCCGGCATTGCGTCCCATTACCTCAACCACAGTAACCATGTCCTTATTATAGGTCAGGCCCAGGGCGTCGCGGATAAGTTCCTTCGTCGAGGTGGCAATGTACTTTGCCGCACTTCCAAAGCCCGGCGTATGGTCGGTAAGCGCAAGGTCGTTATCAATCGTCTTGGGAACGCCCAAAAACTTCTGGCGGTGTCCGCGGACAATCGCATAATCTGAAAGCTTTTTAATCGTATCCATGGAATCATTACCACCGATATAAATAAACACTTCAATATTCAGCTTATCCAAAATTGAAAAAATCTTCTCGTAAATTTCCGGGTTCTCATGAATCTCCGGCAGTTTGTAGCGGCAGGAACCTAAAAATGCAGAAGGGGTTCTCTTTAAAAGTTCAATATCCATATCTGAATGAATCTGTGTGGAAAGATCCACATACTGCTCATCTAAAAATCCCTGGATTCCATGAAGCATACCATAAACCTTATGAAATCCTCTCTCCTTTGCTGTCTTATAAACACCTGCCAAACTGGAATTAATCACCGATGTCGGCCCTCCAGACTGACCTACAATAATATTACCCTTCTTAGCCATATAAAAGCCCCCTTAAAAGAATTAAAAATATTGAGATAAAAAGGTTACTGTGAACGTGTGAACAGTAACATAAAAACCATTTCCTACGATTATAACAAAAGCGGAGATTTCTTTCAAGTTTTTTCTCTTCATCTTTTTAACTATATTCACAAAACTTTCTTAGTAAAAAAGAATAAACCTCTGTTTTTCATTGTCTATATTTCCCAAAAAACAGACAAATTTCCTTATTTTTTTTACTTTTATCATTTCTGGTTTTTCTTCGAAAAAGGATTGACAGTCCTTCTGTTCTGTGGTATTATAATCAGGCGTTGAAAAAACGCTACAGGGGAATAGTTCAATGGTAGAGCAGCGGTCTCCAAAACCGTAGATGGGGGTTCGAGCCCCTCTTCCCCTGCTTCCTTTTGATAAGGATGTGGATGTGTGTGTGGAAAAATCCCGAAAGTTTTAAGATGGTAAAACTTCGGGATTTTTTGTTGTCTTTTTATCCTTTCGGTTTAGTCAACTTAGTATCTATTATTTACTTCCTTGCAATGAAAATCCTGCCGCCGATTAGGCGGCCTAATTTCCATCAGAAAATCCCCCGCACCCCTAAGTCCGTATCTAACGTATTCATATTATAAAGAATCAGGACATCCGTTACACCAGGATGCTCCCCAATAAAGCTGGAAGGCCCCCACTTATAATAACGAGTATCAAATACATACAACTTTTTAAAATGATGCGCCAAAAACGGTACCATGGAATTAGCATAGCTATCCTTAATAACCACTAATTCCCTGTCTGTATCTGCAGCTTCATTCGTAATTTCCACCAGCGGATGTAGGTTATTTAAAAACAGGGAATACTTATCCTTTTGTTCGACGTAATCCAGATTGTAAAGGCTGTCCGTGGTTTCTTTCGTATCCTCATAGTATACAGTCAGCCGATCCTTTGGGTTTTCATAAACTGTTATCGGCTCCCCTGACCGGGTATAATCGTTTACCTTGGAATAAATCGTTCCCTTAAAGTCCTCTGTAACCGTTTTCGCCCCCAGATCTTCAAGTTTCACCGGTTCTAATCCTGTTTCCCGGCAGTAAGCCTGATAACCGATGTAGGCCCCATAAGTGGTCCAGTGATGATCCGTGCGGTAATACAGCGGTTCACCGCCCTGATATGCCAAAAGGTCCGCACTGCAGTCAATCGGTGAAAGGCCGGAAATCCGGTAGATCTCCTGCGCTGTTTCCATCTGCTGATATGTTATCGGCGCAAAGGCTGGAAGCTTATCCTGGTAGATCGAACTGGCTGTCGGCACCAGCATCAGCTTTACATCCGCCTGCGCGACAGCTTCCTTTTCTCCAAACACCTTAAATATTCCGGCAATCTTCTCTGTGTTCTCCGGTTCCTGATATTCCTCAATCAAATAGCCGTCATCAGCAATATACACCTGATTAATTTCCCTCTTCCCCACAGCAATCTCTGTCCGGGATTTTAATCCGATAAATACATCCCGAAGGGGAAAGTGATCACAGAGATAAGAATTAATATCTTCCATATATTCCCCGCTTTTTATCCTCTCCCAGCTTAATCCTGGAAACTTTTCCAGATAACGGTTTTCATTTTCTGAAAATTCTTTTTTTTCTAATAGCAAAAAGCCCAGGGAAAGCGCCAGCACCCCCGCTGCCAGCAAACACGCCGTCCCTGTGCGGATAGTCTTTTCTTTCATACACTCTTCCTTGTTTATTCCCTTGTTTATTTCCTTAATAGGTTAAAACCTGAAATATAAAAATGGATTATAGGTATCATTGACCAGATATGCCGTCGTTAATACAAACAATCCCACATAACCAAGCAGCCCTGCAGCACCAATTAAGGCCCGTTTTCCCTCGCTCATCCTTTTACTGATATTCTTTATCCGGGGGTAAACCGGAAAGGCCAGAACGAATGCAGCGATAAGCACCACACCATAGTTATATAGATACCACTGGCATTCTTCGCCCCAGAGGCGATTACCTGCAGTGCCAGTCATTGCCTGCATAAATTGCCCTAATTGTCCCATGTCATCAAAGACAAAAATCACAAAACCAATCACTACAATCAATACTGTATAAAAATGACGGAAAAATCCCGGAAGCTTTTCCAGTACCTTCCCCCAAATATACTTTTCCAGCACCAAAAGCAGGCCATAGTACAGGCCCCATAGCACAAAATTCCATGCTGCCCCGTGCCAGAGACCGGTTAAAAACCAGACCACCATCATGTTCCGCAGGTGGCGGAGCATTCCTTTTCGATTTCCGCCCAGGGGAATATAAATATAATCCCTAAACCAGGTTGAAAGAGAAATATGCCATCGTCTCCAAAAATCCGTAATCGAAACTGCACTTAATGGATAGTTAAAGTTTTCCGGGAAATGAAAGCCCAGCATCCAGCCCATACCAATCGCCATATCACTGTAGGCGCTGAAATCAAAGTACAGCTGAAGAGTAAAGGCTGCCGCCCCAATCCAACAGGCGGCAACCGATGCCTGCCCTGCCGCCAGAACACGGATCTCCTCCCACAGTGCTCCCACCTGATTGGCAATCAGGACCTTTTTAAATAACCCCTGCATTAAGCGGAGAAGGCCGTTTTGAAAGCCCTCCCGCCCAATCGTCCGGTAATGAAGTTCTTCATTGACCGTGGAAAAACGGACAATCGGGCCAGCCACCAGCTGCGGAAACATTGAAACATAAGTCAGATAGGTGAAATAATTCTTTTCCACCGGAACCTCTTCTTTATACAGGTCAATGATATAACTCATGGTTTGAAAAGTAAAAAAGCTTATCCCGATGGGCAGTCCAATATTTAACAGAGGAATTTCTGTCCCAAGCATTCCATTCACTGTGCGAATAAGAAAATCGGCATATTTAAAAAAAGCCAAAACCGATAAATTTATCATTACCGAACAGCAGAGAAAAAACCTGCGCCTCCCCTTGGTCCTGCCAAAACGATTCATCAAAAGACCATTGCCGTAATCCACCGCTGAGGCAAACAGCATCAGCAAAATATATATGGGTTCGCCCCAGGCATAAAACACCAGGCTGAATACCAAAAGAATCGCATTTTTCAGGCCAATCGCTCTGTCGCCGCAGAATAAGCTCCTCCCATAACCGGGTGAACGCCGGGATCTCCCCCTGTGCCCTTTCTCTTTCTGTGCAATCTTTTCCTGATAAGCAGATTCTTTATGAAAAGAAGGTTTTTTACGGAAATAATCTTCTTTATGAAAAGAATCTTCTTTTCGGGAAGAAATTTCTTTACGAGAAGAAGGCGTCTGTATTTCCAGACGCCTTTTCGGGCATGGCAGAAGCGATGTGCCATAATATAAGATTAAACATAAGGGCAGAAAGAAAAATACAAAAGGAATACTGCTGAAAACCATAATGCTTCCCCGTCCTACTGGATATCCGCCTGGATTATCCGGCTAATCGCATCGGCCTGCTCGGAGATAACCAGATACACATAGTTTCCCTGTACCTGGACAGAGCTTTTATCCACAATCTGAAACTGATCCGGAAGATAATTTTCCATTTCCGAACGTTTCTGATCAATAACTGTCTGCAAAGAAGCACTCAGCCCTGCCGTATCGCCTCCGTCCCTTGCCTTTAAAATCACAACGGTTTCCGCAGAAATCGCTGCCTCGGACATAGAAAATACATACTCATCCAGTGTGCTCACATCAATCCCATAATAATTTAAAATAAAATCATCTGGCACAAGCATCGGGGAATTTAAGGCAACCGTCTGGCTGATTTCCCCATAAATATCCTTTACACTTTTCGCAGTCCCCTGCGCCGGAGCCTGACTTTCTGTCTCCTGTGCCACAGAAGAGGTTTCTTCCTGCGTCCCGGCAGATTCTTCTGCTAAGGTCTCTTCCTCACTCTCTTCACCAGAAGCATCCTCTTTTGCATCCTCTTTTTCAGTTTCGCTTGCGGTATCTGTCTCTTCCCGGGCTGTCGTCTCCTTATCCGCGTCCTTACTTTCCACATCCTCTGCTGCTGTCGTCTCCTGACTCTCTGTCACTGTGCTTTCTGCAAGAGTATCTGATGGTACAGTCTCTGCCTTATCTGTCTGACCGCAGGCACCCAGCAGCAAAACTGCCGCCCCGATACAAGCACTTCTCCTGATTGCACTGATTTTTCTCATCTTAATTATTCTCCTCATCTCTTTTCTGATTATTATGGATTAACCGAAGTCCCGAAAACCTCTTTCCTCTCCGAAGCCTCGGTTTCCTCCTCATCCCCGTTTATCCTGACCTCGCCGTAGCCTTCTGCCTCCACATAAACCGGCGTCTTTTCTCCGACAAAAAATTCTGAAGTCTCATCCAGCTGTGAACGCGCATAATCGCGCAGCACAACCGACCATACATCATAGGCAGCATTCGTCTGATGAACATAATGATCGCTGCAATAGGCCGGAAGCAAATCTCCATTGGCATCAGCCAAGGGATTGGCTATGTCCACAAACCCCCATCCATTATCACGGGCCATCTGCTTAAGCATCTCATTAAACCTGCGGATGTTGGGGTTGGTTAAATTTCCCTTACCCTTGCCCCGAAGCGTATAGGTCATACTCATCAGGTGAATCTCGGCATCCGGGCACGTGCCCTTAATATTGGCAATTACCTGGGCATACAGGGCGCAGGTATCCTCAAGGGTTCCCATATTCATATCATTTAAACCAAAAAACAGAAAAACCCGCTTTGGCTGTATCATTCCCAGCGATTCCCACACCTGGCGCTTCTGTCCCTGGTAAATCGGGTGGACACTCTTGGCATTTACAGGCCACAGGGCATTATGGACAGAAAAACTCCCCGAAGCCAAAAACTGAATCCTTCCCAGATAGGTGTTCGTTCTTCGCATGGCATAATTGCGAAAGCCCACCATCACCGAATCACCCACCAGAACAGTTCCATCAAAATAAGCATCGATATCTTCTTCCGTAATACTCACCGGAAGCTTTTTTGCACCTGACTTTATGGTTTTAGATTTTTCCTTACTTTCTTCTATCTCCTCCTGGGCAGTCCCCTCCCCAGAACGTTCTCCTTCAGCTGCCGCCTGCTGTCCCTCTAAACTATCCGGGACTTCCTGCACTGACTCCTCCTGCACCGCCGCCTCACTCTGCGCAGATAGTTCACTTTGCACAGATAATTCATTCTGCACAGATAGTTCATTCTGCATGGTAGCCTCTTCCTGCAAAAGCGCCTGGCGGGCTTTATTCTGTTCAGCAGCCAGCACCGCTGCACTCGTTCCTGCAATGGCAAGGACAGACACCCCGCTGAGTACCTTAACTTTCCATGATCCTCTCATACTCTACTCTCCTTGTCGAAAACTGTCGAATCCGATTTCTAGTATAACTCGAACAGAAACCTTTTTCAAGCCATTTTCTTCTTTCTTTTCGAAGATTCCTTCCAAAAGATTTCCTCACAAAAACCCCAGACAAAATGCCCATCTTAACAAGCCCCCGCGCCGGAGCACATCGGCAGCAGCAAGGAAAAAGCTCCGGCCCGACAAAAAATCTGTCGGACCAGAGCCTTTTCCCTGCCAATCTAATTTTAACCTATCAAGGAAATCCCATGCTTCTAAGTCGTAAATTGACCCTGTCAAGGAACTCCCACGCTTCTAAATCGTAAATTGACCCTATCTAAAGAAGTCCCACGCTTCTAAAATCGCAGAGGTGAAAGCGTCAGGCAGGGTGTTTATCCTCACCTATAAGCAGGAGCGGAACGGAATATTCTGAGGCGCCTCAAAGCAATCTTCAAATCCCCGACGATGGTGGTAATACATTTTATCCTTATCCCGTGGATAAACATATTTCCCGCCCACCTGCCAGAAAAACGGATGGAACTGGTATTCATTTCTCTCCTTCTTAAAATCATACAATAACCGAATTTCCTCACAATCTGCCTGAAAGTTTGTCCACACATCCCAGTGAATCGGAACTACCACTTTACACTGCAGATTTTCCGCCATACGCAGAATATCAATCGAAGTCATTTTATCCTGCATCCCGACAGGATTTTCCCCAAAAGAGCCAAAAGCCACATCAACCGCATAGTCCTTTCCATGTTTTGCAAAATAAATGGAAAAATGCGAATCTCCAGAATGATAAATATTTCCGCCAGGTGTTTTCACCAGATAGTTTACCGCCTTTTCATCCATATCGGTCGGACATACCCCAGTCAGATCTTCACGATCTTCTCCCGTCTTATCGGTAGTCACAATGCAGGTGCGGTCAAAGGAGTCCAGACAAACAATTTCTATATCCTTAATTCTCACCACATCGCCCGGATGCACTACCCTGCACCTTTCCCTGGGAACACCCCAGCCAACCCATGTATCCACGGATTTCTGTGGCCCGATAAACGGAACCGGAATCACCTTCCCATCCTCGTCTGTCGTAGTCATACCGCTCTTCAAAACATGAGCTGCCCACTCTGCGGACATATGATCCTGATGATAATGGGTAGCCAGCACTGCATCTACCTGCTTGAACGCAAATGGATCAATAACGAACGGCACATTTCTTAAATTCGGCTGCATGGCCCGCCCGCCGCACATATTTGCCATCTGATGCCCAGGCTTCATTTTCCCGTCACCGTGGGTACGCTTGCCGTTTCCGCACCATAAATCAATCGAAAGATTGGCTCCTCCCGGCGTCTTAAACCAGACTCCCGTGCATCCCAGCCACCACATCGCCACATTGCCCGGCAAGACAACTTCTTGTTCTATCTCTTCCACCAGCCAGGTTCCCCATTCCGGGAAAGTGCTCATAATCCAGCTTTCTCTTGTTATCGCATCTATTTTACTCATCTCTTCTTCTCCTATTACTCACTCTTTCTATTCCGACGATTATCGTTCTGCCCATAATAAGCATTTGCCCCATGCTTGCGGTAATAATGTTTATCCTGCAATTCCTGCGGAGCTGTTTCTGCCTGAGGAAAAATCATCTCACACCTTGCCGCCATTTTAGCAACCTCTTCCAGGACCACAGCGTTATGTACCGCCTCAAATCCATCCTTCCCCCAGGTAAACGGTCCATGATGTTTACAAAGTACTGCTGGAACCGCCATGTAATCCCGATGGTTAAATGCCTCAGCAATCAAACGCCCGGTATTTTTTTCATAATCCTCAAACTCATCGCCCTCAAGACACCTTACGCAGGGGACTTCCCCGTAAATATAGTCGGCATGTGTTGTTCCATAGCAGGGAATCCCCCGTCCGGCCTGTGCCCAGCTGGTTGCCCAGGAAGAATGTGTATGCACGATTCCGCCAATCTTTGGGAAAGCCTGATACAACTCAAGATGCGTGGCAGTATCTGAGGAAGGATTATACCTGCCTTCAATTTTATTCCCCAAAAGATCCATAATCACCATGTCCTCCGGGGTTAGCTTATCATAATCCACACCGCTGGGCTTAATGGCAAAATACCCGCTTTCCCTGTCGATTTCACTGACATTTCCCCAGGTAAAGGTTACTAGTCCATACCTTGGAAGATCCATATTCGCCTGGTAGACGCGTTTCTTTAATTCTTCTAACATCGCTCCTCCTTAAATATCTCCATCTTCAAAACTATACCGGACAATCTGATTCACTTCCCGGTTAGCACCAATTAATATATCCTTCCCGTCACAGGAATAACCATAGATATTTGCCGGACCGCAATCGTCATCAATCGTCTTAAAACTATATCCTTCGCCTGTCCATAAAAGTGCAAACAGCCGCCTTGCCCCCTTGCGATGCCCAAGCGCCACAGCCGGCTTTCCTGCCAGCCTTCCTGCCCAGATCGCGTGAAGAAATTCCGCCTTTTCTGGATATTGGTATACCTTCTGATATGTATCTCCCATCTTTTGATAGATTACCGCCGTGTCGCCGTGAAAAGGTGACAGAACTATCAGCTCATCCAATCCGTCCCCGTTTAAATCGAACAAAACAGCATCACTGGCAGGGGTATCCAAAAGCTGTTCCTCGCGCCACGTCTCATCGCCCTCCGTTGGCGGGTAGAACCGAAAGACCCCCTGTTCGCTGCACACCAGCGCCGAAGCCCTTCCATCCTCCATCACACGATAATACCCATGATTCTTTAACAGCCCTTCTTTCATTACCTTAAGCACCAATGGATTCTCTTCATCAACACCTGATAAATCCCCAGGCAGCTCGCCCACGTACACCTTTCCGGGAGACGACCAATCATCCTTGTATGTATGCCCTGATTTCAGTGTACAGGCAATCAGGTAGTTCCTCCTGCCGACCGTCAAAATATCAAAACGATGGACAAATGGCAGGTTAACCAATGTTTTAATCGCCCATCCTCCATTTCCATCCGGTGTGGCAAGGATAATTTTTGCTTCTTTCGCATCATTGGGCGAATAAAACTGATGCGTCGCTAAAAACGCCCCGTCGCTTCCAGGAACCTGCACCATACTCATTGCGCCTCCTGGCCCTTCCCATACCGTTGCTTTTTCCTTTCCCCTGGCATCAAATAAAATACATCTGTCCTTTTTTTCTGCGGCAACTAGAATATGCTGCTCCCCCTGATACGTCAGCGGCGCTATCGAATAGCATTTTTCCAGCTCTGCCATGATCTTTTTTTCCATTTTCTCCTACACCTCCATTCCGGCTTCCCTCATTTTTCCGGTAACAAACTGATAAGCCTCCCGAATTATCTCTGCTGCCTGTTCTACCGTCTGACAACTATGGTTGTCCGCCCACATCTCAACCAAAAACATCCCCTGGTAATTCAGCTCCTTTAGCTTGGCAAAAATTTCTGTAAATTTCACTTCCCCAGTCCCAAAGGGAACCTCTTTAAATACTCCAGGTTTGGTCTCCTTTACATGGATTGCCACAGTTTCCGAAATCCCAATTTCAAATTCACCTGTCACATCATTGCTGAAATTACTCAAATTGCCCATATCCGGGTAAATTTTAAAATAAGGTGAAGGAATTAACCGCAGATAATGCAGGGCCCGGACAATGGTTCCCACAAACTTTGTATCCATAATTTCCATCGCCAGAATTACACCGGCGCGGGAGGCCATGGCTACCGCCTCCTTCATTCCCTCTAAAAACAATGCCCTGGTCTCTTCGTCAGATTCCTCATAATAGACATCATAGGTTGCCAGCTGAATACAGCGAATGCCCAGCTTAACCGACAAGCGAATTGCCTTTTCCATGATTTCCATCGCCTTTTCCCTGACCTTAGGGTCTTTGCTTCCAAACGGATACCTGCGGTGTCCGCTTAAGCACATCGTAGGAAAGGCAATTCCGGTAAATCGCATCACAGACCGAAGCATTTCAATCTCTTCGTCTGTCCAGTCAAGCCTTGCCAAGCGTTCGTCGGACTCATCAATTGACAGTTCCATATAGTCAAATCCTGCCATCTTTGCCGCCCGGAATTTTTCTTCCCAAGTAAATACATTGGGCAGAGCTTTCTCATAAATCCCAATTGGATTTTTGTGAACACTGTACATTTCCCCTTCTCCCTTTCTTATCCGATCCAGGCACCCCTTCTACCGAAGATTTTCTTCAAACTCCTCAATCTGCGCCTGCTGATATGCCCCCTGATAGGAGCCATCTACAAATTTCTTCAGACCCTCTGTCAAAAGCCTGTTCCAGGAATAAGATTCCTGCCTGACTAAAATCGGGAAATAAAGCACCCCATTACTGTCGGCAGCCTCCCTATCCCCAGGTGCATCCCCAACCATTAATACCTGTCCCTTTCTATACCCCTTTTCCAGAAGCCGGCGGATACAATAGGCCTTACTTCCACAATCCTGTGAAAGAAGGAGGTCAGTGTACTGCAAAAGACCATGGCCTTCCCATTCCTTCTGAATAGCATCCTGATTTGCCGAAGATACGATGGCGACATCTGCCTTTTGATGAATAGCCCAAAGCCCTTCACTCACCCCGCCAAAAGGTTTTTTTTCACTTTCCGGCAATTTTTCCACCATTTGATTTACCTTCACCGACCAATTAAGGGCCTGCTTTAACACAGGACCGCCGCCCTCTTTAATTCGCTGGGACAGGCTGGCATTGGACAGCTCCTTTGCCTCATTGACCCAGACGGAAAGCTCTTCAATTCCCTCTATTTTTTTGTACCTTTGATCAACCTCAGATAAAACCATGGACAACCCTTTAAAACGGTTAATCCCCCTGGTCATGGTATATAAATTTACCTCATTCCACCGTCTCTGCACCTCATCTTTCCAGGGTAAGAGATCCCACTCTTCAATCATACATGGACCAAAACAATAAAAATGCTTGCTGTTCATGGTGTCCATCGCACAGCCATCCGAATCAATGCATACCAGAAATTCCTTCTTTTTTGTAAAGCTGTCAAAGATATCGCTCATCTGTCCTTCCTCCTGTTTGCTCCATACAAGGCTTTATATAGTTCCTGGTACTGCTCTTTTTTACTGCGGTAACTCTCTGTCAATGCCTGATTTGCCTGAATTTTCTGAACGGACTGACCTTTTCTTGCCTGGCAAAATGCCTGGAGATAGTTATCATAGAATCCCATGGCAACCGCAGCCGAGATAAAAGCACCAATAGCCGTCGCCTCATTGTCCTGATAAACGCCGACCTGTCTTTGGCAGACAGCTGAAAGAATGCGGCAAAATACTGGGCTGTTTGCCAGCCCCCCACATAGATACAAACTATCCCCACGACCAGTATATCCCTCCAGAATTTCCATATTCAGCGCCAGTTCACAGGCAATCCCTTCCAGCACTGCCCTTGCCAAATCGCCGCGTCCGGTTCCCAGGCTCAGCTGCTGAATCGTACCCCTGGCGCTACTGTTAAAGTCCGGCGTCCCCCTTCCCTGGAAAAAAGGAAGCACAAGAGGGGCATCCGATGTCTGCAAGGACTGCTCAATTTCCCGATTCACCTGACGGTACACCTCTTCCCGGTTATCGTCACGCAACCCATAGCACAAGCGCAATACCCAGTTAAACACGGAAGCACAGGCTGGAATACTTGACTCCAGGATATATTCCCCCGGAACAGCCGATGCATTGCAAATCACATCATCCCTAAGCCCCGCAGGAACCCTGGCTGATGCTGCCAGAATAAAAGCTCCCGTTCCCACAGAAACTTCCATGCTTCCCGTCTCAATTACACCCATTCCCAGAGCTGCACACTGCTGATCTCCTCCGGCACTGACTACCGGAGTTCCCTGCTTTATCCCGGTTTTTTGGGACCATGTTCTGCTCACCTTTCCGGCAATAGACCCTGGCTGAATAATCGCTGAAAGCTTTTCTTTATCCACTTCAAGCAGGGCAAGCAGTTCCTCATCCCACTGACGGGAATAAAGATTCATTAGAAGGGAACGGCTGGCATAGGTTGCATCCGTAACCCAGGTTCCGGTAATCTGGTAAATTAAAAAGTCCGGTATCACGGCAAGATGTGCCGCCTTTTGATAACGTTCAGGTTCGTTTCGCTTTATCCAAAGCATTTTGGGCCCTGAAAACACAGGATTGGGGCGGCTTCCCGTCAGCCTGGCTATCTGATCCCGGCTGCACGCCAGCTCTTCAACCACCCCCAGATTTCGCTTATCCTGCCACATCACAGCATTCCCCAGAGGATATCCGTCCTTATCCATGGGAACAACTGAGGATCGCTGAGCAGTCAGAGCAATGGCATCTATTTCCTCCTTTTCTTCCTCTGCTTTTTGGGCACAGGCCCGCATAATCTGTGCCATAGCATTATCCCACACAGCTGGTTTTTGCTCCACGCATCCGTCACCCAGGTAAAGAGGAGAATAAGAAATCTGCCTGGTAAACTGCTTTTTTCCCTGATTCGTATAGAGGATTCCCCTCATACTCGACGTTCCGACATCTAATACTGCAATTCCCATGTCGTTTTATCCTTTCTTATACCCATTCCACCGTTTTCGAAGGAAATGCGCCGCCATCTTTGGCTTTCTGTCCCTGGTAAATACACCTTTTTTATTTCCGTCTACCCGACGGATATTTTCCGCCGTGGCAAAATCAGCAAAATTCCACACATGCTCTCCAGTCACATAGGGCAGGGTGTCAAATACCTCCCCATACACCTTTAAAAACTCGGCCTGATATTCCTCAGAAAACAGCCTGGCATTACTGTCATGAAAACCAGCGATGGTATCTGCCCCGTATTCACCCAACATAATTGGTTTATCCGGGCAGCGCAGGTGAAAGCGTTCAAGCTCATCTTTAAGCAGTGCAGCGGCTCCCTTTAGATTTCCCTCTGTATCGTACCAGCCCCGATAGCGGTTTAACATCAGGACATCACACAATTCCGCCACCTTGCAGCTTTCCGGGCTGGAACCTTCATAGGTCACGATGGTAACTGGGCGCTTCTGAGGGTCAAGTTCCTTTACCAGCTCTACAAGCGGTGCAAAATATTCCCTTGCCCCCTCTTCTTCGCTGGCCGGTTCATTTGCCACACTCCAGAGAATAACACTGGGATGGTTCTTATCTCGCTCCACCATCTCCTGCAAAACCTGGCGGTGGTGTTTTGCGGTTTTTAAGGTCGCCCAGGTATTCTCTGCCTTTCCCCCAAGCATTCCTGTCGCAGTAAATGCGGTGTGAAGCCCTACCGCAGGAGCCTCATCGATGAGCAAAATCCCTTCGCGATCGCACAGCTGCAGCATTTCCTCGCTGTAGGGATAATGGCTGGTGCGGAAGGAATTGGCCCCGATCCATTTCAGAAGAGCTATGTCCTTTACGGCATAAACCAAATCAAATCCCCGCCCGCGGACAGGGCTGTCCTCATGCTTCCCAAAACCCTTTAAGTATACCGGCTCCCCATTGAGATACAGCCGGCAGTCACGGATATGTACTTCACGGAAGCCAAAGCTCTCACGACAGCAGTCCCTTTTCCCGTTTCCGTCCACAAGTACAGCTTCTATCTGATAAAGCCATGGATGTTTTGTATCCCACAGCCGCACATGTTCTAAGCGGCCTTCGCCCCAAAGACATCCAGATTCGCCCACAGAAAGATTTTCCGACACGTATACCTCCCCGCCTTCGGGCGATAAGATACGGATCTTTAAACTCCCCATTCCGCTGACCTGAATTTTCCAGAAAAAACTTCCATCCATTTTTCCCTGAACAGAAATATCCTCCAAAAAGGTATCCGGTGTAGTGTACAGACACACCGGGCGCATGATACCAGAGTAATTATAAAAATCAAAGTTGGGAAGATTATGCACTTCTTCTTTAAGGCCCGGAAAGGTTTGTCGAACCAGACGTCCCGCTGGAAGCGTAGTATGGTCTACGATGTTATTGACCACAACAGCCAAATCATTCTTCCCCACACGGACCGCCTGGGTTATCTCAAAGGCAAACGGCAGAAACCCTCCTTTATGGCTGCCTAAACAAACACCATTCAACCAGACCTGAGCCTGGTGGGTAACACTTGCAAAACGGAGAAACAGTCGCCCATTAAGCATTTCCTCTGTCACCAGGACTGTCCGTGTATACAGCATATTTCCCACATGGTCAGCAAAGTCCCTGCCGTGATAAATTTCATTAAAGGCCGAGGGAACCGGCATAGGGCAAAAGGTAAATCCCTCCCGTTTCTCCCCTGCATAAACCTCCCCTTCCTCCATCAGGCAAAAATCCCAAATCCCATTTAAGTCAAACACCATGCGGCTCTCGGTTATATTTGGATAAATCATCGTCATCTCCATTCTTATGGCAGTGCAAAGGGAAGGGTCAAAACCGGCCCTTCCCCCAATTCTGCCCGGATCTACTAATCAGCACACCTTAATCACCTTATCTTCTCTTTTAATTTCCACCCTTATCCTTCATCATCTGGGTTCCATTCTTTACCAGAGATGCAATGGTATTATCCAAAGAATCGGTTCCCAAAAGGAACTTGGAACACTCATCCACCATTAATTGCGACATTTCTTTATTATATGGTGGAACATTCTGATAAACATTATCTTTCCATGCCGGATTGTTCATCACTTTACCCAAAGTTTCCATATCCACATACTTCGGCTCATCGATTTGCATTTCCATAAATTCCATCTTATCAATGCCTTTTTCTGCAGAAACACTTATTCCGCGAATCTTCATTCCCTCCGTGGTATAGAAACGGATGAAATCAAAGGCTTCCTGCGGGTGCTTTGAGGTCTTGCTGATGGAATAGAAATGGGACTCAGTATAGGTCGTCCCTGGCTCGGCATCCTTCCACGCAGGGATTGGTGCAAATGTCGTTACAAACTCGTGCGGATATTTATCCTGATCGTCAAGTTCCGGCACGATAAAGCTTCCAATGGGGAGCATGGCAATCTGCCCATTAAAGAACTTATCTCTATAATTCATGTTCATCGATTTTACATCGGCAAAGGGAACCTGACAATTATCCTCATTTTCCATAGCATAACGGAACTGAAGCCATTCCTTATACATTGGATGATCAAAATTTACAGCCGTCATATCAGCATTAAACATTGGGTTGTCAGGATAATTTGACCACATCCCCATATAGTCGTAATGATCCCAGGAATGGAAATAGGAACCATAGCGCTTGCTGGCACCCTCGCCCTGTGTCAGTTTATTCGCATACTCGCGGTAATCATCCCAGGTCCAATCCAGATCCGGTACAGGAAGTCCGGCTTCGTCCAGATAGTTCTTATTGATCAGGATAAACCAGGATTTTAAATCGCCGGGAATCCCATACATTTTGCCATCCACCTTGGAAACAAAAGCATAGGCGTCCTCCGGTTTAATCCCCTCCTTTTCAAAATACTCTTCCAGCGGCAGATAAGCACCGGAACCAGCCCTCTGTGCATGCTCCGGGAAGGCCGAAGTCATTAAAATATCCATTTCTTCTCCGCCCATCACCATTAAATCCACCTTTTTATAGTATTCCGTCGCTGTCATATCGCCGTAATAGTCAAAAGTAACCGTTACATTGGGATGCTCTTTCATATAAGCCTCCGCCACCTTTTTATCAAGGTCCTGATAAGCCGTCAGCCAGGATACAAAACGAAGGTTCACCTGTTCACCGGACGATGCATCTTCTGAATTGCCTGTCCCGGCGCTTTCCCCGGAAGCTGCTGTTGTTGTTTCACTTCCTGTTTTTCCACCGCCGCAGCCGGTCAGCAAAGATGCTGCGGTAGCAGCTGTTAACAACATTGCCAATACTCTTCTTTGTTTCATTGAAAAATCCTCCTTTTTCTTTTTGTGCTTCATTTGATCGCAACCCATCTCTTAACTTCTTTATTCCTCTATCCTTTCACTGCCCCAGTGGCAATTCCATCCACCACAAAACGCTGACAGAACAAGAATACGATAATCAGTGGAAGGATGGCAGATACCGCTGCCGCCATAATCAGAGAATAATAGCTTCCCGACTCCGAGGCAAACTGCTTCATTCCAAGCTGTATAGTATACAGTTCACGACTGTTAAGAAAAACCAGTGGTGTCTGATAATCGTTCCAGGTCCACACAAATTTCAGCGTAGCCAGGGTCGCTAAGGACGGCTTTACCATAGGCAAAATAATCTGAAAAAATATCGTCACATGCCCTGCCCCGTCAATTTTTGCCGATTCTGACAAGGATTCCGGGATAGCCAGCATAGCCTGCCTAAGCAAAAATACGCCATATACACTAAAGGCAAGCATCAGCACCAGACCCGTATGGGAATTATACAGCCCAATCTCCCGTGTAATAATAAACTGGGAAACAATCGTAACCTGAGGCGGAATCATCATCGTGGCAAGGTAGGCCAAAAAGATTTTATCCCTTCCCTTAAAATGTACCTTGGAAAAGCCATAGGCCCCAAGCGCCGATACAAATACCTGAAGAACCGTGGCTCCAATCGTTACCTTAATGGAATTTAGATAATAGAGCCCGAAATTATAGGTTCCTCCCCACACTTCTTTCATATTTTCTTCTAAATTCCACCGCGGCGGAATCCACTGAATGGGAAAGTTAAACACATCCGCCTCCACCTTACAGGCTGTGGATATCATCCAAATCAGGGGAACCAGCATCGTCAGGCCAATTGCCCAGAAAATCACCGTTAATACTATTTTTGTTGGATTTAATTTTTTCTTCACCGCAACTGCCCCCTATTCATTTTCAAACCTGTCCTGAAGCTTCCACTGGATCAGCGTTACCAAAAATACCAAAACAAATAGTGCCCAGGCAAGCGTATTGGCATAGCCCATATCAAAATAATCAAAAGCTGTCCGATACACGTAGTAAGCCATCACTGAACTGGAGCTTCCAGGCCCGCCCTGCGTCAGAACGCTGATCTGGTCAAATACCTTGAAAGAACCAATAATCCCCATAATCGTCAGGAAGAATGTGGTTGGCGAGATCAGCGGAATCGTAATGGAAAAAAACTGCCGGATGGGAGAAGCCCCGTCCACCTTTGCCGCCTCATACACATCCTCAGGGAGCCCTTTTAAACCAGCCAAAAAAACAATAGAATAATACCCCACCTGCTGCCAGATATAGATAATCATAATCGAAGGCAGGGACCACTTAAAGTCAGCAAGCCATCCAGGAGGGTTTTTTACCCCCAGAGCCGTGAGCGCCTGATTCACCGGCCCATAGCTGGGCTGCAAAAGTACCATCCATACCGTGCAGACCGCAACCACACTGGCGATATAAGGAATAAAAATCATCGTCCGCACAGCACCGCCGCCGTAAATATATTTATTGATAATATTTGCCATCACCAGCCCCAGTCCGATAAGCACCGGAACCGTCACTGCGGTAAACAAAATATTATTTTTATAGGAATTAAGAAACCACTCATCGGAAAAAAGCCGGATATAATTACTCAATCCATTAAACTTTATCGCTCCCCATCCCTGCATAAAATTCCAGCTGGAAAAACTCAACACCAGAGAAATAATTACCGGAATAAAGGTAAATACCACAAATCCCAGCAGACTGGGCAGAATAAAGCCCATCCCCACAAGAAATTCTTTTCTCGCCGCCTTCGACGATTTTTTATTCATCATGTTCCCCCTCCTTCATGGGAAAAAGCATTCCGATTTGCCTAGAGCCTTGTATCCCACCGTCCGCAAAATACCAAGTCATCGTACCTGCCTTCAAATGCTTCTTCTCCCTCAATTTTTTTCAATGTCTGCCTTATAATCTCCCGTGTCGGCGCATAGGCATTAATATACGTTTTTGCCATCGGGACATCCAGAAGATGATTGGTGTAATTCAGGGAAATAAATACCGTTGGCACCTCTTTCACATACCAGGGAATTTCCACCGAATGACCAATAGACCAGCTTAAGCGCACATTATTTTCCTGTGCATAGCCCTTCATGTGGATAAACACAAATACAGCATCATAGTTTGCTTTAAATTCCTCCACCTTGCCGATCACCACCGAAGAAAGCTCTGCCTCCTCCGTAAAGCCCTCCTTGAGCACACGGTCGTAATAGCTGTCATGGATGTGCACCTGATACCCGCATTTTTCCAGTTCTTCCCTCACCACTTCTTTAACCGGATCAGGACGGTTTTTGCGGGAAATGGGCGGAGCACTGACCACAAAGGCACAAATGCGGGGATGTGTTTTAGGCGAAACCGGCAGGGTATTTGCAGTATCCTTAACCAGCGTAATACTTTTTTTAGCAGCCTGAGCAGCCATCATAAGATGCTTCTTGCACCCAATCACAGACAATCCTTCTTTAGGCGGCACCAACTCCCCATTTGCTTTTCTCTCGTGAAGCTTTAACGAGGCCTTCAGCCCCAGAATCCGGTGAAGCGCATCGTCTAATCGTTCATCTGTAATTATCCCGCTCTTCCATCCCTTCATCATATAGTTAAAATCTTCCTCGATATCATTAAAAAACAAAAACATATCACATCCTGCGGCAATCGCCTCAGGAACCTGACGGCTCCTTGGCAGAGCACTGGTCATTCCCGCCATATGGGAGGCATCGGTAAGAATCAGCCCGTTAAATCCAAGCTTTTCCCTTAACAGCCCGGTTAAAAGTTCCCTGGACAAAGTGGCAGGACGAATATCCTCATCTGTAAGGCCAGGACAAAGCTTTCGTGAATAAGCAGGAAGAGCAATATGTCCCGCCATAATGCTTTCTATCCCCTCATCAATCATCTGTTTGTACACCCAGCCAAACGAAGCATCCCACTCCTCGCAGCTTAAGGTATTAATTCCCATGACCAGATGCTGATCTAACTCCTCCACGCCATCCCCCGGAAAATGCTTACAGCACACCGCCATCCGGCTTTCTCTTACCCCGCGAATATAAGCCCTGGCATTTTTTGCCACTTCCTCTGGAACACTTCCATACGCCCTTGTATTAATAATCGTATTTCGCCAGTTATAAAGAATATCGCAAACCGGACCAAAATCCCAATTACAACCTACGGCTGTCCCTTCCTGCCCGCTGACATATCCGGTATTCCAGGCAGTTTCTTCATCGTTTGCTGCCCCGCAGGCCGCTGCCGTTGCGATATGCGTTCCATCCGAACAAGCCCCATTGCCTCCACTGTCACAATTACAGGCAATCAGCAGAGGAATCTTACTATTTTCCTGATAAAAACGATTTTGTTCATAAATCTTCTCTGCTGGCTCATTCATATAGCGGCATCCACCAATGTGAAAACGTTCAAAGATCATCTTTGTCTCTTCCTGATCCTTTTTCCTGTCCAGCATAATAAATAACTGGCCAATCTTTTCCTCCGGCGTCATAGAGTCTATGGTTTCCTCTACCCAGCGGATGTCGCTTTCACTTAAGTAAAATGGTTTCTCTCTTAAATCAACCACTTCATAACCCCCTTATTCTGATTTTTCAGACACACTCTAGCATTTCCTTAATTCTCAGTTTTTACTTATTCTATTTCTTTTTTACATGACCCCCTCTCAAACAACTCCGGGCAAAGGCGTATTCGGATCTGATCCCTCGACAGCTTCCCTTTCTCCTTTACCTTCACTAAAAGGTCAAGTGCCTGCCTGAGCAGCCGAACCTGTGATACTGCTACCGTTGTAAGCTCAATTCGGGGCAAATCGCCATTAATGTTATCAAAACCTATCAGAGAAATCTGTTCAGGTATGGAAATTTTCCGTTCCATACAGGCTTTAATCACACCATTTGCCGTGGCATCACTAACTGCAACCACTCCATCGGGTAATTTCCCATTCTCATCCAAAAATTCACTGAACTGTCCATACCCACGCTCAAAGCTGCTCTTATAGCTTCTCCCATCTTCGAGCACCTCAGCAAATATCCCATCTCTGTTTGTCTCCTTAAGAAAACTCTCCATCCGGTAGCGATGGGCAAGCCTGTCCTCCTTCAGTCCAACAAAAACCAGGGATTTACAGCCGCAGTCCAGCAGATAATCTACCGCCATGCGTCCTCCCACCCTCTCATCCGAGCATACATAAGGAATCGGACTAAATTCAGGCATTTCGTTTAACGCAACGATAGGGATGTAACGCATAAATTGATACAAATTCTTGGAACTTAAATCCCCCACTGGAAAAAACAGAATCCCTTCTACCTGATTTCCGATCAGCAGCTTAAAGTAATCAATCTCCGTTTCGTAATCCCGGAAACTATTGCACAAAAGAACCTGATAGCCGTACCGCTTCGCCTCCTGGGCTGCCAAAACCATCAGCCGCGAATAAAACGGACTGGTAATATCTGGCATCACAATGCCCAGAGTCTGTGTGTGCTGCATTACCAGTCCCCTGGCTAAAGTATTGGGAACATAAGCCATCTGTTCACACACCTGCAATACATGCTCCCTCGTCTCGTCCCCAATTCCCCCAAGACCATTTAATGCCCTGGAAACCGTTGCTACCGAGACACCAGCTGCTTTTGCAACATCCTTAATCGTAATCTGCTTCGGTTTCATTTCTATTTCTCCTTAAAGTATCTCGTAAACGTTTACTCACCTTTAGATAAATTATAGCATGTTATTTTTGCACAAACTATACATGGAATATACGATACGTTTTAAGTAATTTTATACAATATGTACAATTTTTGGAAATTTACTGGAAATTTTGAGTTAAAAAAAAGGCTATCCGCATGATGCGCCCAGCCTTTTTATTATTGTTTTTTCTTTGTAAAAAACCATCCTGTACTCCAGACTTTAAAGCCTCAAATGTTTCCGGGATATTTGGCTTTTATACCCCCAACATTTTCCGTCAGATTCAGCACACACCGGTCAATCCCAGCGGTCGATTTTGTACAGGGCAACACCCACATCCGTTACCACCCTAAGCTTTACAGAAAGGTTATTATCGCTGTTTTGTATAAGCAGACCACAGGCATCTGCATCTTCGTCTCCGATAATCTTTGTATTGTTTGAATATGCCTCAATCGTTGCCCGGACTTCATACAGCTCTCTCTTGAGGATGCTAGGGAACAGACAAGCCGACGATGAGCCTTTTAAGTCCCTTGCCCCTTTTAAAATAAAGAATGCGCCTTTGGTAACATATCCGCATGGACGGCTGCTCCACATATTGGGCTGAAGAACGACTGCTGTGACCACATTCCAGCCGGGAACCAGATTCCAGCGGTCACAGGGGCTGCCGTTGTGGTAGAGATACCAGGAGAACGGATTCCGTTCATCCTCCTGATCCCACAAAATAATCGGAGGCGCATCGGAATGCTGCGCAGTTAAAAGTGCGGCATAGGAGTCATTATGTTTGCTGACCAGCAGTTCTATCTTCTTTGCACCGGGAAGAACCGTGCGGGAAAACTTTTCAAAGGTCATTACCGTTTCCGGGGCTTCGACCTGATTTGTAGCTTTGCTTTGCTTATTTTTAATGGGAATGCCGGCAAACACAGTGCCAACGGCAGCCATTTGTTCAGGAACAGGCTTCCAGATGGCCTGTACCTCCTCCAGGCAGGCATAGCGGCGCTCCAGAGATTTTTCCAGACCCAGCTTTGCCACAATCTCTTCTGCCCGTTTAACATTTCCAGCGGTCGGAGCAGCCTGGGGACGCTGATACTGCAAAGGGTGCATCTTCTCATTAAATCTGTCCCTGATAACAGAAACGCTGTAGCCCGCGCTGATGTCATCGAGCAAAGTGCCGACCATGCTGGCAGGAATATGACAGAATCCACCGGGGGCACATGCAGCCCGATACCAGAGGATATTGTCCGCCTCCGCCTTACCATGAATCAGTTTTATCGTTTCCAGAAACCACTCTGCCATCCGCAGGATTTGTTCTCCGCGGTACAATGCGTCGGAGCGGAGCAAGTTCACTGCAGTTTCCACGTCCTTCTGCTGGTACTGGGCAATGCTGGAGCAAAGAACCCTATAGTCTTCTGCTTTCGCGGCTGCTTCCTGGAATGTGGTTCGGATTCGCCCCTTATAGACAATCTTCTCCGGCACATTTACAGCCATATGTGTCCAGATACCTGTTCTGGCACAGCCCAGTTCGGTTTTATCGGTGACAAAAATCCCTGTGATTTTGGCAGACTCTACTTTAGCTTTAATGGCAGCAACCGCCTGCTTAAAAAACTCCGGCACCGCACCAGTCCACATCACCGCCGTCTTTTTTCCATTCTCGGCATTAATGCTGACCAGCCTGCCAAAACGGTTGACAAAATGACGGCAGGCACTGCAGCTATAGCACTGCCTGGCTTCTTCGGGAATATTTTCCAGAAACAAGGTATATAAATCCGCCGCATCCGTGGTGAACAGGGGCGTTTTTTCGTCTTTCATCATCTGAATAAAGCTATCTCGGATACCAGAAAGCAGAGATTCATAACCATCCGCTTCCCGCAAAGTGTCTATATGGTCTATGTAAAGTCTGTCATCCATCATCTAACCTCCTTGTACATAAAATATTATAGCAATTTAGGATTTATTGCCTTATTTTGCTTAGAAATGGTTAATGAATTTTTTAACCTATCCAAAAAGCATACCTTTTATAAAATTATCCACAAGAAATTTATGATTACTATCTAAATCCGTATAAATCTGATTAAAACATTCTAAGGCAGATTTGTTTTCCACTAAAAACAACGCAGCTATCGCTAAATGCCCTATTTGATACGGTCCTGCAACCTTATAATCTTTTAATAGTGCAGCAATTTGGACGAGTTTTTTTATGATATATTCATTGCAGTATTTTCTGTCAATT
>CAJUDX010000042.1 GCA_910584785.1 uncultured Lachnospiraceae bacterium | reverse complement strand
AAAAAAAACCGCTAAGCTCTCTCTGGAAAAAATCTCCAGAGAAAACTTGCGGATATGTTTCAAATGAATAGTTTTGATTTTGGTAATAATGCAACTTATAACCCTAACAACTTGTTTTCCTGCTCCACCACTTCCGGCAAAATCTCAGGTACAGGAATCTCCAGAAACCGGCACATCTCTTCCAGCCGTTCCCAGGCAATTCTTCGTCCATCTCCGTAAAGCTTCTGAAGCTTCAATTTATCCCGTTCAAACCGCGATACCTTTACCGGCTGATCCGGACGCAGTATAAAGAGCTTTCCTTCGGCCTCTAATGCATCCATCTCCTCCTGCATCCGGTTATAGCGATCGGGGATTTCTTCGATAGCCTCTAAAAAACGGGGCAATGGTGAAAAGTAGCGATGAAATGCCTTATCCGACCAGGCGTCCGCAGGTTTTTTCCGAAATCCATGATGGCGTGTCAGCACCACAACGGCCTTGCGATATCCCTTGGCAAAGGCTCTTTCATAGGCAATGGGCATGGAAACACCTCCATCGAGGTATTTCTTCCCTTCCACCGTTATCATATGCGAAAGCACAGGGATACTGCTGGAAGCCTGAACTGCCTGAAAAATCTCCGAACAGGTTTGATTGGAAAAATACTCTGGCTTCCCCGTTCGGCATCTTGTAGCAACCGCTTCAAATTCCTGCGGCGAATTAGCAAAGGCCTCATAATCAAAAGGAACCAGCTTCTCGCTGAGCTCGCCAAATAAAAACTCAAAACTAAATATCTCGCGTTTTTTAACCAGGTTTCGAAAACTCATAAACCGTTTATCATGCAGGTAATCCAAATCGACACGCAAAGTTCTCCCCGGCTGATTACTAATATAGCTTAATCCATTCATCGCTCCGGCAGATACGCCATTGACATAGGAAAATTGAATCCCTCTTTCCATCAACACGTCCAGCACACCAGCCGTAAACAGCCCCCGAAGAGACCCTCCTTCCAGTACCAATGCTCCTTCCGTCATCTTCTTCATTCCTCCATATTCTGTCCAATTCAGGTCATTTTTACAACAAACACTTCATTTGTCAGGTTCAGCATCCTGCTCTTATATCAGCAACGCAACTACAGGCATCACAAACCTCCTGCTCTTATGTCAGAGGTGCAACTACAGGCATCACAAATCTCCTGCTCTTACGACAGAGGTGCAACTGCAGGCATCACAAACCTCCTGCTCTTACGTCAGCAACACAACTGCAGGCACCACAAACATCCTGCGTTTACATCAGCGGCGCAATCAGTCTCAGCATCCTGCCTGTAAATTTAGGCAGGAAAGGATAGCGCCGGCAATCCTCCAGTGTCACCAGCTCGCATTTTTTTAAGGTTGCCTGAAAATCCTCTTCAATCTTTTGCACCGACGGATTTTTATGAATAAATACTGCGCATTCAAAATGCAGATAAAGGCTTCTGAAGTCAAGGTTAATTGTCCCTACAACGGCGCTCTCATCATCCGCGACAACCACCTTGGCATGGACAAATCCCGGCGTGTATTCATAAATATTTACCCCAGCTTCAATCAGTTCCGGGTAATAGGAACGCGCCAGCAGATAGGCATATTTTTTATCAGGAATATGCGGCATAATCATCACCGTATCAATTCCCCGCTTGGCAGCGTAGGTCAGCGCTGTGACCATCTCATTGTCCAAAATAAGATACGGCGTCATGATATGCACATAATCTTTCGCCTGATTAATGATATCCATGTAGACCCGTTCGCCTACATTTTCCCCATCTAACGGACTGTCTCCGTAGGGAATTACGAATCCCAATTCAGGGCAAACACTTTTTTTCAGAAACTGCGCACAGCTATCTTTCGGGCAGATATATTTCCCATAGTTTTCCTTCTGCCGCTCGGTAATATTCCACATTTGAAGAAACATCATAGTAAAGCTCTGCGCCCCTTCTCCCTTCAGCATCACTGCGGTATCCTTCCAGTGTCCGAAGCGCTCAACAGCATTAATATATTCATCCGCTAGGTTAATTCCCCCGGTAAATGCCGTATGACCGTCAATCACACAGATTTTCCGGTGGTCACGGTTATTCTGATGCGTGGAAAGGGTGGGCTTGATGGGGGAAAACATTTTACTGCGGATTCCCTTCTTTTCCAAAGTCTGCGGATAATGATAGGGAAGAAGCATCATACAGCACATACCGTCGTACATTACCCTGACTTCTACGCCCTGTGCTGCCTTTTCTTCCAGAATCTCCAGAATTTCCCCCCACATCTTACCCCGTTCAATGATAAAATATTCCATAAAAATAAAGTTTTTGGCTTCTTTCAGCTGCCGCTTTAATTCCGGGAACATCGCATCACCCAGAGGAAAGTATTCGACAGAGGTATTCTGGCAGACGGGAAATCCTCCATAGCTTTTCAAATAAGCAGCCAGATTTGCCTTATCCCGGCTGACCTCCCTTAAACGTGCAGCAGCTTCTGAATGCTGCGCCAGGTATGGAGCACTCTCTTCTCCTACATCTTTTAATCGCCGATTAATCCACTTCGTCCCAATCTGCAGTTGGACAAACAAATATAAAAAGGTGCCAAAGACAGGAATTACCAGCACAGGAATCACCCAGGCCAGTTTAAAGCTTGGATTGGATTTTTCATTTAAAATATAAATCACCACCAGGGCAGTAACAAGAACTGTCCCCCCGTAGATATACACCAGGTAATTGCTCAGCCAGCGAAAGCAGGAAAATAAAAACCCTATCTGAAACAGCAAAAACAGCACAACAAAGGCTGTTCTTCCAAAGACAATTCGAAACAAAACCTTTAATTTTTTCATTCTTTCCTCTCATATTTTGTGCGCTTTGTGGCATGTTTGCAGTATTACATCCCCTGCTTTGCCCGACAGGTTCTAATCTAACGCCTGCGTAATATCAGCAATCAGGTCCTGAACATTTTCAATACCCACACTATAGCGAATCATTGCCGGATCAACGCCCGCTTCGATTAACTGCTCGTCATTCAGCTGACGGTGCGTGTGGCTGGCAGGGTGCAGTACACAGGTCCGTGCATCCGCAACATGGGTGGCAATCGAAGCAACCTGCAGCTTATCCATAAACGCCGATGCTGCCTGACGTCCTCCCTTTAAGCCAAAGGAAATCACGCCGCAGGTTCCATTGGGCATGTATTTCTGCGCCAATGCATAATACTTATCTCCTTCAAGTCCCGGATACTTCACCCAGGCCACATCCTCGCGTCCCTTGAGATACTGCGCAACCGCCAAAGCATTTTGGCAGTGCCGCGGCATTCGAAGGTGCAGGCTTTCCAGACCGGCATTTAATAAAAACGCATTCTGCGGAGACTGAATTGCCCCCAAATCCCGCATCAGCTGTGCTGTCGCCTTGGTAATAAATGCCCCCTTGCCAAAGCGCTTGGTATAAATTATGCCATGATAGGATTCATCTGGTGTCGTCAGCCCAGGGAACTTATCGGCATAAGCCTCCCAGTCAAAATTTCCGCTGTCCACGATACATCCGCCCACAGTCATCCCATGCCCGTCCATGTATTTTGTCGTGCTGTGCGTCACAATATCTGCTCCCCATTCGATGGGACGGCAGTTAATCGGCGTGGCAAAGGTATTATCGATAATCAACGGCACTCCATGGCTATGCGCCAGGCGGACAAATTTTTCAATATCCAGGACCACCAGCGCCGGATTGGCTACGGTCTCGGCAAACACACACTTTGTATTGGGCTGAAATGCCTTAGCCAGTTCTTCTTCGGGTGCATCCGGGTCAACCAGCGTCACCTCAATCCCAAACCGCTTTAAGGTAACTGTCAGCAAATTTGAAGTTCCCCCATAAATTGTCGCCGAGCTTACTACATGATCTCCGGCAGAGCAGAGATTAATCACAGCAAAAAAATTCGCTGCCTGCCCGGAGGAAGTGAGCATTGCCGCTGCTCCGCCCTCCATCTCACAAATTTTTGCCGCCACTGCATCATTAGTAGGGTTTTGCAGACGGGTATAAAAGTATCCCTCCGCTTCCAGGTCAAAAAGCTTGCCCATCGCTTCGCTTGAAGTATACTTAAAGGTTGTGCTCTGATAAATCGGAAGCTGGCGCGGCTCACCATTTCCCGGATTCCATCCTCCCTGAATACAGGTGGTTTCAATTGCACGTTTATTTTCCATATGTTTTCTCTCCTCTCCTTTTCTTGGCAGACTTTTTTGTATGCACCATGGTTTGGTGAATATTTTAGCACTCTTTTCCAGGCCATGCAACTTATTTTCAAATCTGTTTTCTTACTTTTTACTTGAAATTTCCCGCGTTTCGTTTTAAGATAAGTAGGAACAAAAAAGAATTGAGGATGATAAGATGACAGATGCATTTGTACAATGGCTGACTGCTGCACTTGGCGGAAAAGTCTCTAAAGAAGCAATTATTTTCCTGATTTCCATGGTTCCGATTCTGGAACTAAGAGGCGGTCTGCTGGCAGCTTCCCCGGCTTTGCTGGATATTCCTATCCTTCGGGCAATTCCTGTCTGTATTATAGGAAATATCCTTCCCATTCCCTTTATCCTTCTCCTGATAGAAAAAATTCTTATCTGGATGGAAAAGATTCCTGGTCTGTGCAGGATTGCTCTGTGGATCAGGCATAAGGCAGATAAAAATAAAGGTCAGGTGGAAAAATACGGATTCTGGGGCTTAACCCTGTTCGTTGGGATTCCCCTTCCCGGAACCGGCGCCTGGACCGGCGCCCTGGTTGCTTCCCTGCTCCATATAAAGCTAAAAACCTCCATTCCTGCAATCCTGCTCGGCATTGCTATCGCTACGGTAATTATGTCGCTGCTGTCTTATGGCCTGCTCGGCGTAATTTTCGGATAATAAAAATATAAGGCCTGATACATCACGGCTTCCCTTGTTAAAGAAATTTTCTCCGGGAATCCTGCAGCGCTGTATCAGGCTTTTTTTCAGCCTTAAATCCATAGGTTTCATAAATATTTTTCTTTCATTCCGCTTATTCTGATCACGGCTTCATCTCCGGTAAACCGGACTTTTTTTATAATAACTGCCTGCGAAGCTCCTCCCCTGTCTCCGGGGAAAGCCAGGCCGGTGCAATATCCAGTATGGTCTTACACCCTTTCATTCCCTCCAGATTCATCCGGTAAGCCGCCCTTGCACAGGCAACCAATACCGAACCGGTAAATTCCGGGTTAGAATCCAGCTTAAGAGAGTATTCAATGACATGGCGATTTTCCTTTTCCATCCCGGTAAGTCCTGTGCGGATAACACTACCACCATGGGGAAGTCCCTTATGATCCCGATCCAGTTCTTCCTGAGAGATGAATGTCACTGTGGTATCGTAATCCGAAAAATAATTGGGCATGGTTTTTATTTCTTTTTCAATTGCGGCCAGATCTGCCCCATCCTCCGCCACAACAAAACATTCCCTGGTATGCTTTTGCCTGGTGGTCAGTTGCGGCTGTCCGCCGCTTCTCACCGCCGATACAGCCTCCGGCACGGGAACCGTATACTGTCTTGCATCTTTTACTCCGGCAATCCGGCGAATTGCGTCGGAATGACCCTGGCTGACCCCTCTGCCCCAAAAAGTATAGTCCTGTCCGTCCGGCAAAACCGCTTTAGCATACAGACGATTTAGAGAAAACATTCCTGGGTCCCAGCCCGCTGAGATTACGGCAACCTTACCGGAGGCCTTGGCCGCCTTATCTACCATGGCAAAATGTTCCGGGATCTTTGCATGAGTGTCGAAGCTGTCCACAACATTATATAAGCCGGCATACTTTGGTGTTTGTATGGGCAAATCGGTGGCACTTCCCCCGCACAGCACCAGCACATCCAGTTTATCCTGCATGTGCTCTAACTCCTTTTCCTGAAATACCGGAACATTGCTTGTCCGTACCGCAAGTGTTTGCGGATTGCGGCGGGTAAATACCGCCGTCAATTCCATATCCGCGGCCTGGGAAACAGCGCTTTCTACACCTTTTCCCAGGTTTCCATAGCCGAAAATTCCTACTCTAATCTTCATCCTGTTCACTTTCCTGTATTCTTAATATTTTTCAGTTCATCAAAAATCACGTCGTTTAACACCTTGATATAGGTTCCCTTCATACCAGAAGAACGGGATTCAATCACTCCGGCACTTTCAAATTTGCGCAATGCATTGACAATAACCGAGCGGGTAATGCCTACCCTGTCAGCAATCTTGCTTGCCACTAAGATTCCCTCATTCCCTTCAAGCTCATCAAAGATATGGGTGATCGCTTCCAGCTCAGAGAAGGACAGAGTACTGATGGCGGATTTTACAATCTGGATTTTCCGGCTCTCCTCGGCATTTTCTTCGTTTACCGAGCGCATCATCTCCAGACCGACAACGGTCGTGCCATACTCGCTGAGGATAATATCGTCAATATTATACTGGGAATTGCTCTTATAGATGAACAGCGTGCCCAGGCGTTCTCCGGCAATATCAATCGGTGTAATAATCGCCTGATACTTTCTTACATTCTCTTCGGCAAAGCCAAGCGTGGCAAGATTAACGTTCTCTTTTGTGGAGAGAACACTTAAGAGGCGCTCATTTAACATCTTATCGACAAAACCGCCCACCTTATCATCTATCAGCTCCTCGATCTCATCGACTCCCGGCCAGATACTCACCCCTAACACTTTGCCCTTCTTGCTGATTACAAGGATATTTGAAAGTAATATTTCACTTAAGACTTTGCAAATATCGTTGAACACAACTTTATGCGAATTGTTATTGTGCAATAGTTTATTGATTTTTCTGGTTTTATCAAGCAATTGTACGCTCATACTATATTCCTCCTCAAACGTTACCTGATAGCAGGGGAAAATGTTTAGGGTTACTGGGTAAATTGTAACACAAATCCTAAACTTTCTCAATAGTTCTTGGAAGATTTTTGAAATTTTAACCTAAATTTTACTAATGCCTATATTTTTCATTCTTTCGTGTCTTTCTTACTCATTGTGTACCCACAACTTGTATCTGAACACAAAAGTTTATTTCCCTTTTCCACCATATAGCTCCCGCACTCCGGACATTTTTGTGCGGAGGGTTTTTGCCAGGACATAAAATCACACTCCGGGTTATTTTCACAGCCAAAAAACCGGCGGCCCTTTTTTGTTTTCTTCACCACAACATCCTTACCACACTTGGGACAGGCAACACCGATTTTCTCCAAATAGGGCTTGGTATTTTTACAATCAGGAAAGCCAGGACAAGCCAGGAACTTCCCATGGGGACCATATTTGATCACCATGTTTTTCCCGCAGAGTTCGCAGATTTCTTCGGTCACTTCGTCGGCAATGGTCACGGATTCCAGTTCTTCCTTTGCCCGGTCGACGGCTTCTTCCAAATCCGGGTAAAAATTGCTGATGACCGTTTTCCATTCCACGGTTCCGTCGCCCACCTTATCCAGGAGGTATTCCAGATTTGCTGTAAAATCCTTATCCACAATACTGGAAAAGCACTGCTTCATCATCCGGTTCACTACCTCGCCCAGCTCCGTCACATAGAGGTTTTTATTTTCCTTTGTCACATAGCGCCGCGCAAGAATCGTCGTAATCGTAGGCGCATAGGTACTGGGCCTTCCAATTCCCTGTTCCTCCAGCGCCTTGACCAGTGAAGCCTCTGTATAATGGGCAGGAGGCTGCGTAAAATGCTGGCCCTCGCGCAGGCCATCCAGAGCAAGCTTCATTCCCTTCTCCAGCTTTCCTAGCAACCGGTTATTCTCTTCCTTCTCTTCCTCCTGCACATAAACGCTCATAAAGCCGTCAAAGGACAGACGGGACGCTGTCAGAGAGAATAAATAGCTGCCCGCACCCACCTTAACGGAAGTCGTCTCATAGACAGCATTTTCCATCCGGCTGGCGGTAAATCGCTTCCAAATCAGCTGATACAGGCGGAATAAATCTCTCGTTAAGGAATCCTTCACCTGTACAGGCGTCAGGGAAATATCCGTAGGGCGGATAGCTTCATGGGCATCCTGAATCTTTCCTGATGTTTTTTTCATATTTTCTGCTTTTGCCACATACTTTGCCCCAAAATTCTGTTCAATATAGGTTCTGGCTGCTAAATCAGCCTCCTGGGAAACCCTTGTGGAATCTGTACGCAGGTAGGTAATCAAACCAATGGTGCCATGCCCTTTAATATCCACACCCTCATAAAGCTGCTGGGCCAGCCGCATCGTCTTTTGCGTGGAAAAATTTAAAACTTTCGAAGCTTCCTGCTGAAGGGTACTGGTCGTAAAGGGAATCGGTGCCTTTTTTGTCCGCTCTCCCAGCTTAATCTCCTCGACGATATACTCCTGCTGCGCAAGACCATTCTTAATTTCTTCCAGCTCCTGCTTATTTCCAATTGCAAGCTTTTTCTCCCGGCTTCCGTAGAATTTTGCAGTCAGCGGCTTTTTACTGCCCGGCGGCAGAAGATCCGCCTCTAAACTCCAGTATTCTTCGGGAATAAAGGCGTTAATCTCGTCCTCTCGGTCACAAATCATCCTGAGCGCCACCGACTGTACTCGCCCGGCGCTTAATCCCCGTTTCACCTTTTCCCACAGCAGAGGGCTGATTTTATAGCCAACCATCCGATCCAGCATCCTTCGGGCCTGCTGGGCATTCACTAAATCCATATCAATCGTTCTTGGATTCTTAATCGAAGCCTTCACGGCGTTTTTTGTAATTTCATTAAAACTGATCCGGTAAATCTGCTTATCCTTGGCCTCGTCCAGCTTCAGCGCCTTCATCAGATGCCAGGAAATCGCTTCCCCCTCCCGATCCGGGTCCGTCGCCAGATAAATCTTATCGGCCTTCTTTACTTCTTTGCGCAATTTGGCTAAAATATCACCTTTTCCCCGAATCGTAATATATTTCGGTTCAAAATCATGCTCTGCGTCAAAGCCCAGCTGGCTTTTTGGCAGATCGCGGACATGACCATTGGAAGCATCCACCTCATAATTTGTTCCTAAAAATTTTTTAATTGTCTTCACCTTTGCCGGTGATTCCACGATAACTAAACAATTCGCCATAAGAACTCCTTATCTTAAGCCGAATTTTCGCCCTGGATGTTTTCTGCTTTCCTGTCCATCTGCATTTTATTTTCTGCTATAATAATTTCCGCCTTCATGGACAACAAAGCCTTTCAGTTCCAAATCCAGAAGGAGCATCATTCCTTCACTTAAGGGCAATCCGGCTTCTTTTACAACATCATCAATATTTTTCGGTTGTAAATCGAGGACACTATACACCATTTTTTCTTTCTTTGCAAGTCCCTTCTCACTTTTTTCATGAATCCTTAACGTTTTTTCATAACAAACCCCAAAAATTTCTAATATATCGCCCGGATTTTGAATTAAGGGCGCCCCATGTTGAATCAGCTGATTACACCCTGCACTACCCGGATCAGTCACCCTCCCCGGAATGGCAAACACATCCTTTCCCTGATCTAAAGCAAATTCTGCCGTAATCAGTGAGCCGCTTCTCTCCCTGGCTTCCACCACAAGCACACCATCCGATAAACCGCTGATGATTCGGTTTCGCACAGGAAAATTTTGTGCCAGCGGTTTAGTTCCCAAAGGAAACTCGGAAATAATTCCCCCGGTTTCCAGCATCTGCTCAAATAATGGATAATTTTCCCTGGGATAACAAATATTGATTCCGCAGCCAAGAACGCCAAAGGTTCTGCCGCCTCCCTGCAGCGCTCCCCGATGCCCTGCCCCGTCCACGCCAGCCGCCAGCCCGCTCACGATCTCCACGCCAGCCCCTGCAAGCTCCTGCCCAAAACAACGCGCCAGTTCCATCCCATACCGCGTAGCTGTCCTTGAACCCACAATTGCCAAAACAGGCTTTTCCTCTCCAGGCAGGCTTCCCCGGACATAAAGTCCCCATGGATAATGTTTTATCTGACGCAGGCGTTTGGGATAGGCCTCATCCAAAATGGTAATAAACTTTATTCCCCGTTTTTCTAAACTATGATACTCTGCAGTAATGGAAGAGAAATTTTCTTTTGCCTTGGCTAAGGACTCTGCCTTTCCCGGAGATAAAAGCTTCCATTCTATCCACTGTGTTTCTTCTATATTAAATATTTCTGAAATACTTCCTGCCCGTTCCAGCATCTTCTCCATCACCGCAGGACCAAGAAACGGGATTTGGGTAAAAAAGTAAATCATCTCATTTTCCCTGTTTTTTTCCATAGCTTTCCTCTTCAATTCCAATCATTATCCTAATTCCAATATTTCTCCTCCAAAGACCGATACCCCACAGCCTCGCTTAAATGAATTTTCTCAATCTTTTCCTTCCCTTCCAAATCTGCAATCGTCCTTGCCACTTTCAGTATCTTATGGCATCCCCTCGCACTCAGACGCATTCTCTGATAAATCTGCTGCAAATATTCTTCCTCCTCCTTCTCTAACCCACAATACTGCTCTACTTCCCCTGCTCCCATTTCCCCATTAAACTGGCCTCTCTTTTGCTGGATGTTTTGTGTCTCCATCACTCTGGCGCGTATCGTTTCCGAACTTTCATTTTTCCCCTTTCTGCGAAATTCCGAATATGCAACAGGGGACGCTTCTACCGTAATATCGATTCTGTCCAGAATCGGCTTGGAAATCTTTCCAATATAGTGCTGAACCTGCCACTGGCTGCAGCGGCACCGACTGCGGTCTGGATAATAACCACATGGACAGGGATTCATCGCAGCAACTAACATTAGTTTGGCCGGAAAGCTGCAGGAACCATAGAGCCGGGAAATTGTTACCCTTTTTTCCTCTAATGGCTGACGCAGGATTTCTATGACTTTTCCTGAAAACTCCGGCAGTTCATCCAGAAATAAAACACCACCGGAGGCCAGGGAAAGTTCGCCTGGCCTGGGAATACTCCCTCCCCCCGCCAGCGCTGAAGCGGTAATGGTATGGTGGGGACTGCGGAACGGTCGTTGAGTTACCAGGGGCATATCCGGCAAAAGCATCCCGCATATACTGTAAATTTTCGAAATTTCCAGGCTTTCTTCCCGTGTCAGGGGAGGCATAATCGTGGGTATTCGTTTTGCTGCCATCGTTTTTCCTGTTCCTGCCGATCCGATATATAAAAGATTATGTCTCCCTGCCACTGCAATTTCCGTCGCTCTTCGTAGTAGTGGCTGACCATTTAATTCCGAAAAATCCACGCAATAATTCTTTTCTTCTATCCTTATTTTGTCGGGTTCTCGTTTGCTTTTCGTATTTTCTTTTCTCTTCGTATTTTCTTTTCTCTTTTCCGGTTTCTGCATCATCTCCCAAAACTGCCGCAAGTGTTCCACAGGAATAATTTCCATTCCCTCCACCAGCTGTCCTTCCTGCACATTCTCCTTCGGCAGAAAGCATCGAAGCATCCCATTATCCCTGGCTGCCAATGTTAAAGAAAGAACACCCCGCACGGGCTTTACTCTTCCATCCAGGCCGATCTCCCCAATCACCATCGATGAATCCCAAAGCCTGTTTTCTTCCTGAACCTCCACTCTACCATGTCTTTTTTCATCTTCTGAAGGCCAGGCGCCCAACACTGCAGCGGCAATCGCCAAATCATAGCCCGTTCCATCCTTTCGTATATCTGCCGGCGAAAGATTTATCGTTACTTTCTTTGCGGGCAGGCGAAATCCTATATTTTTTAATGCTGTCCTTACCCTTTCGCTGGCTTCCCTTGTCTCCTGCGACAAATTCCCTGTCAAACTAAATCCCGGCAGACCATCCCGTATATCAGCTTCCACCGAAACTAAAAATCCGTCTATTCCCCAAAGCCCTGCGCTATATACCTTACAGAACATGTAGCGCCCCCTTTCTCTCACCCAGTTTTTATGCATCCGCAAGCTTATTGCTACCATCTGCTGCGCTTAAAATTTACAAATTTTACCATTTCCATATTTTGGAATTTATTATACAAAAAAAATTCGATTTCTGCAAGAGAAATCGAATTTTTTTACGATAAAAAGTTCACCGCCGATTAGGCGGTATAAGTTCAGGTATTCTGAGTGCGCCGGATGCTTTTTTATTCCTCCTCCACCAGAGCCGCCTTCACTACATCGTCCATTTTACCTACAAAAACAATTTCCAGTCCTTTTGTAATCTCTTTTGACAGTTCACCAATATCCGCCTGGTTTTTTTCAGGGACAAGAACGGTTTTTATATGTGCCATTTTTGCCGCCAGAATCTTTTCCTTCAATCCTCCAATCGGCAATACCCTCCCACGCAGCGTAATTTCTCCGGTCATCGCCACCTTTGCCCTGACCTTTTTGCCAATAACCGCAGAAAGCATCGCTGTAGCCATCGTAATTCCCGCAGAAGGCCCGTCTTTAGGCACAGCTCCCTCCGGGATATGGATGTGGATATCGTGCTTTTCAAAATAATCGTCCGGGACCTTATATCGCGGACAAATGCTCCTCACATAGGTAAGGGCAGTCTGCGCCGATTCTTTCATCACATCCCCCATCTGCCCGGTAAGCTGCAGGTTTCCCTTCCCCGGCATTTCATTTACCTCGATCTGTAAGGTATCACCGCCCACACTTGTCCAGGCCAGACCGCGCACGATGCCGACCTGATCCTCTTCATTAGCATCTTCAAAGGTAATTTTTTCTTTTCCCAGGTATTTTTCCAGACTATTTTCGGTCACTTTAATCACCCTGCGCTTATCCTCTAAGAACTCCCTGGCAGCCTTTCGGCAGATATCGCCGATTCTTCGTTCGAGATTGCGCACTCCGGCTTCCCTGGTATAGTTATGGATGATTTTTTCCAGTGCATGATCGGAAAAAGAAAGCTGGCTGGCACTCAGACCATTTTTTTCCCTTTGTTTACCCACCAGATATTCCTTGGCAATATGAAATTTTTCGTTTTCAGTATAACTGTTTACCTCGATGATCTCCATCCGGTCGAGAAGTGGTCCGGGAATCGTCTGGGTGGTATTTGCCGTGGCAATAAACATCACCTGAGATAAATCAATAGGCACCTCCACATAATGGTCTCGGAAACGGACATTTTGCTCGCTGTCCAAAACCTCCAGCAGGGCTGACGATGTATCGCCTTTGTAATCCTGACTGACCTTATCAATTTCATCTAAAAGCATCAGCGGATTTGCTACCGCAGCCTGGCGCAGACCTTCGACCAGTCGGCCCGGCATTGCCCCGACATAGGTTTTGCGGTGTCCCCGGATTTCTGCCTCATCCCGGATACCGCCCAGGCTGATGCGGATGTATTTTTTATTGAGCGCCCTTGCCACTGACCGGGCAATCGAGGTTTTTCCCGTGCCGGGAGGCCCCACGAGACAGAGGATGGGGCTGGTGCCCTTATGGGTCAGTGCCCGGACAGCCAGATATTCCAAAATCCTTTCTTTGACCTTATCCAGACCGTAGTGATCTTCATCTAATATCGTTTCGGCGTGACGGATATCATGATTATCCTTCGATATCTTTTTCCAGGGAAGATCTAAAAGTGTCTCAATATAGGTGCGGATAACATTCCCTTCCTGACTGCCCCCAGGCATGGTTTTTAAGCGGTTAATCTCCTTTTGGAGCTTTTCCTTAACCTCTTTATCAGCCTTTAAACTCTTTACCTGCCTGCTGTATTCATCGGCATCGGTAAGGACATTATCCTCGCCCAGCTCGCGTCGGATAACCTTGAGCTGCTCCCGCAGAATATATTCCTTTTGATTTTTATCCACGGCTGCCTTGACCTTCAACTGAAATTCCCTCTTAATTTTCGCCACTTCAATTTCCTGCACAAGACTGTGCATCACATGTTCATAGCGAACCGTAAGATATGGGGCTTCCAGTACTTCCTGGCGCAGCCGGTAATCCCAGGGGATTTGGATCATCGTTTGGTCCAAAAGTTCCTCCAGGTCATGCGGCACCGTCAGATGGGGAAGAATTTCCTTAAACATCCTCGGATTAATCTGACCATATTCCTCCAGCTTTTCCTTAACCATCCTTGTCATGGCTTCCATGGTAATATAATCCAGGGGTTCCTGCACAGAAGCAGGGAGCATTTCCTCTGTTTCCGCCACAAGGTAGCTCCCATCCATATCCAGGTGAATTAATTCTGCCCGCACAAGGCCCTCGACCATTACCCGGATAATATGATCAGGAAGCTTTACCAACTGTTTCACTATGGCAATGCAGCCCACATTAAATAAATCCTCCCTCTCCGGGTTTTGTGTTTCTCCCTGCCTCTGCGTAATTAAAAATATCCGCTGATCGCCTACCATGGCTTTTTCCAGTGCGGCAATCGACTTTTCCCGGCTGATATCAAAATGAATAATCATACCGGGAAGCACAGTCAGTCCGCGCAGGGCAATGACAGGAAGTGTTTCTGTCTTTTGTTCCATCGTATTTTCCAACTTTCTTAACATGTTCTATCGTCATTTCTGCATTTGAAAAAAGAGGGCAAGGCCCTCTTTTTTAACTTACGCAATTTCCCCCGTCTGATCCTTGCGTATACGCCTGGAGGAATTTTTTCTCGGCACAGCAGTATCCCGGTAAACAATATCCGGTTTGCCTGTCCCTTCGATAACCTCCCGGGTAATGGTGACAATGCCTATGGTATCGTCGGATGGGATTTCATACATTAACTCAGCCATAGACTTTTCCAAAATAGAGCGAAGTCCTCTGGCGCCGGTTTTCCTCTCTGCTGCCAGCTCCGCCACTGCCGTGAGCGCCTCCGGGGTAAACTCCAGCTTAACATCATCCAGCTCAAACAGCTTCTGGAATTGCTTGGTCAGCGCGTTCTTTGGTGTAGATAAAATCTGCACCAGTGTATGGGTATCCAGCATATTTAAGGCCACGGTAATAGGCACACGCCCGATAAACTCAGGAATCAGACCAAATTTTGTCAGATCCTGAGGCAAAACCTGATGGAGCATCTCATCGATATCCATTTCATTCTTGTCAAAAATCGCTGCATTAAAACCAATAGAGCCTGCATTAATTCGCTGCTCCACAATCCTCTCAAGACCGTCAAAAGCTCCGCCGCAGATAAACAAAATATTGGTCGTGTCAATCTGCAAAAGCTCCTGGTGGGGGTGTTTTCTTCCCCCCTGCGGCGGAACACTGGCTACGGTTCCTTCCAAAATCTTTAACAAGGCCTGCTGTACACCTTCACCGGAAACATCCCGGGTAATCGAAACATTTTCGGATTTTTTAGTGATTTTATCAATTTCATCAATGTAAATAATGCCATATTCTGCCTTGCTGATATCGTAATCTGCGGCCTGAATCAGTTTTAACAGGATGTTTTCCACATCCTCGCCCACATATCCGGCTTCTGTCAGCGCCGTGGCATCAGCAATGGCAAAAGGAACATTTAAAATCTTTGCCAGTGTCTGTGCCAGATAGGTTTTACCCGAGCCAGTAGGACCCAGCATTAAAATATTGCTCTTGGCAATATCCATATCCATATGTCTTGATGTCGTAACCCGCTTGTAATGATTATATACTGCTACGGAAAGTATCTTCTTTGCTTCATCCTGCCCAATTACGTATTCATCCAGAAAAGCCTTAATCTCCTTTGGCTTCATTAAATTAATGTCGCTGAAAAGAGAACTTTCCTCCTCCTCCATTAAGTCAGCAAATTCCTCCTCCAGAATTTCTGAACACAGCTCAATACATTCATCACAAATAAAAACATTTGTATTACCAGCGATCAACTTCCTCACCTGGTCCTGGGTCTTTCCACAAAAAGAACACCTGATTTTTTCTTCTATTCTGCTGGGCATAACATCCACCTCTCGTTTCTACCCGCATCAGCGGCTGGTAATTACTTTGTCAATAAGACCGTATTTCATGGCCTCATCTGCTGTCATATAGTTATCTCTTTCCGTGTCGCGCTCGATTACCTCTATGGGCTGACCGGTATTTGCTGCCAGAATCTGATTTAACTTAGTTCTGGTGTGAAGAATCTTTTCTGCCACAATCTTAATCTCGGTAGCCTGTCCCTGAACTCCTCCTGCCGGCTGATGAATCATCACCTCCGCATTCGGCAGAGCCATGCGCTTGCCCTTAGTGCCGCCGGAAAGCAGGAAGGCCCCCATACTGGCTGCCATGCCGATGCAGATCGTAGAGACATCACACTTAATATAGTTCATGGTATCATAAATCGCAAGACCCGATGAAACCGAGCCGCCCGGACTGTTAATATATAAGGAAATATCCTTTCCGGGGTCCTCCGATTCCAGGAACAAAAGCTGTGCGACAACCAGACTGGCAGTGACGTCATTCACCTCTTCCCCTAAAAAAACAATGCGATCCTTTAACAGCCGGGAATAAATATCATAGGTGCGCTCCCCCCGGCTGGTGGATTCTAAGACATACGGTACTAAACTCATGAATCAAACTCCCTTCAGCAGAAAAGTTCACTCTTTCCTGCTTATTTTTAATTTCACTGGCGCGCCGGCCGGAAATTCTATACCAGCTTTGCCTCGGCAACTAAAAAATCCACTGCAGCCTGAACTGCCAGATCCTTCTTTAACTGCTCCTTCTCAAAATCGCCCATATACTCTTTCAGCTTATCAGCTTCCATCTTATAAGCTTCAGCCATCTTCGTTATCTCTTCATCGATCTTCTCTTCGGTAACTTCGATGTGCTCTGCGGCAACGACCGCTTCCAAAACAAGCCTGGTCTTAATCCTTCTCTCCGCCTGCGGCTTCATCTGATCCTTAAGCATATCCATGGTCATACCGGTATACTGCATATACTGATCCAGAGAAATTCCCTGGCTCTGCATCCGGCGTGCATTCTCCTGGATCATGCTCTCTGCCTGTGCATTTAACATCGGCTCAGGAATATCCATCGTGGCATTTGCCACTACAGCTTCGACCACCTTATCCTCATTTAAGGTAACTGCCTCTTTTTTCTTCCTGTCCTCTAAGCTCTTTTTCAGTTCAGCCTTATACTCGTCAAGCGTCTCAAACTCAGAAACCTCGCTGGCAAACTCATCATTTAATTCAGGAAGTTCTTTATGTTTGATTTCTTTAATGGTAACTTCAAATACCGCTGGTTTCCCTGCCAGATTCTTTGCATGGTACTCCGTAGGGAAGGTAACATGTACCTCGCAGGTTTCTCCGATATTCTTTCCAATTAACTGCTCCTCAAAATTGTCAATAAAGGAATGAGAACCAATCGTCAGGGCATAGTCCTCAGCCTCGCCTCCCTCGAAAGGAACACCGTCAATCGTACCCTTAAAATCAATTACTGTCTGGTCGCCGTCTTCTACCCCTCTGTCCTCGATAGTGACAATGCGGGAATTTTGATCCTGAACCCGAATCAGTTCTGCGGAAACCTCTGCATCTGTAACCTCCTCGGAAGCCTTTTCTACTTCCACACCCTTATACTCGCCCAAGCTAACTTCCGGCTTAACGGCAACCATAGCGGTATAAATGAATGGCTTTCCCTTCTCAATCTGTACAACCTCAACTTCCGGGCGGGAAACGATCTCAAGCCCGCTCTCCTTCATCGCATCCGCATAGGTCTCGTTAATCGCTTCATCCGCCGCTGCATCATAGAAAACTTCCGCGCCATACATCTTTTCAATCATAGCTAATGGAGCCTTTCCTTTACGAAAGCCGGGAAGTGCAAATCTATTCTTGGTCTTCTTATATGCGGTCTGAATGCATGCGGCAAACTGCTCAGCGGAAACTTCCACGGTCAGCTTTGCCATGTTTTTTTCTAATTTTTCTACTTGTAAAGTCATGTTAGGGGTTCCTCCTTCATCGATATGTGATCGCCTTGGAAATTTGGGCGCTACACTTCAATTTACTACTATAGCATATCCTGCCGCCAAATACCAGCCCTAAAAATAAAAGTTTTATAAAAAGGCAGAGACATTCACACAAAATCGTACTGAATACTTTCCTTCACCTTAGCAGCTGTTTCCTTCCCCACCAAAAGCGCCGCTAATTCAAGACCTAAGTCCAGAGCGTAGCCAAGACCTCTGGCTGTCGTTATCAGACCATCTGTCACAACCCCCTGCTTCGTATATTCTGCCCCTGTTAAACTATCTTCAAACCCTGGATAACAGGTCGCCTTTTTTCCCTGTAAGAGACCAAGTCTCCCTAGAACACTGGGTGCTGCACAGATAGCGGCAACCCGGCGCTCCTCGGCTATCGCCTGCTTTAATGCCTGGGACAGGCCTTCATGCTCCGCCAGATGTTTTGTCCCCGGCATCCCTCCGGGCAAAAAGATACAGTCTGCTTCCCCTGGAATGGTATCCTCCCAGAGGATATCGGCGGTAATCGTTATCCCATGGGAACCTGTAATTAAAGGCTTGCCGGACATTGAAACCAGCTTCACCTCAATTCCGCACCGACGCATCACATCCACTGCGGCTAAACACTCCACTTCTTCTAATCCATCTGCCATACAGGCATAAACCACTGCCTTCATCGCTATTTTTCTCCTTTTATTTTTGTCTTATTTCCTTCGCATTCACGATTTGTTTTTCTATTGTCTGTTCCAGTTTCCATTGGATGTAAAGTTACTGTTTGGTGAAAAATATGGATCTGCAGGTCCGGAAAGAATATCTCTTGGAATCCCCATACGTTCCTGGCGCAGTTTTAAATAAAGCTCAGCAATTGTCGCCTCACGGTAAGGATTGACAAAAATACCGCCCATACAGCAAAAAAGCGCTCCTAAAAGATACCAGCCGATAAAGGAAAGCTCCAGTACCCAGGTGTCCAGTTTATTTCCTTCCATCATAACCTTGCTCATATGAAAAATTTCCTTCCGATCCATCGTGGGATACTCGGCAAGTAAATAAGGAACCATGTAGTACTCATAATGCTTTACAATCCCTGGAATAATCAGAAGCAGGCTCCACAGAAACTCATATAAACCACGGAAAAACTGTGTTTTTACAATATTCAGATAGTGTCCCCGCCGAAAACCGCTGAAAAGCTCTTCAACCCCTGCATTTCTCTGCTCTAAAGTACTGATAGAAAAATAGCGGCATTGTCCGACATAAACCACATTACTTACAAAAAGGGAAAAGCAGAGAGCAGCCAGGCCAAACAACAGCGAGGCGGATAAAATAAGCAGAAGCAATCCCATAAAAAAGGAGGGATCTTCAAAAACCTCTTCCATGTAATGCATCTGTTGGTTAAACCTGCGGCTGTAATTTACGCTGAAATGCGGGCCTGCTGAAGCCGCAGCACCCAGCAATCCGGCAACAAAGCACACCAAAAGGCCATACCAATAATATATCTTCAGCCCGGCTTTTGCTCTTGTTTTCAATTCTTCTCTTGTCCACATCGTCCTACCTCCGGCAAACCTTCCCAACCATTTACGCTGCCCTGTGTAATCGGGATATTTTATTCTTTTACCAGTATAACATAAAGGCGGATAGGAAAAAAGAGATTATCCAGCAAAATTTTTTTCTTTTTCCCAGAGTGTATTTGTGAAAAATATGCTACAATAGCGATAGGTTAAATCTTTTATTATTTTCAGGAGGAAAAACGATGGAAATTGAACGCAAATATCTTATTGAAGATCCTGGGAAGCTGCCTGAAAACTATCAGGACTTCCCTTTCCATGAAATTGAACAGGCTTATCTTTGTACAAATCCGGTTGTAAGATTACGAAAGGAAGATGACACCTATTATTTAACCTATAAAGGCAAAGGATTATTAGCCAGAGAGGAAGTTAATCTGCCACTTACCAAAGAAGCTTACGAACACCTGCTTCCAAAAGCCGATGGAATCGTCCTGCGAAAAAAAAGAATCTATATTCCTCTTATCCCGGATGATTTAACGATTGAACTGGATATTTTTTCAGGAGAATACCAGGGACTAATTTTGGCAGAGGTGGAATTTTCATCCATAGAAAGCGCTGAATGTTTCACCCCTCCCGAATGGTTTGGGCGGGACGTCACGTTCAGCGGAGAATATCAGAACAGCCGGTTAAGCGCTATAAAGACAAATTAGAAAAAAGAGAATCAACAGCGGCAAAGGCTATGCCGTACGATTGCGGTGAATAATCACCGATACCAGAAGAATACCCGCAGCAATGCCAAGTGCAGCTTCGCAGGCTTTGCCCAGATAAGACATTGCCTGCTGCACATCTCTGCGCACCATCCAGCTCATGGCGTAGTACAGGCCGCCTCCCGGCACCAGGGGAATCAGGCAGGGAAGGAGGAATACGACAACCGGCGCTTTTTTCTTTCTTGCCAGCATTTCCGAATAAACGGTGGCAAACAGGGTTGCTCCCATATTGCTTAAAAAGATATTTTCCATTGCCAGAAACAAAAGGCGGTAAATCATCCATCCGATCCCTCCTCCCGCAGCTACAGCGGGAAGCCGGTTCCTTTTTACTTTATACACAATTCCAAATGCCAGGGACCCTAACGCCGTCACCAGCACTTCTGTCAGCAAATCCGTAAACTGCATTGTTCTATGCGCCTCCTATCAGCAGCGGCACTACAAAGCCTATGGCAATTGCCCCGGCTGTCAGCAAGGTATCCAGACAGCTGAACAGTCCGTTAATCTCATTATTACTCAGCATGTCCCGCATGGAATTCATAAAAGCCATTCCGGGAATCAGCAGCATAATGGTGCCAATCATCATTTTATCCGGCTGAAATTCCAGAGGCAGACAACCCAGAAGCATCGCAAAACTGCCCAAAACCATTGAGGCAAAAACAATGTAAACCAGGCGCTGCGGACATTTTGGCGCAAGACGGCGATCCATAAAAAATAACAGCAGCCCCAAAAAAGCCCCGCCAGCCCCGTCCCGCAACCTGCCGCCAAAAAAACAGGAAAAGGAGAATGCCGCCAGCATATAGCCAAACAAACTTTCCCTGGCACTCAGACTTTCTGCCCTGATGCATGCCTGAAAACGCCGGTTAATCTCCTGCGCATCCGGTCGCTGAGCGCAAATCCAGCGGGAAAGCTGATTTAACTCCTCCAGCCTTCCCATATGGATTCCCACCTCATAAATGCGCTTTGTACTTGTATAGGAATGTCCCTGTCCATCCCTGGCGCTTACGACAATCAGCGAACGTATGGCAAAAATTTCTAAATCATTCATCCCATAGGCCTGAAACAGCCGGGAAATCGTATCTTCCACACGGAATATTTCCGCCCCTGATTCCAACATAGCCTTTCCCAGGGAAAGAAATAAATCCAGATATTCTCTTTGCTCCTCCACCATAAATTCCTCCTGCCGCAAACGCCTTTTTTCAGCCCATAAACCGCGTAAATTTACGGGTTTACAACATTCTGAAGATTTCCTTCAATAAAACCGCGCAGATTATCCACCGCTATCTGCATTAAACGCAGCCGGGATTCCTTGGGAGCCCAGGCAATGTGCGGCGTAAGAATCACATTCTTTGCGCCAAGCAACGGATTATCCTCACGGATTGGCTCTGTGGAAACGACATCCAGTGCTGCTCCGGCTACCTTACCGCTGTTTAATGCCTCACAGAGATCCTCTTCCACGACCAAAGGTCCGCGGGAACAGTTAATCAGCATCACCCCTGTTTTCATTTTAGCAATGCTTTTCCGGTTAATAATTCCCTGTGTCGCCGGAAAAAGCGGACAGTGAAGGCTAATCACATCTGACATCGCCAGCAAGGTATCCAAATCCGTATATTGACAGGTTTCACTTTCCAGCTCCAGGTGCTTAAATTCATCGTAGGCCATCACCTTCATTCCCAGGGCCTGGGCAATCCGCCCGGTTTCCTGACCAATCCGCCCAAAGCCGATAATCCCCATCGTCTTGCCTGCCAGCTCCACCAGCGGATAATTCCAATAGCACCAGTCTGGATTGCTGCTCCACTCACCCCGAAGCACCGAAGCAGAATGTTCGCCGATATGGTGGCAGAGTTCCAGAAGAAGGGCGATAGCAAACTGTGCCACTGCTGCCGTCCCATAAGTTGGAATATTTGTCACAGTAATGTGCTTTTCCTTTGCCGCTGCTGTATCCACCACGTTATAACCGGTTGCTAACACGCCAATAAAACGGAGATTGGAACAGGCATCAAACACCTCTTTTGTCAGCGGCGTTTTATTTGTATACACTGCTTGGGCATCTCCAATCCGGGCAATGACATCCTCCGGTTTTGTGCGGTCATACACGGTAATATCGCCAAGGGCTTTAAGCCCATCCCAGGTAATATCTCCGGGATTTAAGGTATATCCATCCAATACTACAATTTTCATCTTCATCCTCCTGTGTTAAGTCAAAGGAAATTCAGAATACCCAAAGGGCACAATGTCCGCTCCGCATCTTCCTTATCTCCATATTATTTTAGTTTATTTTACTGATTATAGCGCGTCTGGTCAATTTCTTTTTCTTTCGCGTTAACGATAACGTTTGTCGCCGCATCACCAATAACATTTAATGGAAGAAGAGCCATTTCCACCGGACGGTTAATGGCAACCACCAGTGCATAACCGATTAAGCAGGCCTCAGTTGTCCAGCCCATACCTGATAATACCGTAAAGATCATTGTGGTTCCGGCTATAGGAATCGCCGGGGTCCCAGCAGATGCACAGATGGATAAAAATGCCATGACTATCAAATCTGCCGGGCGCACATTGATGCCGGCAGAGGTCGCAATAAAGGTTACGGCAAACATGTGCATTACGGTGATTCCGTTCATATTAATTGTCATACCTGTGGGAAGGACAAAGCTGGTAATTTCCTCACTGCATCCGAGTTCGTCGATACAGGTCCTTGTATTTAAGGGCAGACAGGCCGCAGAAGAATTGGTTGAGAATCCAAACACACCGACCTTGGCAATCTTCTTTAAAAACTTCATGGGATTTAAACCTGTGCTTAAATAAATTCCCACCGGATAAATCGTTGCTGTCAGAACAAACAGCGTCAGCATAGCGGAAACCACATAGGCCGCAGCCGGTGCCAGATATTCAATGCCGTAAATCGCAAAGGTTCTGGAAATCAGACAGAAAATGGCAATTGGACCTACTTTATTAATTAAAAAGGTAAGATAAAGCTGAATCACTTCATTGGCGCTCTCCAATACCTTCTTTAACGGCTCAGCCTTCTCCCCAAGCTGATTTAAACAAAGTCCAATCCCAATCGCCACAACGACAACCGCAAGTATACTGTTATTTGTGCGGAAAGCCTCTGTGATATTGGACGGAACAGCATTAACCACAACCGCCAGAGGGTTAAATGCATCAATGGTCTGTGTTTCCATTACCGCCTCACTGGGAAGGGTGACATTAAACAGCCCCAGCGATTTCACCAAATAGGCAATCGCACACCCAAAGAAAGCACCGCACACATAAAAGGCAAAGAATCCTCCAAGACTTCTTCCGGCAATCCGTCCCAGTTTTGTCGAATTGGAAATACTGCACATAGCCAGACTTAAGGACACCAGCACCAGCGGCACAATGGCCAGCTGAAGTCCCCGCATAAAAATCTGTCCGACGATATAAAAGATTCCGACAGCTCCCACACCGTCCGCCACCGTAATATCCTGAAACAGCAGCTTATTGATTAACGTCCAGGTTCCCTCATGTCCCGATGCCATTAGCTGTTCCCGCAAAAGTAAAAATCCAATCCCTACAGCCAATCCCCCCGCCAGGGCAAGCATCATCTTTTTAACGACTGACATGGACGCCTTCTCTCCCGCTTTTCCCATGATATCCTCCATTCTGCTTATGTAATTTTTCATTGTTCAAGTTAAGTATTTTGCCGCATCTCCCTTGTCCTACAATGCCTTAATCACAATACCTTCCTGTGTAAAGGCCTCACGAATCCTCTGAACAAAAGCAAGTGCCTTGGGCCCGTCGCCGTGAACGCACAGGGTATCTCCCTGAATATCCAGATCCTTTCCGTTAATGGATGTAACCTTTCCCTCTTTAATCATTCGAATACAGCGGCGGATCGCCACATCTTCATCTGTGATCATTGAACCTTCCATTTTCCGTGGAACAAGCGACAAATCATCCATATAAGACCGATCGGCAAAGATTTCCGAAGCGACACGCAACCCCCTGCTCTCGGCAATCTTTCCCAGCACTGCCCCGGCACAATAATAAATCATTAAATCCTTATCGTAGTCACAGACGGCTTCCACAATCGCAGAAGAAATTTCCTCATCATACTGGCATTGGTTTCCCATAGCGCCGTGCGGGGCAACGTGCTGTAATTTCATCCCGCAGCTCTGTGTAAATGCAGCCAAGGCCCCAATCTGATACTTCACATAATTTTTTACTTCCTGATAGGAAAGCGCCATTTTTCTCCGTCCAAAGCCCAATAAATCAGGATAACCAGGATGCGCGCCAACCCTTACCCCACGCTCCTTTGCCATGCGGACGACCTTATCCATTACCATGGGATCACCGGCATGCCAGCCGCAGGCCACATTTGCCGTTGTCACATACTGAATAATCTCTTCATCGCCCCCAAGCTTGTACGCGCCAAAACTCTCCCCCATATCGCTGTTTAAGTCAATTTGAAACATTTTCCTTTCCTTCCTTTCTCCTTCTATTCGTATTCAGCCAGGTATCTGCCCGCTGTTACGTTCATTTTATCATTAAACACCCCAGCGCTTTTCCAGGCGGTTAAACTGTTCCCAGCGCCTAAGGTATAATTCCTGTGCCAGTTCCAGGCTCACCCGGACAAAACGCACCCTGCTTCCAGCCATGCTCTGTGTTAATTTCGGCAAGTCCACGCTGATCACGGTCCCGATTTTTGAATAGCCGCCCGTGCTCTGCCGATCCGCCAGCATAATAATCGGCTGACCATTGGGAGGCACCTGGATAGAGCCAAAGGCAATACCATCTGTAATAATATTCCCATCGCCAAGATGCTTTAGTGGCTCTTCCCGCTTTAAGCGGCAGCCCATCCGATCAAATTCATTGGTAATTTCTGCATCGTACCAGAAAAATCTCCGCAGCTCCTCAACGGAAAAATCCGTATCCTGCGGCCCGGTGACAACACGCAGTACAATTTCCCTTTCCCCAAACTCTGCTGGAACCAGCCTTCGATCTTCCATATCCGGCAAGGTTTTCCTTGGATGAACAAAATCGATTTTATCTCCGGCTTCCAGTTTCCTTCCGTTCATTCCACCCAATACATTCCGCATTAAGGTGGACTTGCTCCCCATCACCAGCGGAATATCCAGCCCGCCGGCAAAGGCCAGATAGGCACGGGTTCCTTTTCCCTTCATCATTCCAAAGGAAAGCACATCGCCCTGGTTAACCGCCACAGCCTGATACATGGGGATGGGCTGGCTATTTAAGCTGGGCGACATGTCTCCGCCTGTAACGGCAATTACATTATCCTCAGTAAATTTCAGGGTTGGCCCGGAAAAGGTCAGTTCCAAAAGCCCTTCCCTCCGCGGATTTCCCACTAAAAGATTAGCAAGAGAAAACGAGGTCGAATCCATCGGCCCTGCCGGAGATACGCCAAACTGCTGATAGCCAAACCGCCCCTCATCCTGCACGGTTGTTAAAATTCCAGGAGTTTCCACTACGATTCCCATTACTTCACCGTCCTTTCATAGGTGCGCAGACGATACATGCCCCGTTTTACCTCTTCTTTGATGGCATCAAATTCTTTTCGTGATACAGGAACATACTTTACCCAGTCCCCTGCATGAACTAAAAACGGATCTTCCTTCTGGTAATCGCAGATGGTCAGCGGTGTGGCACCGACTATATTCCAGCCGCAGGGCTGATCAAAGGGAATTAAATTCGAAAGATTCAGCTGAACGACAATCGATCCGCCGGAAATCCTTACCCTGGGTGATTCCCTGCGCTTAAAATGAAACGGCTCTTCAAAGCGGGCCATATAGGCATGTCCAGGCGCAAAGCCCAGCATATACGAATAGTATTCGTGTTGGGAATGCATACGGATAAACTCCTCAACCGACACCTTTTCAAATGCGGCGCAATTCTCCAAATCCGGTCCCAACTCTCCGCCGTAGCAGATGGGAATCTCCTTAACCATACGGCTTTCTTTTTCTGCTGAATCCAGATGATCAAGACGTTTTACAATCTCTGCTTTCAGCACTTCGAACCGTAAAACCTCCGGCTGATAATGAATCATCAGCGACGCATAGGTGGGAACCATTTCCCTGACGCCCTCAATGGGACAGGTTGTCAGATTGAGAAACAGCATTCTCACCCGCTGGTTCACAGCAAGGCTAATCTCCTCCCCCATTTGTACCGAAAGAGAACAATCCCCGGTCAATAAAAATTTTGCCTCCATGTGCCCCTCCTTTTGTTTATTTTTCCTATCACTTTTCCTGACTAATTTTTAACTAAGATCAGTTTAACACAAAATAATTATTTAGAAAAATGAATTATTTATTTTAAATATATTAATAATTTCTATATTTAAAGGGGTGAGATTTCATGCATAATGGGCTGCTGCGCTGATTAGCGCAACAACCCATTTCTCCTTTACCCTCTTCCCAAATATCCCCAATCCTTCTTCTGCAAATAAGCGTCCAGTTTTTCCTCAAACCTTGTCACTGCTTTTAGCGTTGCTTCATTGGGGTATTTATGTTTTACCTTATAAGTTACCCGCTTTGGCGGCTGTTGTTTATTTCCGATTTCGCTGACATAAACCGTGCGAAGATCCTGAATCCGTTCCGCCACCGAAGCCGGGACAATCGACCACATATTTTCTTTTGATAATAGATGGAACAGAAGTTCAAAAGTATCGACCTCCATCCGCGGGCTTTTTTCCCGGCTTACCCACTGGTTATGCCAAATCTGATAATTGACCTCCCAGCTAAAAAAAATCTCCCTCTCCAAATCCAGCTCATCGGTATGGAGCACCGGCTTTAACAATTCAGACCCTTCAGACTGCAAAATATACATCTTTTCCTGTAAAATAGGCTCTGCAATTACATTCTTAAAATGCAGATGATGGTGCACAAACCCCAGGTGAATATCGTGATTTTCCAATAATCCATAAATCTCACGGGAATAATGCGTTTTTACCCGGAGATTCATCATATGTTCATCTTCATTTTCCTCCAGCATCTGCTTATATAAATCAAAAAACATAGCGCTATTTAAGGTATCTGTACACCCTATCGTCAGGTACAGCTTTTCCCGCCCTTCTTTTAATAGCTGCATCTCCTGCCAGACGGAAATCCACCGCTCAGCAATCGGAATAAATTCCTCTCCCCATGTCGTCAGTTCAATCTGCTTATACCCCTTTTTCCTGGTAATCAGCTTAACGCCCAGTTCATCCTCCAGAAGTTTTAACCGGTGGCTTACCGTAGGCTGAGATAGGAACAGATTATCTGCTGTCTTGGTAATATTCTTTGTTTTAACAATCATTAAAAAAGTCTCAATTTCCGATAAA
>CAJUDX010000041.1 GCA_910584785.1 uncultured Lachnospiraceae bacterium | reverse complement strand
GTTACTGTAAAAGTTCACCGCCGATTAGGCGGTCTAAGTTCAGGTATTCCAAGTGTGCCCAGCAGACGTTTATTTATGGTGGTACGACCATTTGTGGGCGCATAAAGGTTACTGTAAAAGTTCACCGCCGATTAGGCGGTCTAAGTTCAGGTATTCCAAGTGCGCCCAGCAGACGTTTATTTATGGTGGTACGACCATTTGTGGGCGCATAAAGGTTTAGTAAGAAAAATGCAAGGAAATAGAAATTGACCATAAGAAAAACTCCGTGGTATACTTTTTGATAGAATTGCGTTTAAGAATTAAAGCTGTTTAAATATTGCGTTTAAGAATTAGGCTGTTTAAGTATAGTGAAGTTTATATCAGCTTGCTGAATTTTATTTAAAGGTGTTCTAATGCTGCGCAACTGCAAGATAAATGATACAGAAAATTCTTAGAAAAAACGGAGGAATTTTGTTCATGAAAAGGAAAAGATATTCAATGGGAATGCGTCTGTTTTGCCTGGGAGCGGCAATTAGTTTATGGTGCAGCAGCACATCCTTTGCTATCGAATATGTTCCGCCTAACCCGCTGACACCTGGGGTTACGTCGGAAACAACAGCAGATGTAGGTCAGGGACAGCCCTTAGGCAGTTCAGGGATAAATGGGGCTCTGGTAGTGGAAGGTGGTTCCTCCCAGGAAAATAATGCGGCAGTTCTTAATCCGCCAGGGGAGACGACTTTGCCCACAACAGTTAATCCGCCGGAAGAAACCAGTCCGTCGGAAACAGTCCCTCCATCAGCAGAAACCAATTCTCCCTCGGCAGAAACTGGCCCATCCGAAACCGTAAGCCAGCCTTCTGCCCTAGAAGGGACGGTTTTTTCAGGTTCTTCCAAGGTGTCGGCGCCGGTGGTTGCTGCGGAGGGCGCGGTTTTGCTAAACTGTGGGACGGGCCAGATCCTTTTTGAGAAAAATGGGAAGATGCCGTTTTATCCGGCCAGCATTACCAAAATTATGACTGCTCTGCTGACTGTGGAAAACTGCAGCCTGGAGGATGTGGTTACTTTTTCGCGGACAGCGACGACGAATTTGGAGTCAGGAGCGGTAACTATCAGCCTTATGGAGGGCGATCAGCTTACCGTGAGGGACAGTCTGTACGCCCTTTTGCTGAAATCGGCAAATGAGGTGGCGAATGGTCTGGCTGAACACATGGGAGGAAGTGTGGATAATTTTGCCCTGATGATGAATAACCGGGCAGCACAGCTTGGATGTACAGGAACACATTTTGCTAATCCCAACGGATTAAATAATGCTACCCATATGACTACGCCTTACGATATGTCCCTGATTGCCCGCGCTGCCTACGCAAATCCGGTGATTTCTCAAATATCCACGACGACAGCCTACCAGATGCCCGCAACCAAGCTCAGCGGTCCTAAAACAATAACGATGGGGCATAAGATGCTGTATTCGACAGATTCGCGCTACTATCCGGGGATGGTGGGCGGAAAAACCGGCTATACTTCCAAAGCAGGGAATACACTGGTGACCTGTGTTGAACAAAATGGCGTACGTCTGATTGTTGTGATTATGAAGGCAAGCGGAACCCATTATACCGATACAAAAGCATTGCTGGATTATGGTTTTGCCCTGGCGGCAAATGGGGAGATATAGAGGGTAACTGCATCATGCGCAATTGGTAATAAAGAAAGGTTCTTTAATAAAAGCAAAAAGAAAAGCCGTCCTGACCAGTGAACATAGCACATCAAAGGGTTGGGCGGCTTTTGCTGTATACTTTGCATTTACCATTGCTGGAAAGTATGCTATACTTAGCTTTGAAACTTGCGGATATGGGGACAGAATGGAGAAGTGATGAAAGAAAAATTATATACGATTGAGGTTATAGATGCACTAAAGGCAGCGGACGAGTGTTCCTGCTGTTATTTGGAGCGGAAGATAGAGCAGGAGACGATAGGTTTTGTTTTGGGGGCTTCGTATATGGAGGATGATATCCGGGGGGCAACTGATCAGGCAGGATTTTGCCGCCATCACACAAAGATGATGTACGATTATGGAAATTCTCTGGGAAATGCGTGGATCTTAAAGACACGGCTGGAGCATATGCGCAGGCAGTTAAGTGCCCAGGCTAAAGGAAAAATGGTGGCTTCCTCTTCGGCGCAGGAGCCAATGGCTGGAATTTATCAGGAAAAGCCCTCGCTGTTTTCCCGTCTTGCCGGACAGAAGGGCGTTAGAGGCGATAGAAAAAAGTCGGCGTCTGAGGATGGAGGCAAGTCCTATTGGATGAAAGCATCAGAGAATACCTGTTATGTCTGCCGGAAATTTGAAGATACCTATGGGAAGATTATCCGTACCTTTCTTCACCTGCTGCAGACGGAACCAGATTTTTTACAGCAATTAAAGCGGTCGAAGGGGTTTTGCCTGCCACATTTTTCCGATCTTCTTTCTGCATGTGAAGAAGGTTTTTCCGGGAAGAATAAAGAAGAAGTTCTCTTGGCATTGTATGCGCTGATGGAAGAGAATTTACAGCGGATGCAGGAAGATATTGACTGGTTTATCGATAAATTCGATTATCGGAATAAGGATGCCGACTGGAAAAATTCAAAAGATGCGGTGCCCAGGACAATGCAGAAATTGGTCGGCGGTTATCCGGCAGATCCGGTATTTCGGCAAAAGTAAAGGTAAGGTCGGAGGTAGCTATGATGTGGAAGGCTTTAGCTGTGGGAACGGCAGCAGCCGGCGCAGGCTTGCTGTTGCGTTCAGCCTATGAAAAAGGTCATTTTTTGGTGGAAGAGCTGACGATTGTCTCACCAAAGATACAGGAAAATCATACCTTTGTTTTTCTTACGGATCTGCACGATAATGAATTTGGCCCCAGAAATCGTAAGCTTTTGGAAGCGATTCAGGCAGAAAAGCCTGAAGGCATTTTGATTGGCGGCGATATGATGGTTACTAAGACGAAACAGGGGATGGGAAACCTGGAGATTACCGGCACCCTGTTAAAAGGGCTAACCGCGATTGCGCCTGTTTACTATGCTCCGGGCAACCATGAAACGCGCCTGGAGGTGGAGAAGGAGACGTATGGGAGCAAGTACAGGCAGCTTTTGGAAATGGCGAAGGCGCTGGGTGTGGTGATGCTGGTCAATAAGAACGTGCTTTTGGACAGGGACCTTGCTGTGGCGGGGATTCGTCTTTCCCCTGTATTTTATCAGAAATTACTGTGGAAAAAACCTGTGCCGATGCCGGAAAGTTATCTAAACTGCCGCCTGGGAGATGCCGCAGAAGAGAGATTTCAGCTGCTGTTGATGCATTCGCCGCTATATTTTCATGCCTGCCGTCACTGGGGGGCAGATCTTACCCTGGCGGGGCATTTTCATGGGGGAACGATTCGGATTCCGGGCCTTGGCGGTGTCATGACGCCGCAGTATCAGTTTTTCCTGCCCTGGTGTGCGGGCAGCTTTGAGCAGGAAGGAAAATGGATGGCTGTGGGGAGAGGTTTGGGAACGCATTCGATTAATATCCGTTTAAACGATATGCCTCAACTGCTGGTTGTCCACCTGAATGCAGGGGCAGCGGCGTCGTAAAGATTATCTGGAATGGTTGGGATTGGTTTTTATGATTGCAGGTTAGCAAGAAATAATAAGGTAAAAGGTAGGTTTGGAGGTTTTCTTTGGCTGAATTGGAGATTTCGTATAAGCTGGAACATTTTGAAGGGCCGCTGGATTTGCTGCTGCATTTGATTGAAAAGAATAAGGTTAATATTTATGATATTCCCATTGCCGGGATTACCAGTCAATATCTGGAGTACGTCCATCATATGGAACACGAGGATTTGAATGTGGTCAGTGATTTTCTGGTGATGGCAGCAACCCTGATTGCCATTAAATCACGGATGCTTCTTCCTAAGGAGGAAGAGGGGACAGAAGAAGAGGAAGATCCGCGTGCAGAGCTGGTGGCCCGTCTGCTGGAGTATAAGAAGTATAAATACATAGCACAGGAGATGGCGGATTTGGAAGATCAGGCTGGGATTTGCTTTTGTAAATCTTCTACTGTGCCGCCGGAGGTGGCAAAGTATGAACCGCCGGTGGATTTGGACAAGCTTTTAGATGGCCTGACGCTTGCCCGGCTTCAGATGATTTTTAACCAGGTGATGAGGCGGAAGGAAGATAAGGTGGACCGGGTGCGGAGTTCATTTGGAACCATAAAGCGGGAGCCGGTGAGCTTGGAGATGAAGATTGGTTCGGTGATGGAGTATGCCAGAAAGTACCGGAAGTTCAGCTTTCGCCAGATATTGGAAACTGGTGCGGATCGGCTGGATGTGGTGGTGACGTTTTTGGCGGTTTTGGAGCTGATGAAGCTGGGAAAGATTTATCTGTTACAGGAGAGGAGTTTTGAGGATATGCAGATAGAAACCCTGGAAGAGGAAGGGGCCCAAAAGGAGCTGAATCTGGAAGGGCTGGAGGATAGTTATGGAGAATAATCGGAGGGCAGAGCAGCCAGGTTCTCTTTTGGCGGAGGATTTTCTGCCGGTGGAGGACTTGCTGGAACAGGAGATGGTGGTGGAAGCTGTTCTGTTCACTATGGGGTATCCCGTGGAGGCGCGCCGTCTGGCTGCAGCGATTGGTCAGGATGAGGATTGCGCCAGACAGGCTGCGCTGCGGCTGAAAAAACGGTATAGCGAAGAAAAGAAAGGGCTGCAGATTATTGAATTGGAGGATGCGTTTCAGATGTGCACCTGTTCCAGGTATTATACTAACCTAATCCGTGTGGCTTCTGCGCCCCGGCGTCAGGTGCTGACCGATGTGGTGTTGGAAACCTTGTCGATTATCGCTTACCAGCAGCCGATTACTAAGCTGGAAATTGAAAAAATCCGCGGGGTGAAATCGGACCATGCGGTAAATAAGCTAATTGAATATAATCTGGTCTGCGAGGTAGGGCGCCTGGATGCTCCGGGAAGGCCCGTGCTTTTTGCCACGACAGAGGAGTTTTTGCGGCGTTTTGGTATCGGATCGACAGAAGATCTTCCAGGATTAAAACCGGAACAGGAAGAGGAGATTAAGTCCGAAGTGGCGGCGGAACTTAAGATGACAGTGGAAGAGTTAGAAGAGGATGCCGAGGCCAGAGAAGATGACAGTGAAGCTAAAGCTGAGCAGGAAACAGGAAGAAAGATAGCGGATAAAGAGGATAGTGGAGAATGAAGAAGATAGCAAAATTTCATAAGGTGAGCAGGGAACAGTTTGTTTCAGACTGGAAGGATGCATTAGGAAGAGATGGACAGGGGAATACTCTGAATGAGAAAGTAAATCAGGATGCGGTCCTGGCAGAAACATATTATGAAAAGATAAAACTTCCACGCCGGGCAACTGCGAATAGTGCCGGTTATGATTTTTTCCTGCCGTTTGCCCTTGCTTTAGCACCGGGGGAAGAGATAAAGATTCCTACCGGGATTCGGGTGGAAATGGAACCAGAGTGGGTGCTGCAGCTTTATCCGCGGAGTGGCCTGGGCTTTAAGTACCGGTTACAGATGAATAACACGGTAGGGATTATCGACAGCGATTATTTTTATTCGGACAATGAAGGACATATTTTAATGAAGTTAATCAATGACAGCCGGGAAGGAAAACGGCTGGAATTAAATGAAGGAATGGCGTTTGCCCAGGGAATTTTTATGGAATATGGAATTACTGTGGATGATGATGCAGATGCGGTTCGCAACGGGGGTTTTGGGAGTACAGATGTGGGGAAATAGAAACGGATAATAAGGCAGGAAGATGGAGATTTTCTGAGCGCTTAATAAGGAAAATTGAGGGAAGGAGATGGAGAAGATGGACAGGAAAACGGGCAGGAGATGTTGTTTTGTATGCTGGTGCGTACTAGTGTTTTGTGTGCTGGCATTTACCGGGTGCAGCAGTAAGGGAAAAGAGAGAGAGGAACTGCGCATGGCAGGGATTGCAAAGATGGATGCAGGGGATTATGCCGGGGCAGCGGCAGATTTTGAGGCAGCAATCCAGGCTTCCACAGGCAGAGTGGGGGATTTTGAAATTGATGTATTAAACTACAGGGCAGAAGCAGAATATAAGCTGGGAGATTATGCTGCTGCTGCACATACCTATGATGTTTTGCTGGAAGTGGATAAGGCACAGGTGGATTATCTGTACCGGGCAGCATCAGCCAAGGCATTAGCAGGTGATGCCCAGGGAGCGCTTGATGCTTATCTGGAAGGCGTGGAGCTGGAGAAAAAGAAGCCGGGGGAGGGTAATTTTGGGCGAAAGGAAGTATTGACCGCTGTGGGCGAAGCATGCATGGATGCCGGATTGATACAGGAGGCAGAATCTTTGTACGCGGAAGCGGTAAAGGATGGTGTGGCGGGACCTGAGGTATTCAATGAAATGGGGTTAAGGCTGATAGAATCAGCAAAGGCGATGGAAGACGCAGAACTGCAGAATGCAGAGTTTGAACGGGCAATTGAGTATTTCAGGCAGGCAGCAGCGGCGGGAAGTGATAAGAGTGCTCCGGCGGTGCAGGCCGCCCGTTTTAATGAAGGGGTGGTTTATGAACTGCAGAGACGCTATGCCAGGGCATTGGAAACCTTTGAAGCCTATGTGGCAGATTATGGGGCAGATGAGGCGGCGCAGAAGGAGATTTTATTTTTGCAGACGAGGTAGGTGCTAGAAAGCAATTATGACAGAGTTAATTGAAAATAAAGAGATAGAGGAACGGGTGATTCTGGTTGGTATCAGTACAGGGGACGGTGAAGATGCAGAGGCTTCGTTAAAGGAGCTGGCGGAACTGGTGAAAACGGCAGGGGCAGTTTCCATCGACCAGATTATCCAAAAACGCGAGGCGGCGCATCCCGCGACTTACCTGGGAAAAGGGAAGATGGAAGAGGTAAAGTGGAGAATTTGGGAAACGGAGGCAACGGGGATTGTCTGTGATGATGAGTTGAGTCCGGCCCAGCTTCGAAACCTGGAGGAAGCACTGGAAACGAAGGTGATGGATCGAACCATGGTGATTTTGGATATTTTTGCTTCTCAGGCGACGACCAGGGAGGGCAAGATTCAGGTGGAACTGGCCCAGCTTCGTTTCCGTGCTGCCCGGCTGGTGGGTATTCATCATTCGCTTTCCCGTCTTGGCGGCGGAATCGGAACCAGGGGTCCGGGTGAGACAAAACTTGAGGTGGACCGGAGGCGGATTCACCAGAGAATTGGACAGTTAAAGAGCGATTTGGAGGAGGTAAAACGTCACCGGGAGGTTGCCAGGCAGCAGAGAACGAGAAACCATATGCCGGTAGCTGCCATTGTGGGCTATACGAATGCCGGGAAATCCACGCTGTTAAATCAGCTGACCGGTGCAGGGATTTTCGCAGAAGATAAATTATTTGCCACGTTAGATCCGACGACCAGAAAGCTGGCTTTGCCGGACGGTCAGGAGATACTGCTTACCGATACGGTAGGTTTTATCCGCAAGCTTCCGCATCATCTGGTGGAGGCGTTTAAGAGCACATTGGAAGAGGCAAAGTACAGCGATATTATCCTTCATGTTGTGGATGTCTCCAATCCGCAGATGGAAATGCAGATGCATGTGGTTTATGAGACACTCAGGGAGCTGGAAATCGGCGATAAGGTGATGGTAACGGTGTTTAATAAGATGGATCGGCTGGAAGAAAACGTGATTTTACGGGACTTTTCTTCGGATTACCAGGTAAAGATTTCGGCAAAAAGCGGTGAGGGACTGACAGCATTAGCCGAAGTATTGGAGACGATTCTGCGAAGCCGGAGGGTTTATTTAGAGAAGGTATTTTCCTATCAGGAGGCAGGAAAGATTCAGCAGGTACGAAAATCAGGGCAGCTTCTTGAAGAAGAATATATACAGGATGGGATTTGGGTTAAGGCCTATATCCCGGCAGAACTTTATGCGTCGTTTATGCAAAAAATCCAGGATTAATGCGGGTTTGCAGGATTTTGAAAACTGTGTTTAAACCACTAGATATTGTTTTTTGAAAAAAATGAGTCATATATCTTGTATTTTTTCTCTTCATTTGCTATAATGAAAACCTACCGCCCATAGACGGGATTTGCAGTATGCAAAAGAGATTAAAAGCATAATAACAGGAGGTTTGCAATGATACAGGTAATTAAGCGGGATGGAGAGAGAGCAGAATTTCGGTTGGTAAAGATTACTGAGGCGATAAAGAAAGCGTTTAAAGCGACAGGGAAGCTGTTTAATAATGAAATTTTGGAACTGCTGTCGCTGCGGGTGACAGCAGATTTCCAGGGAAAGATGAAGGATGAAGAAATCTCCGTGGAGGAGATTCAGGACAGCGTAGAGCATGTGCTGGAGCAGACAGGATATACTGATGTGGCAAAGGCTTACATTCTTTACCGCAAGCAGCGTGAGAAAATCCGCAATATGAAAAATACTATCCTGGACTATAAGGATGTAGTTAACAGCTATGTTAAGGTTGAGGACTGGCGTGTTAAGGAAAATTCTACGGTTACGTATTCGGTCGGCGGTCTGATTTTAAGCAATTCCGGCGCAGTAACCGCGAATTATTGGCTGTCTGAGATTTACGATCAGGAGATTGCCGAAGCACACCGCAATGCGGATATTCATATCCATGATTTGTCCATGCTGACCGGGTACTGTGCAGGCTGGTCGTTAAAGCAGCTTCTTCTGGAAGGCCTGGGCGGAATTTCCGGGAAGATGACCTCTTCCCCGGCAAAGCATCTGTCTGTGCTCTGTAACCAGATGGTGAATTTCCTGGGTATTATGCAGAATGAATGGGCGGGCGCACAGGCATTCTCTTCCTTTGACACTTACTTAGCACCTTTTGTTAAGGTGGAAAACTTAAAGTATTCTGAGGTGAAAAAATGTATTGAGTCCTTTATTTACGGCGTAAATACCCCAAGCCGCTGGGGAACGCAGGCGCCATTTTCCAATATTACGCTGGACTGGACGGTGCCGGACGATATGGCGGAGATGTATGCCATTGTCGGCGGCAAGGAGATGGACTTTAAATATAAAGACTGCAAGGCCGAGATGGATATGATTAACCGCGCCTTTATTGAAACCATGATTGAAGGCGATGCGAATGGAAGAGGCTTCCAGTATCCGATTCCTACGTATTCGATCACCCGTGACTTTGACTGGTCAGATAATGAAAACAATCGTTTATTATTTGAAATGACTGCCAAATACGGAACACCTTATTTCTCAAACTACATTAACAGCGATATGGCGCCCAGCGATGTGCGCAGTATGTGCTGCCGCCTGCGCCTGGATCTGCGCGAATTGAGAAAGAAAACGGGAGGCTTTTTCGGCTCCGGTGAGAGTACCGGTTCAGTGGGTGTAGTTACGATTAATATGCCAAGGATTGCCTATCTGGCAAAGAATGAAGAGGACTTTTACCGCCGCCTGGATCATATGATGGATGTTTCCGCGCGTTCCCTGCACACGAAGCGGGAGGTCATTGGAAAACTGATGGAAAGCGGATTGTACCCATATACAAAGCGCTATCTTGGTTCCTTTGACAATCATTTCTCCACAATTGGTCTGGTGGGGATGAATGAGGCCGGATTAAATGCCCGCTGGCTGGGCGGAGATATGACGGATGAGAAAACGCAGAAGTTTACAAAGGATGTGCTGAACCATATGCGTGAACGGCTGTCCGATTATCAGGAGGAATATGGCGATTTGTATAACCTTGAAGCGACGCCGGCAGAGTCTACAGCTTACCGGCTGGCAAAGCATGATCGGGAGAAGTTCCCGGATATTCTTACTGCGGGAGCAAAGGGAGATACCCCGTATTATACCAACAGCTCTCATCTTCCCGTGGATTATACACAGGATGTATTTGATGCTCTGGATATTCAGGATGAGCTGCAGACGCTGTATACTTCAGGAACGGTATTCCATGCATTTTTAGGCGAGAAGCTTCCTGACTGGAAAGCAGCTGCCAAGCTGGTACACACCATTGCTGAGAATTATCGTCTTCCTTACTACACAATGTCGCCAACCTATTCGATCTGTAAGGCGCATGGCTATCTGTCCGGTGAACAGTTTGTCTGCCCGCACTGCGGCGGCCCGGCAGAGGTCTACAGCCGGATTACGGGTTATTACCGTCCGGTACAGAACTGGAATGAAGGCAAGACCCAGGAGTTTAAAAACCGCAGAACCTATGATCCGGTACATTCTGTACTGAAAAAGGCCGGAAAGATGGTGGCAGCAGGCCAGGTGCACAAAATGCAGGAAGAGGAAAACCGGGGAACTTTAGAGAATAAAGAAGAGGGACTTTACCTCTTTACGACCAAGACCTGTCCGAATTGCCGGGTAGCTAAAGAAGCGTTAAAGGGGATGGATTATGTAACTCTGGATGCAGAGGAAAACCGGGAACTGGCAGAAAAATATGGCATTATGCAGGCGCCCACCCTGGTACAGGTTGAAGGAAACCAGGTAAAGAAAATTGTGAATGCGTCGAATATCCGCAAGTTTGCAGAAAACTCTAAGATAAAGGTGATGCAGTAACGTACAAGTGGTGAACCGACAGAATCAGGACAGAAAAATGTTTAAGATAAAAGACAGAAAATAAAACAGATATTAAGAAATAAAATAGATACAGGAAATAAAACAGATACAGGAATTTTCCGGCGAAAACATTTGCCGGAGTTTCCTGTATCTGTTTTTTGCGCCCTCAGGTTGACGGTATGTACATTTCTTTGATTTAATTCTGCACCGTATATTTGGGGGCGGCCTTGTTTAATGCGGTCTGAATGGCCTTTAACAGGACAGCAGAGGTATATTTTTGCTGTGCAGGATAGGTAACGGATTCTAAAGACTGGCTTTTTAAAATCTGCGCGGCAAGATCCTGCATGGCGGGTTCCATTAAAGGGTACATGGCAGCAACCGAATCGCTGAGGGGCTTTAGGGCAATTGATGTTATCTGGTGTGCATCGACAGAAACCTCTACGTTAATCTGTTCGCTGGCTAAGGTGACGGTGGAAGAATAGACACCGGGGATGTAACTGGCCTCTGCCGTGGAGGATTCCGGCTGGGAATCGGTTTTATCCCGGCGAAACATAATAAAAAACAGAGCAATCAGAAGGAGGGCAAGACCGATAAAGATGGCGGTATAAATAATCTCCTTCATCCGCAGGACAATAATTTTGGTTTTTGAACTCATGGGTAACCTCCCGATTGATTTATTATAATTTATGAAAGGATTTCTTATTTATACCTTTCTGTAAGAACAAGATTTTTACAGCCTGTGAAAAATGTGCTATACTTAAGGACAAGAAAGGCATCAGACAAAGGAGGCAGGCAGAGCATGGCATTGCAGTTTATTTTAGGCCCTTCAGGGTCGGGAAAGAGCAGATATATTTTTGATGAAATCATTGGGGAATCGCTAAAGCACCCGGATCGGCAGTATTTGCTGCTGGTTCCTGAACAGTATACCATGGAAACACAGCGGGAATTAATTCTTCTTCATCCGCGCCACGGCCTGACCAATATTGATGTATTGAGTTTTAACCGTTTAGCCTACCGGGTGTTTGAAGATTTGGCGGTGGAAATACTGACGGTTTTGGACGATATGGGAAAGTCCATGATTTTAAGGAAAGTTGCGGGAGAGAAGAAGAGGGAGCTTCATTATTATCAGCGTCATCTTGGGCAGGTAGGTTTTGTGAATCAGTTAAAATCGCTGATTTCGGAAATGTACCAGTATGGTGTGACGCCGGAGATGCTTAAAGAGTTAATGGGGATAGCAAGGCAGCCGATTTTAAAGGAAAAGCTAAGTGATTTTGGACTCTTGTATGAAAGCTTTCAGGAGTATATTCAGGATCGCTTTACGACGGCAGAGGAGGTTTTGGATATCTGCTGCCGGGAATTGCCGCGCTGGGAGAAGCTTTCCAGCAGTTGGATTTATCTGGACAGTTATACAGGATTTACTCCGGTGCAGTACAGGATTCTGGAGATTTTTCTGCGCCGGTGCAGCCAGGTCAAGGTGGCGGTAACGGTTGATTTGGAGGAGGCGGTTTATGCGGAGGCGGCAAAGTTTGCGTTGTTTTATATGAGCCGCCATATGATTTGTCAGTTGATTGATTTGGCTTCGGGGGCTGGTGTGCGCCATGCAGAGGATGTTTGTTTAAGAGGAAGCCTGCCTGTGCGCTTTAAGGAAAGCCCCAGGCTTGCTTATCTTGAAAAACATCTTGGCAGGTTTGCGGGAAAGCGAAGGGGGCAGCCGCCCAAAGAGGAGAGGACGGGCGGGGAGGAAGAAATCCTGATTTATCCGGGAAAAAATCCTGCACAGGAGGTTCGTTTTATCTGTCACCAGATACAAAGATGGCTTCGCCGCGGGCTTCGTTACCGGGATATGGCAGTAATTACTGGTGATTTGCCCTCCTATGGCAGAGAGATTCGAAGGCAGTTTGAGGAAATGGGGATTCCTTATTTTTTAGATGATAAGAAAAGTATTTTGACGAATCCTTTAGTAGAACTAATCCGTTCAGCGCTGGAGGCGGTTCGCCTGGACTTTCCTTATGAAAGTGTGTTCCGCTGCTTAAAAACCGGGCTGGTGCTGGATGAAGAGAGGATTTTGGAAATCAGGGCAAGAGAGGAGAAGGCACAGGACGAGAGCGAAGAGCAAAGAAAAGAGATCGGCAATCAGGAAGCGGAAGAAGATGGATTTACAGTGCCGGAGAGCCTGGACCGGCTGGAAAACTATGTGAAGGCGCTTGGCATCCGGGGATTTAAGCGCTGGTCGTCACCCTGGGAGAGGCGCTACCGGGGGGCGGAGAAAATAAAGCTTGAAGAGCTGAATTGGCTGCGGCAGGCGGTGGAGGAGGCCTTTGGCGCCTTCAGAGCTTCTCTTAAGGGTAAGGAGACAACCGGGAGTACGATGACAGCAGCATTGAGGGAGTTTTTGGAAGGGTTAAATCTTGAAGAAAAGCTTGAGATTCGGGCGGAGCGCTTGATGGAGGAAGGGAAGAGTGAGCTTTCCGGGGAATACAGCCAGGTTTATGCCCTTACAATGGAAATGCTGGAACGCCTGGAAGCCCTTTTAGGCGATGAACCGATGGGATTAAAGGAATATGCGGAAATTCTGGACGCCGGCTTTGGAGAAATTGAGGTAGGGACAATTCCCGCTACCCTGGATCGGGTTATTGTGGGAGATATTACCCGCAGCCGTCTGCATCAGATTCAGGTGCTGTATTTTGTGGGTGTTAATGAGGGCGTGGTTTTGCAGCGCAGGGAGAGCCGGGGATTATTGACGGATGAGGAGAGGGAATTTTTTTCTGAACAGAAGGTGGAACTGGCACCGACGGCTAAGGAAAATGGGCTGATGCAGCGTTTTTATCTGTATTTAATGCTAACTAAGCCTGCTCGTCAGCTGGTGGTGACTTACGGGTCGATGTCGGGAAGCGGCAAAGAACTCAGGCCTTCTTCTTTAATTGAAGATTTAACTCAGCTTTTTCCTGATGTGGTTTTTGCCAGAGAAGATGGGATTCAGGTTCCATGGAATAAGGAGGAAGCGTTTGATCAACTGGCGCAGGGACTTCGCAGGCTGGCAGCAGGCAGCGGTGAGGAAGGAAATATCCAGGAAGAGGAGACAGCGGGCCAGGTGATGGAGTTATTTTCCTATTTATATCATTTGCCTGAATATGCCAAACAGGCAAGACAGCTTGCCCAGGCATTTTCCTATACCTATGAAGAGAAAGGGATTGGGAGAGCGGCAGCCAGGGCGCTGTATGGTCCTGTTCTTCAGGGAAGCGTTACCCGGCTGGAGCAGTATGCTTCCTGTGCTTATGCACATTTTCTTCGGTATGGGCTGGAACTGATGGAGCGCAGGGAATATGAGCTTGGCATGGTGGATATGGGAAATCTCTTCCACGAATCGCTGGATTTATGCTTTGAGGAACTTCAAAAGCAGGGGCTGCAGCTGGCTGGCTTGAGCGAGGAGAAGAGAAGGGAACTGGTAACGGCCTGTGTGGCCAGCGTGGCAGAGGATTACGGGAATACCATCCTTCACAGTTCATCCAGAAATGCCTATCTTATCCGCCGGCTTTCCCGGATTACGGACAGGACGATGTGGGCATTGGGTGAACAGCTGAAAAAGGGGGAATTTAAGCCGGTGGGCTTTGAAGTTTCTTTTTCTGCGGCAGATAATCTGGAGGCAATGAAGATTGCCCTTTCGGAGGATGAGGCGCTTCACCTTCAGGGAAGGATTGACCGGCTGGATTTATGCGAGGATGAAACCCATGTTTACGTAAAGATTATTGATTATAAGTCGGGAAGCACCAGCTTTGATTTAGCGGCGCTTTACTACGGACTTCAGCTTCAGCTTGTGGTTTATATGGATGCAGCGATGGAGCTTCAGGAACGGCGTTGCCCGGATAAGGAAGTCGTGCCTGCCGGGTTATTCTATTATAATATCCAGGATCCTATGGTGGAAAAGACGGAGGTGATGACGCCGTCGGAGATTGAGGCGCAGATTAAAAAACAGCTGAAAATGAATGGTCTGGTGAATAGCGATCTTGAAGTGATTCAGCGGATGGATCGGGAGATTGAAGGGGAGTCCGATGTGATTCCGGTAGCGGTTAAATCGGGAATGATTCAGGAGGCGCGTTCTTCTGTTGCCAGCGGAAAGCGGTTTGGATTTCTTAGAGAGTATGTGCGGGGGCGCTGTAAAAAGGTTGGGCAGGAGATATTACAGGGAGGTATAGGGCTTTTGCCCTATAAACAGGGAACCCGAACTGGGTGTGATTACTGTCCTTATCATGCTGTGTGCGGCTTTGATAAGAAAACCTCAGGTTTTGGCTACCGAAAGCTCAGGGCCATTAAACCGGAAGAAATATGGAAGGAAATATTACCGGAGGAAGAATTGCCGGAAGATGAGCTGGAAGATGATGATACACAAAAAGCAGAGGAAACAGGCATGAGACAGGGAAAAAGTGAAGATAAAAACAAGGGGCAGAATAAACAGGCACTTCATGTTGAAGTGAGCAGGGAGGTGCAGGATGGCAGTAAAGTGGACTAAAGATCAAGAGCGGGTAATTTACAGCCGCAACAGAAATCTTTTGGTTTCGGCTGCGGCTGGAAGCGGCAAGACTGCGGTTTTGGTGGAGCGCATTGTGACCATGGTGACAGATAAAGACGATCCGGTGGATTTGGATGCGCTTCTGGTGATGACGTTTACAAATGCTGCGGCTGCGGAGATGCGGGAGAGAATTGGAAAAGCGATTGTCAAAAAGCTTGACGAGGAGCCGGATAATGAGCGGCTTCGCCTTCAGTCTGCCCTGGTTCCTCATGCACAAATCCAGACGATTGACAGCTTTTGCCTTTCACTGATCCGCAATCATTATGCCAGTCTGGATATTGACCCCTCGTTTCGTGTGGGAGACGAGGGGGAACTGATGCTGCTTCGGGCGGATGTGATGGCGGAGCTTTTGGAGGAAAATTATGCGTCCGGGGGCGAACGGTTCGAGCAATTTGTGGAGACCTATGGCAGCGGCAAGACGGATATGGGAATCGAGGCAGTGATTGAACAGGTCTATCATTTTTCTGTAAGTCATCCCTGGCCGGAGAAATGGCTGGATGCGTGCAGCCGGGAGTTTTCTCAGGAGGGGGCAGAGGAATTTACCCAAAGCCCATGGATGAAGTTTCTTCTGGCTGATGTGCGCAGGCAGATGGAAGAGTATGGGGAACAGCTGGACGAGGTTTTGGAGGTATGTCAGGAGCCGGATGGACCGGAACCTTATTTTCCCACTATACGCGAGGATCGGGAGTTAGTGCGCTGGATTGGGGCGGCACCGGGTTTTAGGGAACTTAAGGAAAGGCTTTCGGAGGCTGCATTCGGGAAGCTGACGCCGATACGGAAGAAAGAGATTGATAAAGCAAAAAAGGAATTTGTCTCTTCGGTCAGGGATCGGGTAAAAAAGGCTGTGTTTAAGTGCAGAGACCAGTACAGCGAGCAGAGCGAGGAGGAGATTAGGGAAACGATTATGGGCTGCGGGCCGGTGGTTCAGGAATTAATTTCTTTGACGGAGGATTTTGCCAAACGGTATCAGCAGGCGAAAAAGGACAGAAACCTGGTGGATTTTGGCGATTTGGAGCATTTCGCTTTGGAGGTATTGTATCAGGAGGGAGAGTTTTCGGCAGTGGCGGATGAATTAAGCCAGAAGTACCGGGAAATCTTAGTGGACGAATATCAGGACAGCAATTATGTTCAGGAGGAGCTTTTGCGGGCCTTATCGGGAGAGCGGTTTGGTTGTCCCAATGTCTTTATGGTGGGTGATGTTAAGCAGAGTATTTACCGTTTCCGTCAGGCCAGGCCGGAAATTTTCCTGGAAAAGTATGAAACCTATCCGACCGCTGAGGGAAAAAAACAAAAGATTGAACTGCAAAAGAATTTTCGCAGCCGGAGCCAAGTATTGGAAAGTATTAATCAGGTGTTTTTCCAGATTATGCGCCGGAGCCTTGGGGGAATACGCTATACGAAGGAAACGGCGCTTTATCCGGGGGCAGAATTTGCACCGCAGCAGGAGCTTGGCGGGGCAGAACTGCCGGGTAATGGAACAGAGCACGCTGGTTTAGCCGCTCCCTATCAGACCGAGCTATTTCTGGTCGACACCGGAAGCAAGGAGCTTTCCCGTTTAGACGAGGAGACAAAGGATTTTACCAGCCGGGAAATCGAGGTGAAATTAGCCGTTCGGGAGATCCGGCGGCTCACCGATCCGAAAACCGGGCTGATGATCTGGGATAAGGAGACCAGTGCCTACCGCAGGGCAAGGTATGGCGATATTGTAATTCTTCTGCGCAGTCTTTCGGGGTGGGCAGAGGTGTTTGTCAATGGCCTGATGAATGAGGGGATTCCTGCTTATGCCCAGTCCCAGGCCGGGTATTTTGATACTGCTGAAGTTGAGACGATATTAAGTCTGTTAGCAGTGATGGATAACCCCATTCAGGATATTCCTCTGGCAGCTGTGATGCGTTCGCCGATCGTGGGAATGACGGATGAAGAACTGGCATGGATGATGGCAGGGTTTAAGAAGAAGGGAAGAAAGAAACAGGACAGGGGAATTTACGGGGCATGGAAACTGTGGCTGGAAAGGGCTAAACAAGGCGGGGAGGATTTTTTTGGCGGAAAGAGAGAAATGGAAGAGAATATCTGCCGGAAGCTTGTGCAGCTAAATTCTTTGCTGGAGCATTTCCGCTACTTGTCCGGGCTTCTGCCCATGCACCAGCTGTTAGAGCAAATCTATCGGGAAACGGGGTATTATGCCTATGTTTCTGCCATGCCTGCCGGAGAAACCCGCCGGGCAAACCTGGATCTTTTGATCGAAAAGGCGGCGGCGTATGAAATGACCAGTTATCAGGGATTATTTCATTTTATTCGCTATATCGAACGGCTGAAAAAGGTGGAAACGGATTTTGGCGAAGCAGCTGTTGCCGGAAGTCAGGAGAGCACAGTGCGGATAATGAGCATTCATAAAAGCAAAGGGCTGGAGTTTCCTATTGTTATCCTGGCGGGCATGGGAAAAAAGTTTAATAAGCGGGATGTCTATGGGCGTTTATTGATTGATATGGATTTTGGCGTGGGCGCGGATTATCTGGATTTGGATCTGCGGCTGAAAAGTGTTACCCTGAAAAAACAGGTTTTAAAGCGCAGAATGGACTTGGAGGGTTTGGGTGAGGAACTTAGGGTGCTTTATGTAGCCATGACCAGGGCAAAAGAAAAGCTGATTATGACAGCTACCGACTTGCATTTGGAAAGTAAGCTGGAAAAATGGGGGATAGAATTTGACGAAAAGGGGGAACTCAGGCGATTTACCGGCTATACAGGAAGACGGAACCGACCAAGGACCGGGGAGAATAAAGCGGTTCCTTTTACCCTCCTGATGGGGGCAGGCTCCTATCTGGACTGGCTGTTTATGGCTCTGCCAAGGACAGGGGGAACGATTTGCTGCCATCAGACGCCTGCCGCTTCCTTTATTGGTACTGAGGTATTGCGCCAGATGGAGAAAAAGACTTCCAGGGAAATGCTGCTGAATCAGCCGGACGGCATAGTTTACCATCAGGCTTATCGCGATATGCTGGAAGAAAACATGCAGTATCAATACCCCTACGCAGAGGATATCAGCCTTTACGCCATGATGTCTGTTTCGGAATTAAAACGGCAAAGTCAGGAGGAAGCAGTTAAGGGAAGCGTGGAGATGTTTACCGAAACCGGTGAGGCGTTACGTTTTGGAAGGGGAGCGCTGCGGGGGACGGCCTATCACCGGGCGTTGGAACTGCTGAATGGCTGGGAATGTGAAACGGTACAGGATGTAATTAAACAGCTGGATCAGTACACAGAAAAAGGCAGGCTTTCCCATGAAGCGCGGAAACTAGTGGATGCCGCAGTTCTTTGGCAGTTTTTTCAGAGCAGTTTGGGAAAGCGGCTTTCCAGGGCCGGCAGGGAAGGAAGGCTTCACAAAGAGCAACAATTTATGATTGGTGTTCCGGCTAAGGAAATGGGACTTGCGGATTCAGAAGAACTGGTATTAATTCAGGGGATGATTGATGTCTATGCAGAAGAGAAAGAAGGATTACTTTTGGTGGATTATAAGACGGACGCAGTAAAGGATAAAAACGAATTGATTGAACGCTATCAAGTGCAGATGAAGTATTATACCCGCGCCTTGGAACAGGTGACGGGGAAAAAGGTAAAAGAAGCCATAATTTATTCAATTCGGCTGCAGGAAGAGATTGTGGTGCCCGGATACCGTTGAAAAGATTCATGCGTAAAAAGATTGCATTTTTCTCATAATCTTGTATAATACAGGATAATCTGTAATTTACTTTCTGGATAAACACCGAAAGGAGACATTGTCCATGATTAAACTAGAGAGAACCAGTGTGATGAACCTGGAAAATGCCATGCGGGGAGCCAGAAATCCTTTAAATAGCTGGAGCCGGATGGATAGTTATTATAATGAAGCACATCAGTATATGTTAGGGCCGAATGATTTGGATCTGGCTGTCCGGCTGCGCCGGGCGGGGAGTGATCACCGGAAATTTCTGCGCCAGGTTATGGTTTCAGTGGATATTACGGCGCCGCTTTACTGGTGGAAAGAGTATGATACGTATAAGGTGGGAACGGTGGCAAATTCAACCAGTACGATGCATAAAATTCACAGCAGGCCTTTTTCGCGGGAAGATTTCAGCACCGATCATATGACAGAACAAACGGGGGAATTTATGGATTTGGTGATTCAAACGCTGGAGAAAATCCGTCTGCGCTATTTGGAAGAGGGAAAGAAAAAAGAAGATTGGTATGATATGATTCAGCTTCTCCCTTCCAGCTATAACCAGATGCGGACATGCAGTTTGAACTATGAGACATTAATTAATATGTATGAGGCAAGGAAGGAGCATAAGCTTGCGGAATGGCATGATTTCTGTCATTGGATATTGACACTTCCCTATGGAAGAGAGCTGATTGCTGCCAAGGAATAGGCTTTGAACAGGGGGTGTGGATGGTCAAAAGGCAGCAGGAGGGTGAAATGAATATTATAGCAGCGGTAGATAAACATTGGGCAATCGGATACCAGGGGAAAACGCTGGTGGATATTCCTGCCGATAGGAAGCTTTTCCGCGAGGAAACGATGGGCAAGGTCGTGGTGATGGGGAGAAAGACCTTGGAAAGTCTTCCGGGCGGTCAGCCCCTGGCAAAGCGGATGAATATTATCTTGTCCAGGGATACCTCATTTTCTGTCAGGGGAGCTCTGGTTTGCAGAAGTATGGAAGAGGCATTAAAGGAGTGCGAACAATATCCGTCAGAAGATATTTTTATCGCAGGCGGTCAGGAAATTTACCAGCAGTTTCTTCCTTTTTGCAGTATTGCCCATATTACCTGGATTGATTATGCTTATCAGGCAGATACATATTTTCCTGATTTGGACAGGGATGGGGCATGGCAGTTAACCGCGGCGAGCGAGGAACAGACCTGCTTTGACTTGTGCTATGAGTTTCGTCTGTATTGCCGGAAAGAGAAGTTAAAAGGATGGTTGAAGGCAAAACAGGATAAGAAAAAATAGAATTAAGGGGAAATGCCTAAAAATTTGTTAGATTTTTAACTTTTACCTAAAAAATATTGTATATTTTATTGCGATGTGCTATAGTGTATGTATCCGGCTACTCGTGGATTTGGTGAATACGCTATAGTCATCTCTGAAAGGAGAGGCAGAATGATTAAAAATGATAAAGTAGTCCTGGAAAACGCAGATTTACTTGTGGAAATTGCTTCCCATGGAGGAGAATTGGTCAGGATTTATGATAAGAACCATTCCCGTGAGATATTGTGGGAGGGAAAACCGGAAATTTGGGGCAGGCATTCGCCGATATTATTTCCTTTTATCGGAAGGTGTGCAAATGGTGTTTATCATTATCAGGGAAACAGTTATCCGATGGGAGCGCATGGTTTTGCAAGGGATATGGAGTTTACCGTATTGTCAGAGACGGATAGGGAAGTATGGCACAGTCTGAAGGATTCTGAGGAAACCCGAAAGGTTTATCCGTTTTCCTTTCAGCTGGAAACCGGGCACCGCCTGGAGGATAAAAAAATTCGCGTGATGTGGAAAGTGATCAATACCGGCGATAAAGATTTATATTTTATGCTGGGCGGTCATCCGGCCTTTAAGACACCGGAGGGGCTGGGGGTTTATGATTTTACCCTTGATTTTCACCAGGAAGGGCCTGTGCATTTTCAGGCACCGGATGAGGATGGATTTCAGGTAGATGCTTTATCGGATCTTTTAGTGCTGGATGAAGGGAAGGCACCCATTACTCCGGGATTTTTTGACCGTGCTCTGACCTATATTTTTGATCAGGGACAGGTAAATACCATCAGCCTGCTGCTGCCGGGGGAAACACCGTATGTTACGGTGCATTGTCCCAGAACACCGTACATGGGGGTCTGGACGATGGAAAAAACACATCCTTTTGTCTGCTTAGAGCCGTGGTTTGGGCGCTGTGATAAGGCGGGCTATGAGGGAGAACTGTCTGAGCGGGAGGGCGAGATGAAGCTGGCTGCCGGACAGGAATTTACCGCAGGTTATTGCATTGAAATTCATTAAGATGGATGAAGCAGGTAGTACAGAATGGAGGAAAGACAGATGTATAAAATCTTAAAAGCAGAAAAGCTGGCAGATAAGATTTACCTGATGGATGTGGAAGCACCCAGGGTAGCTAAACGGTGCCAGCCGGGAGAGTTTGTTATTGTAAAAATGGATGAGACGGGAGAGAGAATCCCGCTGACAATCTGTGACTTTGATCGGGAAAAGGGTACCGTTACTATAGTATTCCAGAGTGTGGGCGCTTCGACAATTAGGATGGCAAAACTTGTGGCAGGCGATGCCTTCCAGGACTTTGTGGGGCCTTTAGGACAGCCCTCCGAATTTGTTCATGATGATCTTGAAGAGGTAAAGAAAAGAAAGTATTTATTTGTCGCCGGAGGTGTCGGCGCTGCCCCGGTTTATCCGCAGGTAAAGTGGATGCGGGAACGGGGAATTGATGTGGATGTGATTGTGGGCTCCAAGAATAAAGAACTGCTGATTTTGGAAGATGTGATGAAAGAGGCAGCGGGAAACCTGTATATCACTACCGATGATGGTTCCTATGTGCGTAAGGGCATGGTAACAGATGTAATTAAGGATTTAGTGGAGGTTCAGGGAAAGAAGTACGATATCTGCGTGGCGATCGGCCCGATGATCATGATGAAGTTTGTCTGCAAGCTGACGAAAGATCTGGGGCTTCCCACCATTGTCAGTATGAACCCGATTATGGTGGATGGTACAGGAATGTGCGGTGCCTGCCGTCTGACGGTGGGCGATCAGGTGAAATTTGCCTGTGTGGACGGACCGGAGTTTGACGGGCATCTGGTAAACTTTGATGAGGCCATGAAGCGTCAGCAGATGTATAAGACAGCTGAGGGACGGGCTGCACTGAAAGCCCAGGAGGGCGACACGCATCACGGCGGATGCGGACATTGCGGAGGTGATAACTAATGGATGTGTTAAAGAAAGTTCCTGTGCGCGAACAGGACCCCAAGGTACGTGCGGCAAATTTTGAGGAAGTTTGTTTAGGCTATAATCAGGAAGAGGCGATGGAGGAGGCTTCGCGCTGTTTAAAGTGTAAAAATAATGCAAAATGCGTCAGCGGATGCCCTGTTTCCATTAATATTCCGGGATTTATTAAAGAAGTAGAAGCAGGAGACTTTAAAAAGGCGGCGGAAATTATCGCTGAGGCATCTGCCCTTCCCGCTGTGTGCGGTCGCGTGTGTCCGCAGGAAAGCCAGTGTGAAGGCAAGTGTATTCGTGGAATTAAGGGTGAGCCTATTTCTATCGGTAAACTTGAGCGTTTTGTTGCTGACTGGTCAAGAGAGAACGGTTTTGTTCCTGCAAAGCCTGAAAAAACAAACGGGCATAAGGTAGCTGTGATTGGATCTGGCCCTGCCGGATTAACCTGTGCGGGAGATTTGGCAAAACTGGGCTATGAAGTGACGATTTTTGAGGCACTGCACGAGCCGGGCGGCGTGTTGACCTATGGGATTCCAGAATTTCGTCTGCCTAAGCTAGAGGTTGTCCGCCATGAAGTGGAAAATGTGAAAAAGCTTGGTGTGTTAATTCAGACAAATGTGATTATTGGAAAATCAGTAACTATCGATCAGCTGATGGATGAGGAGGGCTACGAGGCCGTCTTTATCGGTTCCGGTGCGGGGCTTCCGAAGTTTATGGGGATTCCCGGAGAAAATGCAAACGGTGTCTTTTCTGCCAATGAATATCTGACCAGGAATAACCTGATGAAAGCTTTCCGCGATGATTATGACACTCCAATCATGCATGGGAAAAAAGTGGCTGTGGTTGGCGGCGGAAATGTGGCAATGGATGCTGCAAGAACTGCGCTTCGTCTTGGGGCAGAGGTACATATCGTTTACCGCCGTTCCGAAGCCGAGCTTCCCGCCCGTGTGGAGGAAGTGCACCATGCAAAGGAAGAAGGGGTAATTTTTAACCTTTTGACTAATCCGGTGGAAATTTTGACGGATGAAAATGACTGGGTAAAAGGAATGGTGGTAAGGAAGATGGAGTTAGGCGAGCCGGACGCATCGGGAAGAAGAAGGCCTGTGGAAATTTCGGGATCTGACTATACCATTGAAGTGGATACCGTGATTATGTCCCTGGGAACCTCACCTAATCCGTTAATTTCATCAACGACCGAAGGCCTGGAAACGAATAGGTGGAAATGTATTATTGCCGATGAAAACAGCGGAAAGACGACCAAGGAGGGCGTTTATGCCGGTGGCGATGCAGTAACCGGAGCGGCAACGGTAATTCTTGCTATGGAGGCAGGAAAAGCAGGGGCAAAGGGAATCCATGAATATCTGTCGCAGAAATAATGGTGTAAATCAATTAGAATAAAAAGAGTAACTGAAAACAAGGATAAGGAAAAACTGCTGTATCAGGAGGGGAAAACGTTCCTGGTGCGGCAGTTTTTGTTTAGTATAGTTTTTACTTAGTGTGGTTTTTACTTAGTATGGTTTTTATTTAGTATTGTTCTTTATTTATGATCGTTTAGATGGTATATTGGTATAAGTAAGGAAGACACAGGGCACCAAGAGATAATGTAAAACAAACAGGCAGTCATCAGTCTGTCCTGGAGTATCCATGCTGGTGCAGGAACCTCAAACTATACCTTTATCCGGGCAATGGGCGGAGAAAATCAGTCTTTTATCTGTGAAATCTTTGTGAACTCTATGGAAATTCCTCTGCACAACTGATAAAATACTGTATAGTTGGAAAAAAATAATCACAGTAAAATCTAATCTTAAAATAACTTCCCTTTAACAATGATGAAATGAATTTATGGAAAGGAAGGAGTCCCTCACATGGATGCATTAAAAATATTAGTCGTAGATGACGAAGCCCGTATGCGAAAGTTGGTTAAGGATTTTCTTTCGATTAAAGGATTTACTGTTCTGGAAGCTGCCGATGGTGAAGCTGCGATCGACTTGTTTTTTAACCAGAAAGACATTGCGCTCATCCTTTTGGATATCATGATGCCGAAAATGGATGGTTGGGAGGTCTGCAAAACGATCCGAAAATTTTCCCGTGTCCCCATCATTATGCTCACTGCCCGCGGCGAGGAGCGCGACGAATTGCAGGGGTTTGAACTGGGAGTTGATGAGTATATTACCAAACCATTCAGTCCCAAAATTCTGGTTGCCCGTGTGGAAGCGATCTTAAGGAGAACGAATCTTTCCAGTACAGAAGCGTTTGAGGTGGGAGGAATCTGTATCGATAAGGCAGCCCGCATGGTGACGATTGATGGAAAAACGATTGATTTAAGCTATAAAGAGTTTGAACTTCTCAGCTACTTTATTGAAAATCAGGGCATTGCGCTCTCCAGGGAAAAGATTTTAAATCATGTTTGGAATTATGATTATTTTGGCGATGCACGGACCATTGATACCCACGTAAAGAAGCTTAGAAGCAAGATGGGAGAAAAGGGGGAGTATATCCGCACGATTTGGGGCATGGGTTATAAATTTGATACAGGAGTATAAACGCCATGAAAAGCATGAAACACTCGATTCGAATCCGCTTTACTCTTATTTTTATCGGTTTAATGGCAGCAGCACTGATTGGGTTATTTATTATCAACCGTTTCTTTCTCGAACGTTTTTATCTGAGTGAAAAGGTTAAGGATTTGGAGCAGGCTTATGTACAGGTAGATGCTCTGCTGATGTTCGGGCGGGAACAGGGCGTGGATATTACGCAGGAATTTAAGGAGGCGGAAGAGCAGGGGCGTCTGGGCAAGTCTTCTGAGAGGGAGGAGACCCCGATGGTTAAATTGATCCGTGAGTTGAATGAAGGGTCGAATATTTCCATTGCCATCATGGACAGTTTTAATGGTACCATTATTTCCTTTGAAAGAAAGGGAGATTTTTTAAGCGAACGATTTTTGCGCAATATTTTGGGCAAGGATAACCGACCAGGGGATATTGTTTCACAGACAGAAAACTATACGATTCAGAAGATTTTTGAACCCAGGGTGCGTTCGCATTATCTGGAGTGCTGGGGATTTTTTTCTGACAATGGCACTGGCTTTATTATGTCCATGCCCATTGCCAGCATCCGGGAAAGTGCAGCATTGTCCAATCGGTTTTTGGCCTATGTGGGTCTGGCAGTTATGGCTGGCGGAAGCATTTTGATTTATTTTACCACCCAAAAAATCACCTCTCCCATTTTATCATTGACGACGATTTCAGAGAGGATGAGCAACCTGGATTTTGAGGCCCGCTATGCGGGTGAGGCAACGGATGAAATCGGTGTTTTGGGTCACAGTATGAATACTCTTTCCAGCTGCTTAAAGGATGCGATCGGTGAACTGAAAACAGCAAATCTTCAACTGCAGCGCGATATTGAAGAAAAAATTCAAATTGATGAGATGCGTAAGGAATTTATTGCCAATGTTTCTCATGAACTAAAAACACCGATTGCCCTGATTCAGGGCTATGCGGAGGGCTTAAGTGAAGGAATGGCAGAGGATAAGGAGAGCCGGGATTATTACTGCGAGGTAATTGTGGATGAGGCGCAGAAAATGAATCGAATGGTGAAACAACTTCTTACTCTTAGCGCATTGGAGTCGGGAAAAGATGTTGTGGTAATGGAGCGATTTGATATAGCAGAATTAATCCGGGGATTGCTGGCCTCTGTGCATATTCTTACAGAACAGGCAGGGGTTGAAACGGTTTTTGTACAGGAAGGCCCCTGTTATGTGTGGGCGGATGAGTTTAAAATAGAAGAAGTGGTTACTAATTATCTGAGCAATGCATTAAATCATGTTCATCCGGGAGGAGAGATCCAGGTTTCTCTCCGGCAGCAGCAAGGGCGAATAAGAGTGGGGGTTTTCAATACGGGAAGCCCTATTCCCCAGGAAGATTTGCCTAACCTCTGGACAAAATTTTATAAAGTGGATAAGGCAAGAACCAGAGCCTATGGGGGAAGCGGTATCGGCCTTTCGATTGTTAAGGCGATTATGCATTCTCATCAGCAGCCCTTTGGCGTGGAAAATCGGGAGGACGGCGTGGAGTTTTGGTTTATGCTGGAGATGGCCTGATCCGGCAGGATACAAAGCGCGAGAATTATTTGCATTCTAAAGATTCTGTGTTATAATAAATACGATTTGATAAATTCTGCGGACATTCGGTTCTTTTGTGCGGAGGAAATGCATGTGTAGATTTTCATGTTGCTATGTCTGGGCTGGATGAAGCAGGAAGAGGAGGATAAAGTTATGTGGACAAGAGCTGGTTTGAAAGATTGCTCAAAGGCAAGCCTGAAAATGTATTATTGGAACGGTGTTCTGGTGATTTTTCTGGCAATGTTGATTAGTGGACTGTTGTCTTTTTTGGGGAGTCTAGTCGGGGTTTTGATTCCCTTTGTTGGCTCGCTTTTGGTAACGATTTTTGTCACCAATATTATTGCCGCGGGAATCGTTCGCTATTTTACCATAAGCGAATTAAATGGGAATGATGCAGGTGTTGGCGAATTATTTGGCTGCTTCCAGAATGGTTATGGGAATATTGCACTTGTAATGTTTTTACGCAGTTTATTTGTAGGTTTGTGGACACTGCTGCTGGTTGTACCTGGAATTATTAAATCCTATGAATATTATATGGTGCCTTATCTGGTGGCTGAGTATCCAGAAAAGGATCGGAAGGAAATCTTTGCTTTGAGCAAGCAGATGATGACAGGGTATAAATTTGATACCTTTATTTTAGAATTATCTTTTATCGGCTGGTTTTTATTAGGTGTATTGGCCTGTGGTATTGGTACATTGTTTGTCATGCCGTATTATGAGGGAACAAAGGCACAGCTTTATTTGCATCTTAAAGAAGAGCGTCTTGGAATTATCCGCAGCAATAATGGCGGAAGCATGATGAGTAATGGAGTGGCCTCCGATGTGGGCCAGACGATGAGTCTTGGGATGAATACTGGAAAACAGGGATTTCTTGTAGGTGTACAGGGAGAGTTTGCAGGTGCAAATATTCCCGTGGAAAGCGGAAATTCCCTGTTGATTGGCACCGATGCCAGCCAATGTAATCTGGTAATTCAGGGTGCGCAGATTTCGCCAGTGCATTTAAAGGTGGAATATAATAACGGAATGTTTAGTGTCGTGGATTATTCGGAATCAGGAACCTTTAATCTTCAAGGCGGACAGCTTCCTAAAAATCAGACGGTCTCTCTGGCCTCAGGTGTATATCTCCAGCTGGGAACTGGAGGGGATATTTTCTCTCTGGAATGCAGATAGAAGAATGTAAAAAAATAGCACAACAGAAAACGATGGGGATATTGGAGTAAAATGTCCCGAATTCGGGCAGAGAGACGACAAATCAACCACAAATCTATTGTAGTGAGAGGTTTATCTTAATGTTATGGAAAAGATTAATGGGAGCTTTACTCGTTGGTATGCTTGCGCTGATACCAAATATATCAGAGTTTGCAGTGACAGATGAATCTCAAGAAGCAGAAAAACTATACATGATAGGTGATGCAGCGGTTGAGACTCCGGTTCGCGTCGCAATCAAAAAAGACAGTGCAGGTACAAAAGCAACAATCAATCCTGATACTAAATACGCTTTTGAAAACGATTTATTAGCAGAGAATGCTACAATGCTTTTCGAGGAGAATAGCAAAAAAGTGACAGCGGCCCTTAATTATCCCAGTGCATGCACGGTTACGATTGCTGAAGGTGCTTACCAACTTCTGGAGGATTTTATGGATTCCTATTTGGAGGTATATTTGACAAAGAATA
>CAJUDX010000040.1 GCA_910584785.1 uncultured Lachnospiraceae bacterium | reverse complement strand
CCTGCTTTTGTTGTTCAGGCAGCTCTGCCTGCTTCAACCGCTCAAGCGACACCGCCTGCTTTACATACTCCCGGCTATAGCCAACCCAGTACGGACTTCCCTGGATAAGCACCTCTTCCTCCAAAAGCACCTCTACCTCTTTTCCCGTAAACCAGGCCCGGTACTCCTCCGACATCATCTTCTCCAGCGCCAAAAGCTGTTCGCTCCGCTCTGCCTTTACCTTTTCCTCCGTCTGATTCGGCATGGATGCCGCCCTGGTTCCCTTTCTGCGGGAATATTTAAACACATGCATCTCATATAAACGAATCTGTTCAAGAAATTCCTTTGTCTGCGCAAACTCTTCCTCCGTCTCTCCCGGAAAACCCACAATAACATCCGTCGTAATCGCCGGATGCTCAAATGCCTCCCTGAGATAACCACAGCTTTCCCGATATTCCCTGGGCGTATAGTGCCTGTTCATCCGCTTTAACGTCTCTGCTGAACCGCTCTGCAAGGACAGATGAAAATGCGGGCACACCTTGGGCAATGCCGCCAGGTCCATGGCAAACTTCCGGGTAACAATCCGCGGCTCCAGAGATCCCAGACGGATTCGCTCAACTCCCTCCACCTCATGAAGCAGACGGATTAGGTTAAGCAGACTTCCTCCTCCCGCCGCTATAAAATCTTCCTCTTCTTCCCCTGACCGGCTATCCAGCCCATACGAGCTTAAATGAATCCCCGTAAGCACCAGCTCCTTAAACCCCTGACTGGCAAGCCGCCTGGCCTCCTCCAAAATCTCCTCAGCATTTCGGCTCCGCACCCTCCCGCGGGTATAGGGAATAATGCAGTAGCTGCAAAACTGGTTGCACCCATCCTGTATCTTAATCAGTGCCCTGGTATGCCCCGATACCTGCCGGATATGCAAATCTTCATATTCCTTCGCCCGGCTGATATCCACAACAAAGGTATCCGTCCTCCCCTGGCTCTGAAAATACTCCTCCAATATCTCCAGCAAATCCTTTTTCCGGTTATTTCCAATTAAAATATCCACAGCAAGATCTTCTTTCAGCTCGTTTTCTGCCGCCTGAACATAACACCCCGCCGCCACAATCACCGCTTTGGGATTCTTCGCCCTCGCCCGGTGAAGCATCTGCCTAGACTTCTTATCCGCCACATTCGTCACCGAACATGTGTTTATAATGCAAACCTCCGTCTCTTCCCCAAACGGAACGATTTCATAGCCGCCATCCCTTAACAGCTGTTCCATCGCTTCCGTTTCATAAGCATTAACCTTACAGCCCAGATTATGAAGAGATGCCCGTCTTCTCATCTTATAATCTCCTCTCTTTTATGCAAACTAACTATTGACTTTTCGCGTCTTCCTCTGTAGTATGAAATAGGGAAGTATAGCTTATCCCAACCTATACGAATAAAGGAGGTAACTTACATGAAGACCGTTCGCATTTCTTTAAATTCCATTGATAAAGTTAAATCCTTCGTTAATGATTTGACGAAGTTTGACGTAGATTTTGACTTAGTATCAGGAAGATACGTTATTGACGCAAAATCAATTATGGGAATTTTCAGCCTGGATTTATCTAAGCCCATCGACTTAAACATCCATGCCGAAAATGGTATCGAAGAAATCTTAAGTACATTAGCACCCTATATTATCGAGTAAAATCGATCCCAAACACTTTCTTCCCTGCCAAAACCCCCGCTGACATGAGAACAGGAAGTACAAGAAGCTGCTTATCTATTAGCAGCTTTTTTCACTTACTGTGAAAGTTCACCGCTGATTAGGCGGTTTAAGTTCAGGGATTCCAAGTTCGCCCAGCAAATTTTCATTTATGGTGGTATGACCGCTTGTGGGCGCATGAAGGTTTATAGGAAATCAGCCAGCGTAAGCAAAACAGCATCCCAACATCCTCTACTGACAAACCACTACTTCCGATCCCTCAACCGCCGTCCTCACCATTTCTTCTATCCTTTCAGCTAATTTCTCCTCCGACCGGTGAATCATATGAATATTTGGCTTAGTCACCGGATGCTTGGCTACAAATATCGTACAGCAATCCTCAAACGGCTGAATCGATGTCTCAAATGTCCCTATTTTCTCAGAAATATCCACAATTTCCTGTTTATCAAAACCAATCACCGGACGGAATACCGGCATGGTGCAGACCTCATTGGTTGCGGCAAGTGACTGAACCGTCTGGGAAGCCACCTGACCGATGCTCTCCCCGGTTATCAGTGCCTGGCACTTCTCCTTCTGGGCAATCTGCTCCGCAATCCTCATCATATAGCGCCGCATAATAATCGTCAGCTCCTCATGCGGGCACTGGTCATAGATATAGAGCTGAATATCGGTAAAATTTACAATATGGAGTTTAATTGGCCCTGCATACCGCGCAACCAGACGCGCCAGGTCCACAACCTTCTCCTTTGCCCTGTCGCTGGTATAAGGGGGCGCATGAAAATATACCGCCTCAATCACCACGCCGCGCTTGGCTATCATGTAGCCCGCCACCGGACTGTCGATTCCGCCGGATAAGAGCAGCATCGCCCTTCCATTCGTTCCCACCGGCATTCCCCCCGGACCGGGAATCACTTGAGAATACAGATTAATCCGGCTGCGGATCTCTACATGCAGCATAACCTGGGGATGGTGCACATCCACCTTCGTTTCCGGGAAAGCATTAAGCACCGCCTCGCCCAGCGCACAATTTATCTCTTCGGAGGTCATAGGATAGTTTTTATTCGCTCTCCTGGCATTGACCTTAAAGGTAAAGTCCTTTTTCGGATAGACCTGCTCCAAATAGCGGATTACCTCATCCTTCAACGCCTCAAAGCCCAAATCATCGACCTGAACCATCGGACAGATACCGGAAATTCCAAACACCCGCCCCAGGGCTTCCACCGCATCATCAAGTTCGAAGGGCGCCTCCGCATTGGCATAAATCCGCCCGGATTCCTTTGATACCACAAAGCTTCCCTCGATGGGTTTTAACGCAAAACGGATCTGTTTAACCAGCGCGTCCTCAAACAAATACCGGTTCTTCCCCTTAATTCCTATTTCTGCATATTTAATTAATAATGACTGGTAATTCATTCTTTCCTCCACTATCCTTTTGTTCATTTCTAAAATTTCTGTCATCGTTTTTTGCAGCTTCCTGGAGCATGTTTAACAATTGCTTTCTGTCAGCTGTCCCGGTGATAACCGCGCAGCAGCATACAGAAAACCACCCGTTATCCCCGACGGTAGCGGCGCAGCACAGGCAAGAGTTCTTTTAACGTCTCTGCGGCATAATCGATCTCTTCCTTTGTATTCCATATTCCAAAGCTGAAGCGAAGCGTGGAATCCAAAAGCTCCGGCTTTACCCCAATCGCTTTTAGGGTTCCGCTGATCGCCGGATGATTCGATGAACAGGCTGAACCGCTGGAAATATAAATTCCCTTATCCTCAAGTGCATGGAGTAAGACTTCACTGCGCACCCCCTGAAAGCTGGCGCTGACAATCTGCGGCGCACTTTCCTGTCCTTTTTTGCTGTTTAATACCACACCATCCAACTCCATTAACCGTTCGGTAAGGTAATCCTTTAATTCCAGGATATGGGAAAGATTTTCTGAAAAATGCTGATAGATTTCTTTTGCGGCAATGCCAATTCCGGCAATCCCCGGCACATTTTCTGTCCCTGAACGCATATCCTTCTGCTGACCGCCGCCATAGAGAATCGGCTTTATCTTCACGCCCTCACGGACAAATAAAAAGCCCACGCCCTTTGGCCCGTGAAATTTATGACCGCTGACACTGAGTAAATCAATTCCCTGCTTTTTTGGTCGAATCTCATATTTTCCATAGGCCTGAATTGCATCAACATGGAAAAGTGCAGACGGCGTTTTCCCGCGAATAACCTGGCTGATGGCTTCAATTGGCTGGACAGCACCAATCTCATTGTTTACATACATCACAGAAACCAGGATAGTATCTGGACGGATGGCCTCTGCCAGCTCCTTCAAAGACACATGACCGTCCTTATCCACCGAAAGATACGTCACCGAAAACCCCTGACCCTCCAGCCAGGCCAGCGGCTGGTAAACGGAGGCATGTTCAATCCTTGTGCTGATGATATGCTTTCCCGCCCGACAATTTGCCGCCGCTGCGCCGATTAAAGCAAGGTTATTCGACTCGGTTCCCCCGGAAGTAAAGATGATTTCTTTCTCCTGCACCCGAAGCGTATGTGCAATTTGCGCTCTTGCTTCCTTAATATAGTGCTCTGCGTCCACACCCTTCCTATGTCTCGCCGAGGGATTCCCGTAATCCTCCCTCATCACCTTTACCATCATCTCTGCCACTTCATCCATCACCCTTGTTGTTGCTGAATTATCAAAATATGCCTCCATTCTCTGGCTGCTCTCCCTTTCCCTGTTATTTTCTATTCCCTGTATATTTTTTCCTTTTCACATTCCAGCTTAAGCATCAGTACCGATAACAGCGCAAGACCTGCCGTTTCTGCCCGCAGTATCCGCTTTCCCAGCGAAACTGGAGAAAATCCGCACTCCCTGGCAAGCTCTGCTTCCTTTGGCGAATACCCGCCCTCCGGGCCGATAAACACCGCAATTTCCTTCCCTGCTCCCGTTTTTTCCAGCTCCTTTACGGTTCTGGACATCCCTTCTTCATGCTCGTAGGCAAATAGCCGGATATCGCAGCGCCCGGCTTCACACAATGCTTCTTTCAGGGTAAGAACCTGACCAATTTCAGGGATTTTGCTGCGCTTGGACTGCTTGGCAGCACTTTGGGCTATGGCCTGCCAACGCTGGAGCCTGCTTTCTTCCTTCTTTTTTTCCAGCTTTACAATGGTATTTTCCGATACCACCGGGACAATACGGCTTACCCCCAGCTCCACGGCCTTTTGAATAATCCACTCCATCTTCTCGCCTTTAACCAGGCTTTGATATAAAATTAACGAAGCAGGAAGTTCCCTTTCTTCTTCCTCATGCAGCACATACGTAAGCATCTCCTCATTTTCCACTGCCACCACCCTGCAGCGGTAATCCTTCCCTGTCCCGTCGCTGATCAAAAGCTCTTCTCCGGGACGAATGCGGAGAACCTGGCTGGCATGATGGAAATCCGGGCCATCAATACACACGGTTTTTCTGCCCTGTTCTTTAACAATTTGTTCTGGCTTGACAAAAAAGTGATGCATCCTACTTCCTCCGGGCAATCATACTTACCCATTCGCCCTGATGGACACTGTCCACCAGCTCCAATTCCTGATTTGCAGCAATAGCAGAGCGCACATCTGCTTCCTTTGTATTAATAATGCCGGAACTGATCAGTACCCCGCCTGGTTTCAAATGCCTGGGAATTTCCTTCTGCAAAAGAATAATCACAGGAGCAAGGATATTCGCAACGACAATATCAAAACGCCCAAACCCTGCCCAGGACTGAACGTCTTTTTCTTCAATAATATTTCCCTGACGCACATGGAAGCGGTCAGGGGAAATTGCATTCGCCCGAAGATTTTCGCATACCGCGGTAATCGCATTATCGTCCAAATCCGTTCCCCAAACCTCTTTTGCCCCCAGCTTTAACGCAGTAATACCCAAAATACCGCTCCCTGTGCCCACGTCCAAAACAAGGCTTTCCGGCGTGATATAGTTCTGCAGCTGACGGATACAAAGCTGCGTTGTCTCATGCTTACCTGTGCCAAAGGCCGTTCCGGGGTCAATTTGAATCATCAGCTTGTCCCTATGCTCTTCAGGTACAGCCTCCCAGGTGGGCTTAATCAGGATATGGTCAACCGTAAAGGGCTTAAAATACTGCTTCCAGTTATTGATCCAATCCTTATCCTCGGTTTCCGAAGCCTCAATATGCCGCTCACCCAAATCCACAAAACAGGAAAGTTCATTAAGCCCCTCCTCCACCTGCTTTAACACAGCATCGATATCTGCGTCCTCCTCCAGATAAAAACTGATACGCGCCTTTCCCTCATCCGGGGGAAGCTCAGGGAGAATATCGATAAACATGCCCTTGGTTTCATTTTCTGTCAAAGGAACATTATCCTCAATTTCAATCCCCGCAATACCAATTTCATCGAACATACTGCTGATCAAATCCTCCGCAGCGGTTGTCGTCGTCAGGGTAAATTTTTTCCACTTCATCTGTTTGCTTCCTCCTGCCCAAAATATCTTCTACAAATCATAGCATAGTTTCTTTCAGCTTTCAAGTAAGAAAGCCGCTTTCTGCAGGCGATATTTTATCCCAAAGAAAACAAAAATTGAAAAATAAAATTTTTTCAAAAAGTTTGCAATAAAATCAGTTCCTGCTGCATTAACCTATTGAACGGATGAAGATTCTTTATCGGAGGGAATCCTTTAAGGGCAAAAATCTATCAAGCAACTGAAATTCCTTGATACATTTTACTCCATCACACCCGCCCGAAAAGGCGTTCCTTCGGTAAACGATTTTCAGTACCAAAAAACTAAATATTGTTATTATCTAAACGAAAATGGAGTGCGGCAGCATCTATGCCCAGGATGCGCGGCACTCCATTTTTGTCATCAATTCTTATCTGACCGAAGTTATCATATCAGGGACAAATGCTGTTTTATTCCACTGCTGTCAGCTCATGAACCGTCTCAAACTCCCCGGCGCGCAGACAGCCGTCAGCATATTCCACCTCACCCAGCTGATTATCGTAAGGATCAATCCTCATTCCTTTGACCGGAGGCAGGAAATCCGCCTGGAACTGGGAACAGGAAGGCATGCGGTAAGGATCAAGATTACCAAAGTAAAATTCTCTTCTCTCCTCACATCCCATCCGGGCCGCTGATCCGCCAAAGGAACAGTCGGCAAACAGCCAGCCGTATTCTTCGATATAAAACATGGCCCAGTCATGACAGCCCACATGCCCTGGTCGGGTATAAAGCCCGGACTGCCACCGGGCAGGAACTCCCGAAATTCGGCAAAGAGTAATAAATAACAATGCCTGCAGCCCGCAGTCGCCCTTCCATCCGCAAGCCGTATAATGCACTAAATCGGTAATACAAAAATATTCCCGCACAAAGGAATACATCAAATGTGTAGTGATATAATCATAAATTTTCTTTGCCTTTCGCAAAGCATCGGTCTCCCCACCGACGATTTCCTCCGCCAGCGCCTTAAGATAAGGGGTAAAACGAACGTGCGGAAGCTCTTCACTCAGATAATGGTTCGGTCGGTTTACCTCATCCTGCAGCGCCAGGCCCTTACGCAGAGATTTCTGCGGATATTTGAGGTCAAACCAGGGCATTTCCACCTGATATGTGTATTCTATCTGAAAGCTCATCCCCTTCTGGTATTCTCCGCAAAAGCAAACCGTCCTCTGTCCTGCATCTTCCGGGGCAATCCAGGCGATAAAGCTGCTCCCCTCTTCCTCTCTCTTTTCTGGTTCATCACCAGAACGGATGCGAAAGACCGGCACATCCTTCTGCTCTCCCGATGCAAAAACCACCTGGGCATGAAGAAGGCGAACCTGCTTGACCTGGGCATATTCTACCGGAATGGGAAGATAGACACGAATCCTTTCGCCCGGATGCTGGGCCTCTTCGTTAAGATGCAGCACCGTTTTTATCGAAAACCGGCGGGAAATCCCGCCCTGCTCCTTCATCAGCGCTATTGTCTTGTTCAAAAATTCACTGTTTTCCCTGGTATCCTCACCCTGCTCAGGATCAAGCAGACGGCAGCGCAGCCCTTCTCTGGTTTTTATCAAATTGCTGAAAAAATGAACATGGAAGTGTACGTTTCCCTGAACATATATCCACTCCATGGCATCCTCTTCCCACAGCTCCTGAAATTCCTTCCGGGTAAATGCGCAGATATTCTCCGTCATCATCTTAAGCGCCGTCTCCCAGGAATAGGGATACTGCACAGGCAGACGCCGGATAATTTCCAGTTCAGCCAAAAGCCGCTCTCTCAGATGCCGGGGAAGTTCCTTGTTCAGCTTTCTTTGAATTACCCTTTCCATAACAGGAAAATCGCCATAGCCCTTAAGTCTCTGCAAATCCTCCGGCAGTGGCGCCAATAATGTATGTTCTGTAAATTTCATGCTAATCTTTCTCCTTATTTTCCAACTTCTGCAGCACAGGTGCAAGCCTTACGATGCTCTGGAAAAAGATATCCCTTTCCTCTTCACTAAGACTTTCCAAACCTTCCCTAAGCCTTTCCTTTGCCGCTTCTTTTTCCTTGCAGATTATCTCACTGCCTTTCTTAGTCAGCCGAATCATCACCAGCTTCCGGTTTTCTTTGCTGTGCAGCCGCTCAATATACCCATCCTCTACCAGAGCAGAGACCAGACGGGTTGCCTGCTCCTTTGAGCATCCCAAACGTGAGGCCGCCTGCCCCATGGTAAGTCTCTCCTTCTTCGCCAGAATAATTAAAAGGTAAAGCTGATACTTGGTCAAATGTGCCCCCTGATAGTCCAGCGACTTTAACACCAATCTCTGTGACGCAGTAAAAATCTCGAACAGCCTTTGCACACCATCCTCATTGGTCCACCGTTCCATACCTTTTCTTTTTCCTCCTCTGCCAATCTGACCATCGCACAATATAGACAAAATAAATTCCAGCTTTATTATAGCGGCATATAATGCATAAGTCAACCATTGACGAATGATAATGGTTGACATTTATCAATAAAAAGTGTATAACTATACTATGTTTCATCAAATAACTGGCTGCTCACACTAGCCGGTATCACAGGATACCCACAGTCTATGAATAATTATACACTGGAGATATCCGATATTTATTATACAAGGAGGTATTTCATGGCTGATAACAGACAATTTGTTGACGAATTTGCAAAATCACAGATAGAGCTCTGCCTGGCAAATAGCAGCATTGACCCCGATTTATTTTCAACCTATGGGGTTAAACGAGGGCTTCGCGATAAAAGCGGGGCTGGTGTCCTGGCTGGACTGTCAAACATTTCCCTGATTCAATCCAAAAAGCAGGTCGATGGTCAAAGCGTTCCCTGCCACGGCAGACTGCTCTACCGGGGATATGATATTAACGATTTAGTTCATGGCTTTTTAGATCCGACGCATAAACACTTCGGTTTTGAAGAAATCGCCTATCTTCTTCTCTTTGGAAATCTTCCCACCCACAGCCAGCTGGCTGACTTCCACGAAGCATTAAACAAAAGCAGCTTCCTTCCTACCAACTTTGTCCGGGATGTTATTATGAAAGCTCCGGGCAGGGATATTATGAATTCAATGACCAAAAGCGTGCTTACCCTGGCTTCCTACGATGAGAATGCTGCTGATAATTCTCTTTCCAATGTGCTCCGCCAGTGCATGATGCTGATTAGCACTTTCCCCATGCTGGCTGTGTACGGCTACCACGCTTACAACCATTATGAGTGCGACGACAGTTTATATATCCACCGACCGGACGAAAACCTTTCCACTGCGGAAAATCTCCTCCGCATGCTGAGACCAGATATGCAGTATTCTGATTTAGAAGCAAGGGTCCTCGACCTCGCCCTGGTTCTCCATATGGAACACGGCGGCGGAAATAACTCCACCTTTACTACCCGTGTCGTCACCTCCGCCGGTTCCGATACCTATTCGGTAATCGCCGCTGCCCTCTCCTCCTTAAAAGGGCCAAAGCACGGCGGCGCAAATATTAAAGTGGTGGAAATGATGGCAGATTTAAAAGAAAACTTAACCGACTGGACGGACGAGGAAGAAGTCACCCACTACCTTTTAAAGCTCCTTCACAAGGAGGCCTTCGACCAAAAAGGTCTGATTTATGGTATGGGCCATGCAGTTTATTCTATTTCTGATCCCCGCGCGCAGATATTTAAGGGATTTGTCGAAAAGCTGGCAGTGGAAAAACACAGAGAAAAGGACTTCGCCCTGTACTCCATGATAGAAACCTTAGCACCCAAAATCATTGCCGGAGAGCGTGCCATCTACAAGGGAGTAAGCGCTAACGTGGACTTTTACAGTGGTTTCGTTTACAGTATGCTGGATATTCCCACCGAACTGTTCACCCCAATCTTTGCCATTGCCCGAATCGTGGGATGGAGCGCACATCGCATTGAAGAGCTGATCAATGTCGATAAGATCATCCGCCCCGCCTACCAAAGCCTTCTCTCCCTGGAAAGCAAACCCTATACTTCCATCGATGAGCGAAGAGAAAGCGAAGATTAATCAAAAATAAAAACTTACATAAACTATCCTGCTGCAGAGAGAAGAAAAAAGGAGCTGTTATTTTGCAACAGCTCCTTAATCACCTAATAACAGCTCCTTAATCACCTAATACATTCACAATCTTTACTGGCGTCCGGTAATACATATTGGAAGTGATAATCCCCACCCTTGCATTCGATGCATGGACAATCCGGCCTTCGCCGATATAAATGGCCACATGATTGACGGAAGCACCATTGCTGTAAAAAACCAGATCACCCGGCCTCGCCTCCTGGGCAGATACCGCATGACCCTGGGTTGACTGGGAAGCTGCCGTTCGATTCAAATACACGCCGGCAGTATTCGCCATTATATATTTCGTAAAGCCTGAGCAATCCACACCCGTATTTGGATTATTCCCTCCATAAACATAAGGATTTCCCACATATTGCAGTGCGTTCCTTACGATGGAAAGCCGCAATTCCTCTCTTCGTGCCTTCTCCGCTGCCTCCGCCTCTCGTCTTGCCTCAATTGTATGTAAATAACTGTCATACTGGCTGGTTTTTTCCGTTAAACTGGTCTGCAGAAAGGCAAGTTCCTCCTGAATCCCCTGAAAATCCGCAGTATTTTCCACAAGAAGCACAGAATAATCCGCGGCAAATGCCTGAAGCGCACCATCTGTACTTCCCTGGTTTCCCGATACTTCGTTTTGATCGGCAGTGCCTTCCATCTGGCTTTCGGCATCTTCCTTCTGATCTGCGCCGTCCTCAGCCGCAGGCCCCTGGCTCTTTGTATCCTGGTCTTGCGTCACCTGCTGCAGGCCCAGCTCCTGACGGATTTGATTTTCCCGCTCAACTAAGTCCTCCAGTTCCTTAATCGTATCTCTTGTTTTTTGCTCCAGAGACTTAAGTTCCTGTTCCTGGTTTTCCCTCGCCTGCTTCAACTCTTCGTTTTCCTCATCCGCTTTTTGTTTCTCCGCAGCCAATTTATCCCATTCCTGTTCCAGATGAGATTTTTCTGCCTGAACCTGCTTAAGCTGAACGCGGGAGCCTGCAAAAAACAGACACGCCCCGGTCAAAATCAACAAGCCCAAAAAGAAAAGTCCAAAAGTCCACACAGGGGTTTTAAAATGAATCGGCTTTTTCTGTGAATGGGGAAGCAGCATAACGGTATAATTCAATGAAATTCGTTCTTTTTTAAATTTTTTCCATTTCATCTCAACCTGACGCTCCTTTTACCGCTGGGATAATACAATCGTTTTACATCCGCTATCCCTGCCTGCATCAAACCATCAGGCAGGGCTATGTAATTTCCATCACGGTTTGGCAATCAGGATTTCCCGCTCTTGTCTGCCGGGTCAGGCTCGGCAGGCTGATGCTCTTCTTTCTTCTGCAGCCCAGCCTTCCCCGCCTTCCCTGCAAACTTTTTATTTGCTTCTGCACTGAAATTCTCTGGAGCCTTTTTGTCCTCCATCACCTCCATCATACAATTTCCCTTAAAGGATGCACCTTCATCGATAACCAGTGTCTTAGTAATTAAATCACCCAGAACACATCCGGTTTCTGTCAGTTCAATTCTCTCCTCTGCCGTCAGATTTCCATAAACGGTTCCTGCTACCAGAATTTCCACCGCATGGATATCCCCACGGACAACACCACTCTCTCCGACAATAACTGAACTTTCCGATAAAATCTTACCCTGCAAAAGACCATCCACCCTGGTTGAATCTGAAGCAAATAAAAGACCTTCTATCTTGGAATTATTGCCAATAATGGTATTAATAATACTTGTGTTCACCGTATCATTTTTCTTTCTTGCCTTAAACATAGAGCCTCCCTGATTATCAAAAATTTGGTCTGCTTCTATTTTAATACTTTTAATACAAAAAAACAATACGAATTAATAGAATTGTAATATTTTCTATTGGGGCCCAGCAGCTTCTATGGCATCTGGTTCTGGTAAGCCGCCCATGCTTCTTCAGGTGAATCAAATCCGCCGGCCTGAATCGCCTTAAAGTCCACATGGATAAACTCAATATTATCTCTCAACTGACCCCCCACAATATTGGCAAAGGTTACTGTGTTAAACAACGGCGGAATATCGTGTCCGGCAGGCACAGGAATTTCCCTGTTCCCTCCTCCGGTATAAATATACTCATAAATATGGCTGTTATCTTCCGGGGAGACGGAATGGGATAATAGCGTCATCCCTGAGTCGGGATTTACATCATAGGTAAAGAGTTCTGTTTCCACAGCCTGTCCTCCCGCAACCAGCGTTCCATCGTCCTCTGCGGTAATCACATCGGCCACAGGTATCTTCACCGTCATCCTCACGTAGGCATCATTCTTACTATTATTCTTAATCGCCGGATCTTTGGGAATCACTTTCCCCGCATACATATGCTCTGCCTGCTTAATCCCCAGTGCGTTTGACGGACTGGCATCGGACGAGCTGGCATTTGATGAGCTGGCGTCCGAGGAACTGGCATAACTCCCGTCAGGCAATTCGCCATCCCAGTTTCTTTCATACAGGTTAAAATCTACACTTCCCACCGTAAACCGGTTTTCTGCTGCCTCATAGTCTGTCATATAAGCTAACGTACCGCTCAGGCTCAAAGCAACAATCAAAGCAACTGCTGCCAGAATTTTTATCCTGGTTTTTCTTTTTTGTTTTCTTTCTTCCATACACATCCTCCTGTCTGTGCCTTAACTACTGTGCCTATTTGGCAAATCATCTATTTAAGGAGCAAATAGCCCAAAAGAGGAAGATGAAACTCTACCTTACCCTGGATGGCATCCAACGGAAGACTCTTTGGGTCGCATACCTGGTTTGCATCTCCTTTCGTGACCGCTGTTTTTTCTTCCTGGTTAACGGAAACTACCCGATGCGTCACCATCACCTCCCCTGTCGTGAAGCTGATGATGTCCCCCGGAGAAACCTGCTCGTCCTCCTGATACGCACGGACATAAATTACACTTCCCGCCTTAATCGTCGGTTCCATACTGCTGCTTTTTACCACATAGGCCTTCATGCAGAATGCTTCCGGCAACCACACCACCACAGCCAAAAGCACCGCAGCTGCAAAAAACACATTCACCAGCCATCGGGAAACATCCGGTAATCCACTCTTCATTGTATTTCCTCCTCTACTATTCATCCGACAACCCAAACATATGTACGAAACTTTTTTGTTTTTCTATTTTTTCACCTTCTCTATGTTCTATTTTTCCGTCTGCATCCTTACTCCAGTTTTTTCTTTAATCGCTCCAGAAGCTTCTTATGCCTGGACTGCAGGGTCGTCACTGGAATATGCTTCTCCCTCGCCAGTGCACGAAGAGAATCCCCGTACACATAGAGACGGCATAAAAGCTCTTTCTCATTTCGGTTCAATTTTTCCACCTCTCCTTTTAAGGCTTCCAACAGACAATTTTTTTCCGCAGCTTCCTCCACAGAAGTGGCATCCGGGTCAGAAAATATCTCACTGCCTTTTAACTCCTCCGTATCCAGGGCATCATAAAATAATGTGCGGTTCCTTCGATCTCCCTCCCGAAAATACCTCTCCTTCCTTGCCCCCTGACAATACACTTTATAAATCTCCTCTGACACGGGAACACAAACCTCGCCAATCCTAATATAATAATCCATACACATCTGCTCCTCCCAGTTGTAATCGAACGTGTGTTCCCAATTAATCTATCACAAGAACATATGTTTGTCAACCAATTTTTTCATAATTAAACATTGCTGCGGCTTAAAAGTGAGTGACTTTCCTGATAGGGACAAAGGAAAGTCGGAATACCGATAAGACAGAAAACTTCCTTAATCGTTTAAAAAGTACAAAAAATGACCCTGGATACCCTCCAGAGCCATTTTCTTCTGTCTAAATTCTTCTGTCTAAATTTTTCTGTTTAAATTATTGACTGACTAGATTCAATAACCAGACCATGTCCCGCTATTGCCCAAAAAAGCTATTAATTCCTGCTAACAGTCCATTAGCCAAAACATCCATCGTTGCTGCAGAATGATCTGACGCCTTATCCCCCAGCTCAATATCCACACTGGGCACCGTAGAATACGAAGTCTGTGTCAAATCCATCTCCATCGACCCTCCGGAAAATATCTTAACCCCCACTCCGCGCAGGCCGGAAATTAAATTTTCTCCCAGATTATTATGCTTCTGCCAATTCGACGCCACCGGTTCCATCGCGCGGTAAGAGGCAATATTGGGCACGCTCATATAAAATGCCCCTTTATCACTCTCCGAAGAATCCCAGTGCAGGGCAATGTGGCAGTCTGCTGTATTATTGGCTATCACGGTTCGGGCAATATTATCCAGCTGCACATCGTCGCTTTCCCGGATCATTACGACATCATACCCCGCCGCCAGCAGCTTGGGCTTTAAGGCAAGGGCAAGGGCAAGGGTAACATCCCGCTCCGGTGTTCCGTCCTTAAAGGTCATACCGCTGGAAACCGCAATCGCCTTCACTGCCCCGGCTCCCGTGCTTCCTCCAGTCACCTTGGGTGTCTGGTCCGGATGACAGAAGGTTTTCACACTTCCGCCCCCGTTTGTCCCATGACCGGCATTAACACAGACGGTAATTCCCTTGCGGTTTGCTGCGTTTGAACGGTAAAGGGTTGCCGCCCCTGTCTTAATCATGGAATAATCTGCATATTTCCAGCTGCTGTCCACGGTAATGGAACTCTTGTCCGCCGTCTGCGCGCCATCCTTATTTGCTGACGCTGAGGCACTTGTGTTTCCGGTATTCCCTGTACTGCCGGAACCGGAATTACCGATATTGGTATTCACCTCCGCAGCAGATGGATTTTTTACCGAAATATACTGCTTTGCCACATACAGGGTCTTTCCGTTATAGGTCACACGGCACCAGTCATCGCTGTCGCCCGTACGTTTCAACGAAGCGCCCTGATTCAATACAGTCGATATATTATCCGAATTTGCAGTCGTCGGCGAGGTGCGGAGACGAACCTGATTGCCCTTAATATACACTGTATCCGAAACTTCTGTAAAATTCGGCGCGGGAGCCTGTGTAAGCTCGGCATCCAAATCGCTGATCTCCGGCTGGTTCTCCTTTTCCGGCGCTGTGGTTTCCACTTCCGATACTGCTGCAGCAGCAAGATCTATTTTTTCATAACTTGTACACCCAGTCACTGACGCCATACCCACGCAAAAAACCATCATGATACCGGCGAGTTTTCGGTAATTCTTTTTCATTTCCCTCTTCCTCCTCACTTACCGGCGGAAAATACCTTTCCGCTGATTCTGTGTACAGTTTACTACAGACCGCTTAATTTGTAAACACAGGCTTTTTGCGTTTTTTTGACAAAATTCTTACAAAATCACCCCACCCCCGGCGATAACATCCCCCTGATAAAAGACCACAGCCTGTCCCGGTGTTGCTGCGCGCACCGGGGTGTGAAAAGTGCACTCAACTAAGTCCTTATCCAGCTGACGCGCCGTGCACTCTTCTCCCTGATGGCTGTAGCGAATTTTCGCCCGAAGAGAAATTTCCTTTCCGCCAAGTCCAGGTATCCCCATCCAATTGAGCTGATGGCAGCGAAGGGTTCTGGAAAACACCTCGTCGTCCTCTCCGATAACCACCTCATTGCTCTCTGGTCGGATTTCCTTAACAAATACCCTGCGACCGGCAGAAAGACCCAGCCCGCGGCGCTGTCCGACGGTGTAATGGATTATGCCCTGGTGCGTGCCCAGCACCCGACCGCTGCTGTCCACAAAATTTCCGGGAGAAAGCGCTCTGCTGCAATACCGCTGAATAAAGCCGGCATAATCATGGTCAGGAATAAAGCAAATCTCCTGGCTGTCAGGCTTTTTCGCCACAGGAAGGCCGATTTTTTCTGCTATCTTGCGCACCTCTTCCTTGGTATAATCCCCCAGCGGCATCAGGGTATGCGAAAGCTGCTCCTGGGTCAGACGATACAATGCATAGGTCTGATCCTTTGCCGCAGAAGCGCAGGCAGACAAGCTATAACGTCCGTTGTCTAACTGTTTAATTCTGGCATAATGACCTGTGGCAATCCATTCTGCCCCTAATTCCTTACTGTGCTTAAGCAGGGCTTCCCATTTAACATAGCGATTGCAGGCAATGCAGGGATTTGGTGTCCTCCCATGCCAGTATTCTTCTGCGAAATAATCCACCACCTGTTCCTTAAACACCTGGGAAAACGGCAGGACAATATGAGGAATCGAAAGCACCTGCGCCACCTGACGGGCATCCTCTGCCGCAGATAAACTGCCGCACCCCTCCTTTTTTTCCTGCCAAAGCTCCATCGTCGCGCCAATCACCCGATAGCCCTTTTCCTTTAACAGCCAGGCAGCCACGGAAGAATCCACGCCGCCTGACATTCCTACTACTACTGTTTTCTGCATATTTTTTCCCTGTATCTTCCCATCCAATGTTCTTTGTGTTCTTTCGTTATCCTCGTCTTACCGTTTTTTACTTCTTGTTTTTAATATTCTTCTTCCTCTTCTTCCTCGCTGATATCACTTTTAGGCTGCTTAAGCCCCTCAATTTCTATATGATTTTTCTGCGCGTAATCCCACAGGGCGGCGTGAATCGCCTCCTCTGCCAAAAGAGAACAATGCACCTTGACCGGCGGAAGGCCATCCAGCGCCTCCATCACCGCTTTATTTGTTATTTTCATCGCCTCCTGAACGGACTTTCCCTTAACCAGCTCCGTCGCCATGCTGCTGGTCGCCACCGCAGCTCCGCAGCCAAAAGTTTTAAACTTTACATCACGGATGATCCGGTTTTCATCAATATCGAGATAAATCCGCATAATATCCCCGCACTTGGCATTCCCCACCGTTCCCATTCCGCTGGGATTTTCTATCTCGCCGACATTCCTTGGGTGCTCAAAATGATCCATTACTTTTTCTGAATACATAATTTGTTCTCCTTTTCTTTATCATCATGCAATAAGGTTAATTTTTTTTCATAAAATCCTCATACAGCGGAGACATCTCCCGCAGTCGGACCACAATGCGCTTAATCTCTCCCACCACATAGTCCATCTCTTCTTTCGTGTTTTCCTCGCTTAAGGTCAGGCGGAGGGAGCCATGGGCAATTTCATGAGGAAGGCCAATCGCCAGCAGCACATGAGAAGGGTCCAGGGAGCCAGAGGTGCAGGCTGACCCGCTCGAACCGCAGATTCCCGCCATATCCAGCATAATCAGCAGGGATTCTCCCTCGATAAACTGAAACGCAAAATTACAATTATTTGGCAGACGGCGGCTTGAATGACCATTGATCCGGGTAAAGGGAACCTCAGCCATCACTCGCTCCATCAGGTAATCTCTAAGCTCTGTCTCTTTCTCTGACCGCTCTTTTAAGGTTTGGGCAGCAAGCTGCGCCGCCTTTCCCAGACCCACAATTCCCGGAACATTTTCGGTTCCGGCGCGTCGCTTCCTCTCCTGTGCGCCGCCGTGGATAAACGAACGAATCTTTACCCCTGTGCGGATATATAAAAAACCAATTCCCTTGGGCCCATTAATTTTATGTCCGCTGGCACTCAGCATATCAATATGATACTGATCCACATCAATCGGCAGATGACCATAAGCCTGGACAGCATCAGTGTGGAATAAAATACCGTTCTCTTTTGCAATTTCACCGATTTCCTTTATTGGTTCAATCGTTCCGATTTCATTATTGGCAAACATAATGGAAATCAAAACCGTATCTGGTCGGATCGCCCTTTTCAGCTCATCCAGCTTTACCATCCCCTGTTCGTCCACATCCAGATAAGTAATGGAAAAACCACGGCTTTCCAAATACTGGCAGGTATGAAGGATGGCATGGTGCTCAATTTTACTGGTAATGATATGGCGCCCTTTTTGCGCATAGGCCTCCGCAGTTGCTTTTAACGCCCAGTTATCGGCCTCGCTTCCCCCGGCAGTAAAGTAAATTTCCTGTGCCTTTGCCCCAAGCGAGTCCGCAATTACCTGTCTTGCCTGTGCTACTGCCTGCTTGGAAGCATTGGAAAACTCATAAACAGAGGAAGGATTTCCATAATATTCACTAAAAAACGGAAGCATTGCCTTAACCACTTCCGGCGATGTCTTTGTCGTCGCTGCATTATCTAAATAAATCCATTGCTTTTCGTTTTCCTTTTTTCCATTCATTCCTTCATTTATTGTACAATGCATTGCTTCACTCATAATCTTCCACCTTTCCAGAAATTTCATCATCCTGCCCTTTAGAGGTAATTTACTGACAGGGCAAGACAAACTTCGCTTGATAAAGTATAGCATATATATCCTACTAATTCAATATGATTTTATCTTCCTAATGGTTTCACATTCACACATAAATTTCCGTTAATTTTTAAAATAGAGATTATTAAGTATAATTTTATGAAAAAAACAGAGATTATTCAGTGACTATTGCCGTGAATCTACCACGTATACTAAAAAGAGAATAAATGACTATATTCGATAAAACGACTATTCAAAGACAAAAACGACGATTTATAAAGAAAGGGTCGATTCCTTATGGATAAAAACTTCATTGGCGAACGCATTACATCTCTTCGTCTGGCCGAAGGGATTTCAGAATATCAGCTCAGCAAAAACATTGGCAAATGCAATAATTACATTAATAAGGTTTCTTCTGGTTCGATTACACCTACCTGGGATTCCCTAATGATTATTTGCGACTATTTTGGAATCACCCTGTCCCAATTCTTTAACGATGAATCCTCATCATTTTCCCTTACTGCTGAAAAAATCCAGGCCCTCCTCCCCTTGATCAGTGAGGAAAACCTTACACACCTGCTAATGATTATGAAATCCATGAAGGAATAAGCCGGTTTTAGTTGTATTTTAGGACAATGGGTGGTATGCTAAAGAAAATGTCAAACAAAAAGGAGGAAAACACATGAGTAAGATTGACATTGTAAGAGCTGCCATGGTACAGGCCATGAAAGATAAAAATAAGGAAAGAAAAGACGCCCTGTCGATGCTGCTTAGCGTCTTAAAGAATGCGGAAATTGACAAGCGCTCCCCATTGACCGAGGACGAAGAGAACGCCATTGTCAAAAAAGAAATCAAGCAATGTCAGGAAACCCACGACACTGCGCCGCAAGACAGAACGGATATCCGCAGCGAAGCCGCCCTGCGTATCAGCATTTATAAGGAATTTGCCCCGGAAGATATGTCAGTGGAGCAGATTCGTGAAGTTATCCTCAGTGTACTTGCCGAGCTGAATATCGAAAAGCCGGCACCGGCGGATAAAGGGAAAATTATGAAGGTATTAATGCCCAAGGTAAAAGGAAAGGCCGACGGCAAGCTGGTCAATGAAACCCTGGCAAACATGTTTTAACCCTATTTGAACATCAGGAAAGGAACAGTTATGAAAAAACGATACCTTATCATGTTTGCTGCGGTGTTTGCCTCTGCGCTTTTACAGGCCTTTACCATGAACACCTTTTTGGAGCCTGTGGGCCTTCTGCCCAGCGGGTTTACCGGAATCGCCTCGCTGCTGTCCAAAATCACCGGAAAAATAGGGATTTCTTTTCCGACCTCCGTGGGCATGGTGGTGCTGAATATCCCTGTCGCCCTGTTTTGTTACCAGCACATCGGCAAAAAGTTTGTGTTATTTTCCATGCTGCAGGTTTTTCTGTCCAGTACCTTTCTTCGCATCATGGCATCTGAACCCTTATTTGACGATGTCCTGTTAAATATCTGCTTTGGCGGTTTTTTATATGGACTGGCAATTTCCATCGCCCTAAAGGGTAATGCATCCACCGCCGGACTGGACTTTATCGCCCTGTATGTGTCCAACCGCATTGGAAAATCCATCTGGCAGTATGTGTTCTTCTTTAACTGCGGGCTGCTCTGTATTTTCGGCGCCCTGTTTGGATGGGAACATGCAGGCTACTCCATTTTATTTCAGTTTATCTCGACCAAAACCATCGATAACTTTTACCATCGCTTTAAGCGGGTAACGCTGCAGATCACGACGCAAAAACCAGATGCCCTGGTAAAGGAATATGTCCGTATCTGCCGGCACGGAATCTCGGTCGTGGATGGTCACGGCGGCTACAGCGGAAAGCCCATGAGCCTGCTGCACACGGTTGTTTCCACCTACGAGGTGCAGGATATTCTTTTCCATTTAAAACAGGTTGACCCGGCGGTAATTGTCAATGTCCTGCCCACAGAAACCTTTGTGGGGACATTTTACCAGAAACCGCTCGATTAATCCGCACATTTAACTTTTATCCTGCTAAAAAAGTTCAGGAATCATAACTTATCTTACAGGGAAGGTTCAGGAATCATAATACAGCGTATTTCTTCGCCCAGTGCCTCCTCAGCCTTATTCAGCAGCACCATCCCCTCTTCTCTTCCGGCAAGGTAAATCGCCGTAGACAGCATATCGGCGCTGGCTGCCGACGAGGCCAAGACGGTGACGCTACTTAAGCCAGAGGTGCCGGGCCTTCCCAGTCCGGGATTAAGGATGTGACCATACATTTTCCCATCCTTTTGAATCGCATGTTCATAGCAGGCAGATGTAGACACTGCCTGATTTTTTGCTTCTACCCCGCAGATCACCCTTCCCGGCTGCCGGGGATCGCGAATCCCGATCTTCCTCCCCTTATCGCCCATCACATAAAGATTTCCCCCAAAATCCATCCAGGCCTGTCTCACCCCCTTACTCCGCAGATAATCAGCCACCTGGTCCAAAGCAAAGCCCTTTCCCGAACCGCCTGCATCCAGCACCATTCCTGCCCGGTCAAAAACCACCTCATCTTTCCCCACCAAATGAACATGCTGATAACCAGTACACGCCAGCAGCCGGTCAATCTCCTCCTTATCCGGCACTTCACCCACTCCGCTGCCAAAATTCCACCGCTTAACCAGCGCCCCAACGGTAAAATCAAACCTTCCTCCGCTTAATTCTGCCATCTGCAAATTCATTTCCAGAAAAGAAAAAAGCGCCGGGGAAACCTTCTGACCTTCTCCCGGCTGATAGTTTTGGCATAAAAAGGAGATCTCGGAACACCTGTCATACATGTTTAACCTCCCTTCCACCTGCAGGGCAATGGCTCTGCAGGCAGAAAGAATCTCCCCGCCATCCTCTCTCTCCTCAATCCAAATCCTGCACCGCGTCTCATATGCACAAAAACAAATTTCCTGTCTATTCTTTTCCGTTCTGTCCCTCTGCATCCTGTTCAATCGAATCCCCCTGCCTCTGCCAGTTTTTTCGAAATTTATTCGGCGACATCCCTGTCTTTTCTTTAAATACCTTGGTAAAATAAGCAAAATTATCATAACCGACCTGGGCAGCAATCACGCTGATGGGCATTCTTGTCCCCGCTAACAGTTCCTTAGCCAGGCCAATCCTCTTCTGCATTAAATACCCGCTGATGGAAACTCCGGTTTCTTTTTTAAACAATCGCGATAAATAATCCGGGTTTAAAAAAACCTGACGGCTCAAATCCTCTCTGGAAATATTTTCCTGAAAATGCTCGTCCATATACTGTTTTACCTGATCTATCATACTCTTTGGGCGCTTTAACACAGCCTGATACTCTCCCGCCCTGGACAGTAAATAATGAAGATACTGCATCATATGCCCCGGCGACAGCGCAGCCCTGGCATAAAGGCGGTTGCTTTCCTCATTATCAAAAAAATGATGGGCATAAAGATTCATCGAACTCAAACCGGCATAGACCATCTGGGTTAAATCCATCCCCAGCTGCTGTAAATTCCTGGATGTCATTTTCTGCTGGTGATCTAACACGCGCAGATAGTTTTCCACCGCCCAGGCCAGCCCATCCATCTGACCGGATGTCATCAGGCGCTGCCACTCCTCCCAGTCCGGCACTTCGCAGAGCGTATCCATGGGATGATACTGGCTGAGTTTTACAATCTTTTCCTGCCTTTGGGGCGTCTCATACAGCATCGCGCAGGTATTTTCCACATCCTCAAAAAGCAGGGCCAAAATACTCCACATCCCAACACCGCAGAGCACTTCTGCCCTGGCGTCTTTTAGTCCCTGCTTTAGTTCATCTAACAACTCCTCCATATACTGTTCGGTTTCCCCAGGCTCATAATTCAGCCTGGTTCCCAGCAAACACACACCGACATTCTCTGAAATCCATCCAAAAAACTCCCTCCAGACAAATGCGTCCTGATTTTCACAGTAATTAGAACAGGAAAGTCCTTCGACGATCTCTTCCAGCTTTTTTTGTTCATTTTCTGAACTTTTCAGGATCTGAAAAACAACAGGAAGAAAAACACTGTCCCTTCCATAAGAAATACCGCATTCCTCAAGCCTGCGGTTAAGCACTTCCTCATCCTTTGACAGCTTCCCATTAAGAATTTCCCGCCAGACATATTCGGTCACATTCCTGCGGTTCTGTTCCCAATAATGATGATTTTCCTTCCACCTCTCACTCTGCTGCCATTTGTGCGCCTTATCCGCGGCAAGCCATAATGCCTTCTCCAGCTGCCCATAATCCACCGGCTTTAAAATATATTCCACGCTATTTAACTGAATTGCCCGCTGTGCATATTCAAATTTTGCATAGCTGGTTAAAAAAATGGTCTGGACATTCATATTCTCCCGCCGCATCCATTCCAGCAAATCCAGCCCGGTCTCCCGCGGCATTTCAATATCACAGATCATCAGGTCAATTTTTGTTTCCTTCAACTGCTTCCTGGCGGCTAAACTGCCCAATGCCGGATACACATCTGTAATTCCTAATTTTTTCCAGTCTATATTTTGCTGGATTCCCTGAATCACATGCACATCATCCTCAACAATCAGCAGCTTCATCAAGCCCCATCCCCCTTTCACCAGGAACATAACACGGCAAATGCATATCCACCACGGCCCCCTTTCCCGGACCATTATAAAACGAAACCTTTGCCTGCTCCCCATAAAGATAATGTATCCTCTTTAGCGTATTGGCAATGCCGATATGCTCTTTTTCCTCTTCCCTGTACCTCTTCTGATCCTCCAGACGTGTTAGCAGGGCATCAGGAAATCCGGGACCGCTGTCCGCGACACAAAGATTCATCCAGGGCTCACCCTCCATCTCCTCAGAAAATACCGTTATCGTAATTTGCAGGCAGGAGTCAAAATCCATCGCATATTTTATGCAATTTTCCACAAACGTCTGAATCATTAACGGCAGAATCCATTGTGCCTTTGTCTCCTCCTCCTGCTCAATATAATACGTAAATGCCGATGAAAAACGCAGTTTTTGAATCTCCAGGTAATGGGCGGTATGCTCCAGTTCCTCCCATACGCGCACAAAATTCTGCTCATGATGGAACAAATACCGCATATATTCCGCCGTCATTACCGCCATTTTACTGGCCTGGCTGTACTGCCTTAAATCAACCATATTATAGATAAAGTTCAGACAATTTAAGTAAAAATGCGGCTCAATCTGCAGCTTGAGATACTCCATATCCATCTTTTGTTTCTTCCTCTCCCGCTCGTAAATTTCCTCCTGCAGGCGATCGATATGGCAAAGAAGCTGGCGAAATCTCGCATTAGCCTGCTCTAACTCCAACAATTCGCTACTGCTGATCTCCTCCAGCCCATCCCTGCCCCGGCTGATCCGTTCCAGATTATCTGAAAATTTTTTTATCGGCTTCATTACCCTGCTGTACAGATAGTACACACTGCTTAACACCGCACAAAGCATCCCCAGGGCAATCCCTGTCAGCAAAAGCTGCATCAGCACCGTGCGCTGAAACAGCCCGTAATCGTGGACAGCCAGGCGAACCTGAAAGGGAAGGTGAGAAAACCTCCGCTCAATCGTAATCGTTGCCTTCCCCAATATCTCTTCTCCCCAGAGGCAGCCTTTGTCCTGATCCAAAAGCTGGGCCGTACTTTTTGTATCCTTTACCGCATTTTCCAATGGGGCAATGAGATCAGATGGCAGAATCCAGCAGCCCACATAGACATCCTTAATGCTGTAAAGCTTAATAATATAGTCGTTACTCAGACTACTATCAGAAAACTGCCAATGCTGGCTCCCCGAATTTGGCGACAGCAGGCCTTCTTTTAGTTTCCAGGTAATATCTTGGCGAACTTCCTCCCAAATCTCCTGTCCCATCCGCTCATTGGTATTCACGCCCACATACTGTCCGTCCTGCGGAAAAAAGGCAAAAAACTGATAAGCCTTCCCATACTCCATCGAATACATCAAAAACACATCCTGCAGGCGGCGGATAAAGTAATTCCGGTAAGCACTATTCGTTGTAAAACGGATATGGCGGATATAGGAATCCATCTCTTTATCGGCTTCCCCCTCACCTAAAATCAGCAGACTCATCCTCCGGTTAATATTGCCCACCGTAGTTTCAATCTCCTCCATTACCACATCCACAAAGGTTTCCGCATAGCGGATAATCTGCATCCGAAAGTACCAGGTACTGGCAATGCTGATACCGATATAAAGCGCAGAAAGAGGTACAAGCATCAGAATCATCCGCTTGATCCGGCGGGAAATAGAATTGCCTGTCCTCTTTTCCTGTTTCATTTTTTCCTCCGTTTCTTCTGTGTGTTCTTCTTATTTCCCTTCCATTTTACCCTTTCACTGCCCCCATCGCAATCCCCTTGGAAAAGTATTTCTGCAAGAACGGAAACAAAAGTAAAATAGGAATCATGGCGACAAAAGCAATCGCCATACGCACGGAAACCGTGGGCAATTTAGCCAGCATTTCAGCGCTGGAACCAACCTGGCTGGAGTTTAAATACTGGATATCCGTTACCACTTTATTCAGGAAATTCTGAATACTAAATAGCTTTTCCCCATCATAACCTGTCAAATAATACAGGCCGTTTGTCCAGTCATTCCAGTAACTTAAACCAGAAAATAAGGCCATGGTCACGGCAATCGGCTTACCCAAAGGAAGAATAATCGCACCAAAAATCTTAAATTGACTCGCCCCGTCAATCTCCGCTGCCTCATATAATTCCGAAGGGATGCTTGCACTGTAATAAGAGCGCATCAAAAGCACATTCATGGTATGCATTAAAAAATTCGGGACAATCAGGGCAAAAATCGTATTTTTCACATTAATCACCGAAGTATACAGCAGGTAGGTGGGAACCAGCCCCCCGTTAAATAACAGGGTAAACACCACATAAAACGTCCAAAACCTCCGCCCCGGCAAATCCTTTAACGATAAGGGATAGGCTAACATCGCTGAAATAAACACATTGATACTTGTCCCAATCAGTGTGACAAACACGGTGACACAGTAGGCACGAAATATTTTCCCACCCTTTTTCACGATATATGCATAGGCATAAAGACTAAATTTCTTTGGAAAAAAGGAATAGCCATGTAAAACCAGCGTATTTTCCTCGGTAATTGAGGATAAAAAAACCAAAAGAAAGGGGAGAACAGCCATAATCGTCACAACAATCATCACTCCATGGGAAAGCAGGGCAAATACTGTCCGGTCTTTTATTTTCATTCTCTTCTCCCCCTTTAAAATAAGGCGCTGTCCTTATCCATCCGGCGGACAAGGGCATTGCAGACTAAAATCAGCCCAAAGCCAACTATCGACTGGTAAAACCCGGCAGCCGACGCCATACCGATATTTCCCAGCTGCAAAAGGCTTCGGTAAACATAAGTGTCAATCGTATTCGTCACATCAAACAAAGCTCCTGAATTCATCGGCACCTGATAAAACAGTCCAAAATCAGAATAAAAAATCCGCCCAATCTGCAAAAGCACCAGTGTAATAATGCTTGTTTTCATGCAGGGCAGGGAAATATAGAAAATCTCCTGCCATTTACTGGCTCCATCCAGTCTTGCCGCCTCATAAAATCCCGGTGAAATCCCAGAAAGCCCTGCAATAAATACCAGACAATTATATCCCACGCCCTTCCAGGCATTGACCAAAAGCAGGATAAAGGGCCAGTACTTTGGCTCCATATACCAGGAAACAGGCTTTTTTCCCAGAGGTTTTAAGATACTGTTATTCACCATGCCCTTGTCCGGGCTTAAAAGCGCATAGACAATATAGCTGACAATCACTGCCGACATCAGATAGGGAAGAAGCACTGCGGACTGGTAAATTTTCTTACAAAACTTGCTCTTCATTTCCGTGATAAACAGGGCAAAGCTCAGACTTAATCCGGTATTGACTGTAATAAAAGCGGCATTATACAAGAGCGTATTCCGGGTTATCGTTAAGGCCTCCGGTGTCTTAAACAAATAGGTAAAATTTGAAAATCCTGCCCATGGGCTTTCCCAGATTCCCAGCTGAAAATTTACCTTTTTAAACGCAATGACCAGACCAAACATCGGCAGATAATTATTCACCAGCAGGTAAATCAGTCCCGGCGACATCATTATAAAAATGGGAACCCACTTTCTCCAGCGAAACGTTTTTTTTCTTTTCCTCTCTTCCATGGCTTCCCATTCCTTTCTTTCCCATACTTTACTTTTCTGCCAGCCAAGCATCAAACTGTTTTTGTTTTTCTCCAATCAATTTGTCAATCCCTGCCTGCTTCAGCTCATTTTCATACTGCGCTAAGTACTCTTCCGGGTCAACAGCCCCTGTTTCCAGAGAAATGCTGTATTTTTCCTGTACATTTTTTAATGCGGTTAATTCATTTTCCACTGGCTTTGTATTATAGGTAAACCCAAATGCCTTGGAACGAATCCCCTCCTGATTAAACTTCAGCATCTGATCGAACACATCCGGGTCATATACACCATCCCAGCTGCTGGACATAAACTGATTGGGGAGTGCCCAGGCCATCTGCGCGTGATAGGTGGCATTATTGCTGTCCACACCCTCTGGCCATCCCACAACGTTAGCTTCCTTATCCACATAAACCCAGTCTATACCTTCCTCGCCCCAGTTTAACAGCTGTGCCACCTCTTCACTTCCATAAAGATAATCCAAAAGCTGCATGGCTTTTGCAGGATCTTTTGCATTCACCGCAATCCCATAATCAGCATTTCCCGTCGCCCCGGACATTGCGTGGTGTTCTCCCAAAAACGCATAGACCATATCTACCCCGCCAAACTGCTTGGGCGACATCGGATGCCATACCATAATAGCAGAAAACGTGCTTCCTGCTTTAAATGCTGACTCAAACTGCACCGTCGTTGTTGCTGCATCCGGGTTAATATATCCGGCCTCATACCAGCGATGGAAGAGTTCGCACTTTTCCCGGTAAGCTTTGCTCTGGGTCACTGGAATAATCGTTGTACTGTCCATGCCGCTGTTATCCAGGACAGCAATCCCATCAATCATCTGATCAATCACACCAAGCTGGCGCGAAATCGGCGGCTGGTCAGCACAGATATGGACGGGCGACATCGTCGGTTCATTTTCCTTAATCATCGCCAGCACCGGCTCTAAATCCTCTAAGGACTTTATACTCTCCACATCAATCTGGTACTTTTCCACCATATCCTTTCTCATCCCAATAGCCGGAATGTTTCCCACCTCATTCAGGTTTGGAACACCAAAGACAAAACCGCCGATATTAGCTGACTTTGCCTCTTCCCCCCAGTATTTTTTAATGTTTGTCCCATATTGATCAATTAAATCACTTAAATCCAAAATCTGCCCGTTGTTCATAAAACCGATCGCTGAGGAAGCATCCAGGTAAACCAAATCCAACGGCTCCCCGCTGGTCAGCATTAACTGGCGCTGCTGGTTTAAGCTTCCATACGGCGAAACAATAAGGTTCAGCTTCATATTCAAATCCCGGACAAGGATCTCATTCACCTTCTCCATAATTCTCGGCAAATCCTCCTGCTGCTCCCCCTGGGTCAGCATCGTCACCACATAGGGCTCCTGCGTGCCGGCAGCGCCGTCTGCGGGAGTTTCCGAGGAAGTTACCGGCGATTTTTCAGGGGCCTGCGAAGCTTCATTTCCTGACGAACTTCCATTACATCCCGTCATCACCCCTGCAGCAAGCGCCATACTTAACATCAGAAAGCATACTTTTTTCACGTTTTTTTCATTTTTCTTCATGTTGTAACCCTCCTTCATCGTATATGCTAAGTATAGTCCTTCTTTTTTCTTTTAGGCTATAATTTTTTTGACATTAAATTTAACTATTACGACATTTTTTGATAGTTTTTAAGAAATGTCAGTTT
>CAJUDX010000039.1 GCA_910584785.1 uncultured Lachnospiraceae bacterium | reverse complement strand
CAGATTAGCCGTATTTTAGGAAAAAATGTGAATACGATTTATACGCTCCTGACTCGTTCTAAACAAATGTTAAAGGAAAAGCTGGGAGGTGCTTATGAATATGAATGATATATTTAAGGAACTCTTTAAGCCTATACGTGCCAAGGAAGAATTAAAGAACCAGACTATAGCATTTCTTGCACAGAGAACACAGGGATATACAACGACAACAGTAAAACATCATAAGTACCCTCTGTATGCTACAGTATGTATTTGTTTTTTATTTATGCTGTTCGGAGGACATTGGCTTTATTTCACTCCCATAGCAGAAATCAGCATCGACATAAACCCTTCCATTGAAATGAGCATCAATAGGTTTGACCGGGTGATTGATATAAATGATTTTAACGAGGACGGACGGAAACTGGCCGATTCTTTGAATATAAAATATAAGAATTACGCAGATGCAGTTGAACAGGTGTTGAACAATGATACTATAACGGCGTTGTTATCTAATGACGAAGTTATGACGATTACCGTGACAGGAGCAGATGGGCAGCAATCCGCAAGAATTCTTTCCGGTGTCGAGGCATGTGCGGAGGAACGGCGCAATACCTATTGCTTTTATGCGTCCTCGGAAGAAGTAGCTGACGCTCACGAAATGGGCCTATCCTGCGGAAAATACAGAGCCTTTCTGGAATTACAACTTCTTGACCCCAATATCACTCCTGAAGCGGTGCAGGAAATGACAATGCGGGAAATTCGGGATTTAATTGACCGCCTTTCAACCGACAGTGGAAATAATTCTTCGTCATATGATAACCAGCAAAATGGACATCATGGATATGGTGGTGGGCATGGACGGGGATGGAGAAACAGAAGAACGGAACAGCAAAATGCCGGTGAGTAGCAAAGCCAGCCGAGCCAGTCAACGGTCAAGATGAACGGCGCTTTCAGCGCCGCCGTTGACACTGATATTTCGCTGCTTTTTGCCTTTCTCTCCATTTGCCGGGCAGAGGTGAAGGATGTAAACTAACAGGTAGCTTATCTTCTATCGGCGGGAGTTAATGCACTTTGTCCGCGGTAAGGACTTATAAGGTCAAGATTGTGTTATTTATAGTAAAAAATACTGCAAGATTTTTTCGGGGAAATCAAGTAGGATAAATGAATAAGAGGATTGCAGAAGCACAAAGGGCGGGGCAATCCAAAAACCCTTGGTATCTTATATCGGCATTTTACTATAAAAAGGAGAAGAGATTGTTATGGAAAATAAAGCGCATACTGCATGGTGGAAGGAAGCCGTGGTTTATCAGATTTATCCCCGGAGCTTTATGGACAGCAATGGGGATGGCATTGGAGATCTTCAGGGAATTATCAGCCGCCTGGACTATTTAAAGACCCTTGGTGTGGATGTGATTTGGATGTCGCCGGTTTATCAGTCCCCTAATGATGATAATGGCTATGATATCAGCGACTATCAGGCAATTATGGAAGAATTTGGAACCATGGAGGATTTTGACGAGCTGCTTTCCAAGGCACATGAAAAAGGCTTGAAAATTGTTATGGATCTGGTAGTCAACCACACCTCGGATGAGCATCGCTGGTTTGCGGAAAGCCGGAAATCGAAGGATAATCCTTATCATGATTACTATATCTGGAGAGATGCAAAGGAGGACGGTTCGGCACCCAATAACTGGGGGGCATGTTTCGGCGGAAGTGCGTGGGAGTTTGACGAAAATCGAGGACAGTATTACCTTCATTTGTTTTCAAAAAAGCAGCCGGATTTAAACTGGGATAATCCCAGGGTGCGCAGCGAAGTTTTTGCCATGATGGACTGGTGGTGTAAAAAGGGTGTTGACGGCTTTCGGATGGACGTTATCAGCATGATTTCCAAGACAAAGGAGATGCCGGACGGAGAAATCCGGGGACTTTACGGGGATTATTCTCCTTACTGCGTCCACGGCCCGAATGTCCACCGCTATCTGAAGGAAATGAACCGGGAAGTATTATCGAAGTATGACCTGATGACGGTGGGAGAAACCGCAGGCGTTACCCCTGAGGAAGCCTGCCGCTATGCGGGAAAGGACAGCGGGGAGTTGAACATGGTGTTCCAGTTCCAGCATGTGGACAGCTGCGGAAGGTATGGGAAATGGACGGATGAGAAAATGCCATTGACCACTTTAAAAGCCATCCTTTCCCGCTGGCAGAAGGAGCTTTATGGAAAAGCATGGAACAGCTTATTCTGGGATAACCACGATCAGCCAAGAGCCGTGTCGCGGTTTGGCAATGATGCAGCCCAGTGGCGCGTACTGTCGGCAAAAATGCTTGCCACCTGCCTTCATCTGATGCAGGGAACCCCTTATATTTATCAGGGCGAAGAGCTGGGAATGACAAACTATCCCTTTAAAGGCCCAGAAGATTTTCACGATATTGAAAGTATTCATGCCTATGAAGAGTGGTGTAAATCCGGTCGGGTTTCTCACGAGGAATTCTGGCCCTGCATGACCAGGATAAGCCGGGATAACGCCCGCACGCCGATGCAGTGGGACGACAGCGAACATGCTGGCTTTACCGCGGGAAAGCCGTGGATGCCGGTTAATCCTAACTATAGGGAAATCAATGCCAGGGCTGCCCTTGAAGATCGTCATTCCGTATTTTATCATTACCAGAAGTTAATTGCCCTGCGAAAGCAGTATCCGGTTATTGTCCACGGTGATTATGAACTTTTGTTTGAGGACAGCGAGGAAGTCTTTGCCTATAAGAGAAGCCTGGGGAAGGAAAAGCTTCTTGTGGTATGCAGTTTTGTTGATAAAGAAACGGCATTTACCCTGCCGGAAGCATTCACCGGCGGCAATTGTTTGATTTCCAACTATGAAAACCCCGGAAAAGAGGGCGTGCTTCGGCCCTATGAGGCATTTGCTGTTTTGATTGATGGAATAGGTGGATGAACATTATGTCCTGCTTTATCCTGATAAAAATTGCAAAATCCGTTCTGGGTTAGAGCCGTAATACAGGTGAGGGAATCCGGCAAGCATGTTCTCGGTTGCGACCATGCAGTCCCATTGCCGGGTGCTTAATGGTTTTACGGCCTTCCAGTCCTGTCCGGGGATGGTACTGTCCCAGTAATGAAACTCATGTCCGCGAAACATCCGGTTTCCCTGTGCATCGAATAAGGTAATATAGCCAAAGCGGGAGAGTTTATCCGTCTTAAATCCCTTTGCCGGAAGTAAACCAGCCATGGGATAAGAAATCGCATTTGTTCCTTCCAGCCATTCGTGCAGGTAAAGGAATCCCCCGCATTCTGCCAAAAACTTTATGCCATGTCGGGAAGCGGTTTGGATTTCTTTGATCATTGCCTGATTTTCTGATAATTCTTTCACAAACACTTCCGGGTATCCGCCGCCCAGAAGGATGGCAGAAATGCCGGCGCAGGGCAGGTGACGATCGCGAAGCGGGCTGAACGGAATAAGTTCCCATCCTGCCGCTTGCAATAGATCCAGATTGTCCTGGTAATAAAAACAAAAGGCTTCATCCTGGGCAATGGCAATCCGGCGGATGGTTTTAACCGGAGATTTTGCTGAGTTTTTCATTATGGATTTTGTCGGTTGGGCTGTTGAAATTGCCGATGCAGATAAGGCGCTTTCCCTGTGTTTTTCCAAGCTTGGCGCCTGATTTGCCAATTCCAGCAGCCCTTCAATATCCAGATGTTCTTCCAGCCGATCTGTCCAACTATCAACTTTTTCCTGAAGTTTTTCCTGCTCACCCGGAAGGATAAGCCCTAAATGGCGGCTTTCCCAGTCGGCTTCTTTACACACGGGAACGGCACCATAGACACGAATCCCCAGTTTTTCCAGATGAGGTTTTAAGCGCTCTGCCATGGCAGGAGAGGTTCGGTTGAGGATAACTCCACAGATATGGCTGTCCGGGGCATATTCCAGAAAACCCTTTACCAGCGCAGCTAAAGACAGGCTGCTTTTTTTCCCGTCGACCACCAGAACCACCGGCGTATCAGTGATTTTTGCAATCTCATAGGTGCTGGCGTGCGAAGTATTGCCGCCAATTCCATCATAAAAGCCCATAACCCCTTCAATTACAGCAACATCAGCCTTCACAACAACATCGGCCTTCTTTGCTGTGCAATTTTTTTGTATTGTTTTATCTTTTTGAATCGCTGACGCCTTTTCTATCAGTAAATTCCCCACCTGTTCCGGGGAAAGGAAAAAGCTGTCCAGATTATAACCGGGAATGCCCAGCACATAGCGATGAAACATAGGATCGATATAGTCCGGCCCGCATTTAAAAGAGATGCAGGATAGATTCCTCCTTTGCAGAAGGTTAAGAAATCCGCAGGTAATTACGGTTTTTCCGCTTCCGCTGGACGGGGCGGCAAAGGCTATTCTGGGAAGATTTTTTGCTCTTGGTCTGCTCATACTTTTACCATTTCTTTTCGTTTTTCGATTGACTCTTGGTTCCGGGAATTTCAGGATAAGAGCTTTAGGCAAAAGTTTAAATTTGCATAGAAGCAATAGAAGCTTAAACTGAAAGCCTCAAAACCCTTTATCTGCCAATTCCTTCACCAGCCGCACATAAAATTCCAATACATTAAACTCCCGGTAATCTTCCCTGGTTAAATCGATCATATCCCCATGAGAGATTCCGCGAAGGTAACGATTTGTCACCACACCCCGAAAATTTCCCCACTGTGCCGATTCCACCGTAACCAGTCCGTCATTTGGCGCGTCGATATGTTTTAATATCCAGTAGGGAATGCATAAGAGTTTGCTGGAAAATCCGTGCTTCATTAAGCTTGCATAGCTTTGGTAATAAACACCTGCTGCATCGGGACAGTTTTCATTAAATTCTTTGGCATAATGGCAGGAAAGCTGTCGGCTTGCCTGATAAGCATTGGGGTTTGTATCCCCAAGAGCCTTAAAATATCGGTCAATCCACCGGCAGACCAGACGGTAAATTCCATCGGGCAGTTTCATCAGCCATTCGACCAGAGCAGAACCGCGGTGCGGCGTGTTGATGGTTGTCAGTGCTGCCACAAAGGGCGCCATGGACAGGCGGCTGATCAGATACCGGGCGTCTAATCCGCCCTTGGAATGCGCGATAATATTTACTTTCTTTGCCCCGGTTTCCTGGCAGATGGAAAATATCTTTCTTCTAAGAATCTCGGCATTGTCCTCCACTGTCCCCCAGGCTTCCTGATGCCCGTAATAAACCTGTGCCCCGTTTCGCTTAAGTTCCCTTGGAATCCGTCCCCAGTAATTAAAATAATGAAAATCCCGAAATCCCACTCCATGCACTAAAAGCAGGGGATAGCGCGTTCTGCAGATCTGGTATTCCACCCGCACATCATCCAGATGGATTTTGTGAAGGTGATGGTCAATTTCCTGCCGTGCCAAGCCGCGCACATAGAGGGCCAGACCGTAATTCAAAAAAGGAATCCAGAGCATACTCCAGACAATGATTCTCTTGGCAATTCTTAACCTGCGGCAGATAATGCAAAGCCAAAACAGCGCGGTAAACATCCAGAAATAGCAGAAGAGAAAGACAAGCAGCGATGCGATGGATGTCCAGTGGCGAAGATAGCCCCAGAAATCCTGGAAGGCAGAATACGTTTTCATCTGCGAAATTATCCAGATACCGCTAAGTGGGACCAAAAACAAAAAAACCGTAAGCACTCCAGTAAGAAAACGCAGCAGAAATAAATGCAGCCGAGAGACCGATTCCCTTGCGGATTCCATTGCCTTTTCCATTTTCCTTCGTTCCATAGTATTCGCCTTTCGCCATTAAGCCTTTTCCTCATCCTCAATCAGCCGCATTCCCGCCGTTTCCGTCACAGGAAGCGAAAAGACAATGGCTCGCGCCTCGCTTTCCAGCCCGGCCTGTTCCATAATAGCTTTCATAATTGTATTTTTCCCTTCCCGACGTGTCACCATAAAAATCATTTCCTTCTCGACGGCAATGGAAACGCCCAGGAATTTTTCTGCCTTCTCAGCCCCGGTTCCCTTGGCATGGATAACCGTTCCTCCCGGTGCATGGGCCTTACGCGCCGCATCCATAATCAAATCGGTATAGCCCTGATTGGCAATAACCACAAGGAGTTCGTATTTTGTTTCTTTCAATGTGCTTTCCTCCCCTTTCTTAAATTCCCGCCCTTCCGTAAGATAAAGAAGCTGTTTCTTCCCGCCGATACTGCTTAAAGGCACGATAAAGGCAATCCCGCTTCCGGGAATATCAATCTTAATCTGCTTTTGTAAAGCGCGCTTAATGTGCGTCCATTCCTCATCAGTAATAAAGGCAAAAAGAATTGCCTTTTCTGCCGCTTCAAGACCAAACGCATCCAAAACCTCTGAGGCAGCTGTTCCCTCGCCGTAGGTCAGCAGCGTGACATTTACGCCGTATTCCCGGTAAAAAGCCAGAAAACGCCGCGTCTGGTTGCGGTCACTGATGGTTGCCATCATATACAATTCACTCATAAAAACCTCACCATCTATGTAATTTTTTCATCCGTCGTCATTGTTACAATTCAATAATCGCATCCTCATCCATCATCTCAAATGACAGTACCGGGCTGTCCAGAGATACCGACTGTTTGCGGCGCTTTTCCAGAAGCTTTGAACCAAGTCCCATAATCTGAATCGTGATGAGCGGCGTCATGGCAACCATGGCAACCACGCCAAAGGCATCCGTGACCATATTTCCGCCCAGGGCTGTACAGGCTCCCTGAGCCAGGGGAAGCAAAAAGGCCGCTGTCATCGGTCCCGAAGCCACGCCGCCGGAGTCGAAGGCAATCGCCGTATACAGCTTTGGAACAAAAAAGGAAGTGCCCAGGGCCACGGCATAGCCAGGAACCAGAAACCACAAAATAGAAATCCCTGAAATAACCCGAATCATGGAAAGCCCTAAGGAAATCGCCACACCGATGGAAAGCCCGGCGCCCATGGCGCCTGCCGAAATCGCCCCGTCCGTAATCTGTTCGACCTGTTTATTCAGCACATAAACCGCAGGTTCAGCTTTAACGATAAAGTAGCCCATAATCATGGCAACCGGAATTAAAATCGCCGGATGGCCCTGACTTGCCAGCACCTGCCCCAGATAATTCCCCGCAGGCATAAAGCCGACATTTGCTCCGGTTAAAAACAATACCAAACCAACATAAGTATAGGCAAGGCCCACCAAAATCTTGCGCATCTTCCTCTTGGAAAGCTTGAGCATGAGGAACTGAAAAATCATAAAAAACGTAAAAATCGGAAAAAGGGAAATACAGATTTCTTTCATATATTCCGGCAGCCCGTGCGTAAACAGCCCCCAGAGCTGGCGGGAATTATCCACCTCAAGAACCGGCGTTTCGATGACCACCGCGTCCTGGGGATTAAAAATCATACTCAGCACCATAACGGCTAAAATTGGTCCCACCGAGCACAGAGACACCAGCCCAAAGCTGTCGTCAGCAGCGTGGCGGTCGCTTCGGATTGCCGATACACCCACGCCCAGAGCCATGATAAAGGGAACCGTCATCGGCCCTGTGGTCACGCCGCCGGAGTCAAAGGCGATGCTTAAAAAATCCCTGGGAACAAACGCAGCCAGAATAAATACTGCCGCATAGAACACCAAAAGAAGCGTTGTCAGCGGGATCGAAAAAAGCATGCGCAAAAGGGCAAGCATTAAAAACAGCCCCACGCCCACCGCGACGGATAGAATCAGCGTCATACTGGGCACAGCAGGAACCTGCCCGGCAAGCACCTGTAAATCCGGTTCCGAAATGGTAACGATGAATCCCAGAAGAAAGGAGAGGAAAATAATCATTGCCAGATTGCGGCTTTTCGTCAGACAGGAGCCGACACGTTCCCCCATAGGCGTCATGGACATCTCTGCACCCAGGGTAAAAAACATCATGCCCGTTAAAATAAGCACGGCGCCCATAAGAAAGCAAAGCAGGATACTTGGGGAAATAGGGGCAATACTGAAGCACAAGACAAGTACAATTCCGATAATCGGCAGAACAGCCTGCACGGCTTCCTGCCATTTTTCCTTTAATTTTTTCTTGATTCCCAATGTTGTCTAAGATCCTTTCCTGAATAATTTAGAGTGTATCTGCATACTGCATAAGGATGAAAAAGAACAGTTACCTACAAGTATAATACAGAACACCGTCCGGGGCAATGAGAAAAAATGTTACAAAATTGTTAGTCTTTTCTTACATGAGATGGTCAGGCCTGATGAGGTTAAGAAAATGATATTTTTTTCACAAATTGTATTGAATAATTTTTCCATCTGTTGTAGTATTAGGAATGGAACTATTCATTATCAATATTCCAGAAAAAGATATCTTATTTTTTAAGGAGGAAAAGGAGTTTTATGAAGAAAACAGGAAAGAAGCTTATCGCTGCTGCTTTAACTGCGGCAATGCTTGTTTCGATGGCAGGCTGTTCCGGTAATTCGGCACAGGAAGCAGCTGTTGAAACGACATCGGCAGAAGCCACCACCACATCGGAAGAAACTACAACGGCAGAAGAAACTACCGCTGAGGAAACCCAGGCTGAGGCATCGGCTGAGGAAATGCAGGCAGATATCGTTGTAATTGGAGCCGGCGGCGCCGGGATGACTGCTGCGATTCAGGCGGTGCAGGATGGTGCAACGGACGTTGTTATTCTGGAGAAAATGCCCGTTACCGGTGGAAATACCACCCGTTCTACCGGCGGTTTAAATGCAGCAGGAACCAAGTACCAGGAAGAAGAAGGTATTGAAGATTCTGTGGAACTTTTTGTGGAAGATACCATGAAAGGCGGCAAGGAATTAAACGATAAAGAACTGGTTACGGTTATGGCAGAAAACTCCAGTGCAGCCGTGGACTGGGTGAATGAAATCGGCGGTGATTTAAGTGTAGTCGGGATGTTTGGCGGTGCCAGCGTAAAGCGTATTCACCGACCAAGTGATACCTCTGCGGTAGGTCCGATGTTAGTAAAAGCATTGAATGCAAAGCTGGAAGAATTAAATGTTCCGGTACTTTTAGAAACCAAGGCAACCAAGATTTTAACTGACGATAACGGTGCAGTCTGCGGCGTCTTGGCTGAAGATAAAGATGGAAAAGAAATGACTATCAACTGTACCGCAGTTATCCTGGCAACCGGCGGTTTTGGTGCAAACGCGGAGATGGTGGTTGAATATAAGTCGGATCTGGAGGGCTTCTGCACCACCAACCATCCGGGAGCAACCGGCGACGGCATTGCCATGGCAAAAGAACTGGGCGCGGCATTTGTTGATATGGAGCAGATCCAGACCCATCCAACCGTTAACCCGGATACCACCACGATGTATACTGAGGGTGTGCGCGGTAACGGCGCTATCCTGGTTAATAAAGAAGGCAAGCGTTTTGTCAATGAACTGGAAACCCGCGATGTGGTATCCGCGGCGATTCTTGAACAGACCGACAGCACCTGCTACCTGCTCTTTGACCAGGCTGTTCGCGAAAGCTTAAAGGCCATCGAAGGTTATATCAGCGCAGGAATTGTGGAAGAGGGCGAAACCCCGGAAGAACTTGCCGAGAAGATTGGTGTGGACGGCGCAGCACTTGCCGAAACCCTGAAGGCTTACGGCGAGGCACAGAAGGCAGGCAAGGACGAGGAATTTGGGCGTGAGAGCATGGAACTTCCCCTGGATCAGCCAAAATACTATGCAGCACTCTGTGCACCGGCAATTCACCATACCATGGGCGGCGTAAAGATTAATGCCAACACCGAAGTATTAAAAGAAGATGGAAGTGCAATTCCTGGTCTGTTTGCTGCAGGAGAGATCACCGGAGGCGTTCACGGCGCTAACCGTCTGGGCGGAAACGCCGTATCTGATATCGTTGTCTTTGGGCGGATTGCCGGGACACAGGCCGAGGACTATGTGGCAGCAAACGGCGGGCATACCGAAGCTGAAATTACCGTTGCCGGTGAAGAAGAAGCAGCACCGGAGGTTGCGGGAAATTATAAAGACGGCACCTACGAGGGCACAGGCAAGGGAAATAACGGCGATATTAAGGTTGAAGTTACTGTAAAAGACGGCAATATCATTTCTGTGGAATTAAAGGATCACAGTGAAACCGAAGGCATTTACGAAGCGGCAGAAAAGGGAGTTGTAGCAGATGTGATTAAGAAGCAGACCTTTGATGTCAATGCCGTATCCGGTGCGACCAATACCAGCAACGGAATTAAAGAGGCCGTAAACGATGCGTTAAGCAAGGCACAGTAAGCCTTTGCCGCGCTGAAAAAAAGGTTATAAAAAGAGGTTATAGCTCCAGAAAAATTCTGCGGGCTGTATAAACATATCATTAAAAACCATAGTATAGGAAAACCTGAATGGAATGTAAAAGTTTTCATGTACTATGGTTTTTTTGTGATAGTTGTGGTAAAATATTACAATAAATCATATGGCGGAGGAGAAGTTGCCGTGAAAAAGACAAGAGCATTGCCGCAGATTAAACTTTCTGATACACAAAAAAAGAAAATCCAGGATGAAATCAAGGCATTTTATCTAGATGTGCGCGGAGAAGAAATCGGGATGATTGAACAGATACAATTAATGGAATTATTTCAGGAAAGACTCGCGCCGATTCTTTATAACAAAGCGCTTGACGATGCTAAACGATGGTTTGGACAGATGATGGATAACCTGGATTCTGATTATTATACGCTCTATAAAAACGAGAATTAAGGGTCATCGTTTGTGAATGGAAAGGTTTGTGAATGGAAAGGGAAGCGGATAAGGAGATAATGTTCATATGAAGATCAAAAAAAATCTCTATTTAAGCTTAATTGTCATACTGCTGTTTATCTACATCGCTTTGCTGATGATTCTTTATTATTCAGAATCGTCAGACAACCATGCGGTAATCCAGACCTTCGGCGATGCGTTCTGGTATTCCCTGGTGACATTGACCACCGTCGGTTATGGTGATTTGGTGCCGGTAACTCCTTTGGGCCATGTGGTGGGAGTAATATTTTTACTGTTGTCCGCAGGGATTATGGTGACGATGCTTGGCGGTTTACTTTCCTTTATTACCAGCGAAGGAATGCCCCTTTTTTTGTTGTGCCTGCAAAGAAAGAAAAACTGGTATTATTTTGCTGATTATGGGGTGGAGTCGAATACACTGGCTGCCAATATTTCCAAAGATGATCCCAATGCGCTGATTATTTACGGCGAAAAGAGAAGCAGCCAGAGCGAAAGTCCCGGCTATCCCTGTCTGTATTTAAGCGTTTCGCCGGATAAGATTGTTGCAAAAAAGAAAAATGTCGGCACAAAATGTAAGTTTTTTTTAATGAAGGAAAATGATATTGGCATTAACCGTCGGGCAATTAACCTGTATGAACTGCCCGTAGAAGTTTATGCGAGAACAACCAACGGGCAGGATAAACTTTCGGATAATATTCATTTTTTTAACAGCTACGAATGTTGCGCCCGGCAGTATTGGCGTTCAAAACCATTGTGCAGCTATGAAACAACCATTGTGCTGATTGGGTTTGAAAACTATGGACACCGTATTTTGGAACGGGCGATTATGACCAATATTCTCTCCATCGAGCAGCATGTGGCCTATCATATTTTTGGCGATGCCAGGGAATTTCTTCAAATCCATCACCGTCTGGGGGAATTGTTTTCTATCAATGAAGAATCCGAATCTAAAGATTCTTTGATTTTTCACCGTGATCCCTGGGAAAAGCACCATTCCCTTTTAGAAAGAGCTGACCGCATTATTATCTGCGAGGATGATGAGCAAAAGGGATGGAGTATTTTTTGGACCCTGCGCAAGTATTATCTGCTCCTGGGGCGCATTGATCTGCGCAATAGCTGGAAGGCTCCCGGAATATCCTGCTTTGGAACCAATGAAGATATTTATACAACGCAGCAGATTATCCGCACCGACTTGAATCAGGCCGCCATTAAAATTAATGAAATTTTCCGAAGATCCGTTTCCTATTCCACCCTTAGCTGGGAACGCTTAGATGATCTCCACCGGCAGTCAAAGATTGTAGCTGCCGATCATCTTTTGATGAAAACCAGGATTCTTTTAAAGGATGAAACCATCACACAACTGACATCGGCAGCAATAAAGAAGGCCTATCAGCAGTATTGTGAAACAAAATCTTCAGAAAAAACAAGGGAAATGTACCGTAAGTTGGATCATATGCGCTGGCTTCGTTTTTATACCTTTTATAATTGGAGCTATGGCCCCATCCGCGATGATACGGAAAGGCAGCATCCGATGTTATGCCCATATGAGGATTTAAACCATGAACAGCGCCAGGAAAGGGATGCTGCCTGGGAATTAATGGGGAATCTCTATGCAGAACTTGAATAATCAGGAAAATAACTCCTGTATTTCACAATGAAGAAGGGAACGATTATGTCAAAAATCAAACTGTCCGGCACGCCTTCGGAATCGGCAGTTCCAGCGGAAAAGGAATTTCAGCTTGCAAAGCAGCAGATAGAAATAAAAGCTGGAGAAGCACTGATGCGGGAAGCTTCAACTAAGATGATGGAACAGAGAGAATCGATATCATCCGATAAATCGCAGCCGCAAGATGACCAGCCGCAGGACACTGCGCAGCTATCCAGTATACACAGGCGTCCCTATGCTGAAGAAACTGACACAAAGGGCGAAAGACTTCCATGGGTACTTGAACTGGCAGGAAAGGACTGGGAAACATTTCTTCAATGGTGGCCCCTGCCCGATATTCCCCTGCCAGATCAGCTTCAGGAACTGTCAAAGCTCTATCTCTGTCTTTTGGAATCTGCCCTTAAGTATGCAGAAGGGGAAAATCTGAACGATCAACTCAGCCGCCTGGATTCTTTACTTGCCCAAAAATTAAATGCGATGATGGAAAAGAATTTGCGGCAGCTGATCTTTTTACTGGAAAAGAATGGAGAAACCGCCGTCACGGACAGTATCCGTTCCAGCCTGTACCGGCAGACTGCCGGGCGGGTCCTGTCGCCCCAGGCCGCACACCGTCTTTTTACTCAGGAATCCCTTGCCAGACAGGAAAGAGGTAAGTCCTCTGTGTCAGCTTTTTCTTCGGATTATTCTGCGGATTCTCCTCGTCGCTCCCGTTTGGTTTCTGCCGGAGATTTCCGTTCCTCATCATTATCTAATGAGGGTATGATTTACCAGTCTTCCAGAAAACAAAATATCCGTTTCCGACAGGTTTACCACGGACAGCAAAACTCCTGGAAAGAACAGATAAGCCAAAGATATACCATTATCCGTAATGCCAGAAAAGGGATTGCCGAAAATACCTTCCGTTCGACGGGCTTTGCTGTCTGTTCCGGAAAGGAGCTTGAAACAGCAAACCGTTTTGCTGCGCATCTTAATCATGGAGGAAATTTATTTCAGCATCCTGAAATCCATGCCAGAAACGATGAAGTTACCGGACTTTTGGCAGCGATTATGTCCATCAAAGGTCAGGTATATGCTCAGGTATACGCTAAAGAAACAGGAGAGACCAGCTCCCTTGCGCTGAGCTTACAAAAGGTCATTGGAAAAATCGTGGATCACTACCTCAGCCAAAAAGGGATACTTGCCGTCTATTACCATATCCTTGATCTTTACCGACAAGGAAAAAACCCTCAAAAAGCAATTCAGGACGGACAGGACTATGCTTACCAGCAGTTTCGCGAAAAGCAGAAAAATCCAGGCGGTCAGAAATCTTCCCCTTATTCCAGAGAATCCGGTTTTTTTCGGGTTTTGTTAAAAAACTTAAGTCCAGAAAAGGAGTTTGCCCTGGGAACACATCTTCTTCAAAAAGACTGGGAGGAATTTTTGCGCAGTATAAGAACAGCAAAAAAATCTTCCTATTCATCGGCAGCAGAACGCTACAGCCCCTGGGGGATTTTGTTAGATCCAGAATCACCGCATCCACAAAACAATGGAACTACAATAAAAATCCTGCTTACCGCTGCGGTGATCCTCCTGATGGGAATTTTGGCCCTGGTTGGACTAAAATTTTTCTAAAATTCAGAAAAATATAAAAATTCATGAAAATTTCTCCGGACAGCCCGATGCATACAAGTTAATAGAATACTGCAAATTAAAATACTGAGGGAAGGCGCAAATTAGCCTTCTCTTTTGCATATAAATTTTTTTGAAACGGACAAAAATGGACTAATTTCAAGTTAATATCAATCAGTATTCCCGTTCCTTCAGGAGCAGTTTACGCATAAGCCTTGGAATTTGAGTCTGCAATAAGACTGCCGTAATCCCAATGATTTTTCTTCATCAGAACAGAAAAAAGTATCGCTGCGCATAATGCACACAAGATAGATTTCCTGCCATCCGGCGGTTAATAAAAAACGTTATGTGTCGGCAAAATCCTCATGCACCATAACAGAATACAAGCGACTAAACGGTGGTTTTGAAATAACAATCAAAGCTGCCGTTTTTATGTGGCAGGATAGCTTTCATAGATTTGGCGTTGGCAATTGGCCAGTAAAGCTAAAATAAAGTAAATTATACTTTATAATAAATGAAAAGTCTAATCCCCCAGCTATGCTGTGGAGAATAGAGTAGTAGGAAACGGTGAGGATATTCATAAAAAACCTCCTATGCTATAATGAAATTGGTGTCGCAAGCTAAATTTCAAGCATAGGAGGAGGTTCAAATGGACAATAAAAGTTTATCACACACCTGATGGAAAGTATGTCTGAATACGGAAATCTACGAAGGAGTTCATCAAGCCTTTGAGCTTCTGACAGAATTGGCCAATATCCGGACAGACAAAATGGAAATATCTGCAAAAAATAGTCAACGATATTGAGGGTTACATGACATTTCTTGATTCTTTTATCAGAGGCGCTTTGGAGTAATTTATGAGAAAGGCTTGTCAGCTTAAACAAAATAACGTATACTTATTTAGAACGATTTCATGAAAAACTGGCGTTCTGACGCTGTTTGGTGTGATGTTTTGTACGCATTAATGCAGTTTCGCATGAAAAATCCGTCACACCAAAAAATTAAAAAGTGAGAAGATCAAAAACGTGTCCTTGTTATGCGGATATTTCTGCGTTTAAAAAATTTTTCCAAGGAAAAAAAGAAATCGTCCGATTTGTATGCTAGGCATATCTTCTTTCCCTGGAATTACAGCGGAAGAATTAACGTGAAACCTTGAAAAAACCCGTAAAATCAAGGAAAATGAGGTATTTATGAAAAAATTAGCATTAAGTGATGAAATCCTTTTATCCATCCAACAGCCTGCCAGATACATCGGTGGGGAAGTGAACATGATAGTCAAAGATCCGTCCCAGGTGGACATCCGTTTTGCCATGTGCTTCCCGGACGTTTATGATATTGGCATGTCCCACCTAGGCATTCAGATTTTATATGATATGTTTAACCGCCGCAAGGATACCTATTGTGAGAGGGTCTATTCCCCATGGGTGGATTTGGACAAGGTGATGCGGGAGAAAAACATCCCTCTCTTTGCTCTGGAATCTCAGGAACCGATAAAGAATTTTGATTTTCTGGGAATTACCTTACAGTATGAAATGTGTTATACCAATGTTCTCCAGATTTTGGATTTGTCCCGCATTCCCCTCCACGCTGCGGATCGGGGAGAAGATGATCCTCTGGTGATTGGCGGCGGCCCGTGTGCCTATAACCCGGAACCGCTTGCGGATTTTTTTGATTTATTCTATATTGGGGAGGGCGAAACGGCCTATGATCGTCTGCTGGACCTTTACCGGGAACATAAGCAAAAGGGCAAAGGACGGAAGGCTTTTCTGGAACAGGCGGCCTCTGTGCCCGGAATCTATGTCCCCTCCCTTTATAACGTGGAATATCACGAAGACGGGACGATTAAAGCATTTGTTTCCAACACCCCTTTTGCCCCGGTGAAGGTGACAAAGGAACTGGTGATGGATCTTGATCATGTTTCCTATTTGGAAAAACCCCTGGTTCCTTATATTAAGGTTGCCCAGGATCGGGTAGTTCTTGAGATTATGCGCGGCTGTATCCGAGGCTGCCGTTTCTGTCAAGCTGGAAATGTTTACCGGCCTCTGCGGGAGCGTGGTCTTGATTACCTTAAGGAACATGCAAAAAAAATGCTTATCTCCACCGGTCACGAGGAAATTTCGTTAAGTTCCCTAAGTTCCAGCGATTATACCCATCTGGAAGATCTGGTTTCCTTTTTAATGGAAGAATTTCAGGGAAAAGGGGTGAATATCTCCCTTCCCTCCCTTAGAATTGACGCTTTTTCGCTGGATGTGATGCGCCAAATCCAGGATGTGAAAAAGAGCAGCTTAACCTTTGCCCCTGAAGCCGGTTCCCAGCGCCTGCGCGATGTGATAAATAAGGGGCTGACTGAAGAGGATATCCTTCACGGTGCTGCCCAGGCTTTTCATGGCGGATGGAATCGTGTAAAGCTGTATTTTATGCTGGGGCTGCCCACGGAAACAGTAGAAGATATGGAAGGGATTGCCCTGCTTTCGGAAAAGGTCGCTGAAACGTATTATGATGAAATCCCCAAGGAACAGCGCCATGGGAAGGTACAGGTGGTTGCCAGTTCTTCCTTCTTTGTTCCCAAACCGTTTACGCCCTTCCAGTGGGCCAGGATGTGCACAAAAGATGAATTTATCGAGCGTGCCAATATCGTCCGCCGGAAGTTTCGGGAAATGAAGAATTTTAAGAGTTTAAAATACAACTGGCACGAGGCGGAACTTACGGTGTTGGAAGGCGTTCTTGCCCGCGGGGACAGGAGAGTGGGTGCCGTAATCGAAGAGGCTTATCGTCAGGGAGCACTATTTGACTCCTGGTCGGAATATTTTCAAAATGAAATCTGGATGAACGCCTTTGCGGACTGCGGCGTTTCCCTTGATTTTTATACGACCAGGGAACGAAAACTGGATGAAATCTTTCCCTGGGATTTTATCGACGCAGGTGTTTCCAAGGAATTTTTAGTAAGAGAGTGGCAGAAGGCCATGCAGGAAGAAGTGACGCCCAATTGCCGGCAGAAATGTTCCGGCTGCGGCGCACTGCAGTTTAAGGGAGGTGTCTGCCATGAAAGTAAGAATTAAATTTGCCAAGTCAGGGATTGCCCGGTTTATCGGTCATTTGGATGTGATGCGCTATTTTCAGAAGGCTGTGCGCCGTGCGGGAATTGCCATCCGTTACAGCGGTGGTTTCAGCCCTCACCAGTTAATGTCTTTTGCCGCGCCCTTAGGTGTGGGAATCACCAGCCATGGGGAATACCTGGATATTGAAGTGGAGGATGATGAAGAAACTGCCTCAATGAAGGAACGGTTAAACCAGGTGATGGCAGAGGGTTTTTCTATCGTAAGCTGCCTTGTCCTTCCCAAAGAGTCCGGAAACGCGATGTCGATGGTTGCCGCCGCCCGCTACACCCTTGCCTTTCGCCCCGGCTACTCCCCGGAAAATGCAAAAGACTGGTTTAGGTCTCTGGTTCAGTTTTATGAACAAAAAGAGGTGCGGATAGCCAAAAAGACGAAAAAAGGAGAGAAGGAGATTGATCTTAAACCTTTGATTTACCAGATTTCGGCAGAAGTATCCAATGATCCTTTCTTCTCGGAGACATCAGATTCTTCGGAAATCGCTCCTGCTTTTCCTGTACTTTCCATGCTGATTTCCACCGGAAGTACGGAAAACATTAAACCGGAGCTGGTGCTGGATGCCTATTATCAGCATTTGGGCCAGGAAAGACCCGCTTTTGCCTTTATAATTCAGCGGGAAGAAGTTTACGCAAGGCAAAGCCCGGAAAGTTCAAATAATGCCGGTGCCTTCCTTCCTCTGGAAGCTTTTGGCATCCGTCCCAGCCATGGACAGGGAGGCTGCCTTGAATAAATTAATTGTTACCCGATGGAGAGAACATATTTGTACTGCACTTGCTGATAACCGGACGATTCTTCAGATTAATCTTGAACCGGAGGATTCGGGAACGCTGTTAGATAATATTTACGTTGGCAAGGTACAAAACATTAAAAAAAATATTAATTCTGCATTTGTTGATATCGGCGGGGGAGTTACGGGCTATTACAGCATGACCGATAACCCCATACCGATATTTGCCGGCGTTTCCCCGTCTGGCGGTATTTCTTACGATCCGTCCCGTCCTGCTTCAAAGCTTAAGGCGGGCGATGAGATTATTGTTCAGGTGGCTAAGGACGCTGTAAAGACAAAATCCCTGGTACTGACCAGCCGGCTTACTCTGACGGGGAAATTAGCGGTTGTAACCCTGGGAAAGCCGGGAGTTGGCTTTTCCAGTAAAATTCATTCTTCTGCCTGGAAAGCAGAAATACGTCCTTATTTGCAGGAAGAGACGGAAAATAAATTCTCCCTGATTGCCCGGACAAATGCCAAGGATGCCTCGCTTGAAGAGCTTTTAGAGGAAGTGCGGCGGCTTAAAGAACAGTTAATATCCATATTGTCCAGGGCATCCAGCCGCAAATGCTACAGCCTGCTTTACCAGGGACCATCGGCGTTTCTTACCGGCATCCGCAATGCCTATGCCGATCAGTTGGAGGAGATTGTCACGGATGATGAACAATTATTTTCACAAATCCGGGAGTTTTTACAGCAGCATCAGCCGGAGGATGAAAAGAAACTGCGTTTTTATCAGGACAATTTACTTTCTCTGACCAAGCTTTATTCCCTGGAAAAAATCATGGAAGAGTGCCTTGGCAAGCGGGTCTGGTTAAAATCAGGGGGCTATCTGGTGATTGAACCGACGGAGGCTCTGGTGGTTATCGACGTCAATACAGGAAAATACTCGGAAAAGAAAACGGTGCAGGAGACGATTTTAAAGATTAACCTGGAGGCAGCGGAAGAAATCGCGCGGCAGCTCAGGCTAAGAAATCTTTCCGGGATTATTTTAGTGGATTTTATCGATATGGAGGAGGACAAACATAAGCAGCTTCTCCTTGAACACCTGGAAAAGGTAGTCCGCAATGACCCAATTAAAACCAATGTGGTGGATATTACCCGTTTAAATCTGGTAGAACTGACACGTAAGAAAATTCAGCGCCCGCTGTATGAACAGCTGGCGGGGATAGCAATAAAGGAGAACTGAGGATGAAAATTATTATCGTCGGCTGCGGCAAGGTGGGACTTACCCTGGCAGAGCGGCTAAATCAGGAAAATCATGATATTACCCTAATTGATTCGGATTATAACACGGTAAAAACTGCCGCGGACAGTATCGATGTGATGGCAGTCCCCGGAAACGGGGCGATTTATCAGGTGCAGATTGAGGCGGGAATTAAGGAAGCTGATTTGCTGATTGCCACGACTAACTCGGATGAACTGAACATCCTCTGCTGCCTGATTGCAAAAAAAGCCGGAAACTGTCATACCATTGCGCGAATCCGCAACCCGGAATATTCTGCTGAGGTTAATTATATCCGGGAGGAATTAAATCTTTCCATGTCCATCAACCCGGAGTTAGCCGCTGCGCGGGAGATTTCCCGGCTGCTTCGCTTCCCCTCAGCAATCAAGATTGATACCTTTGCCAAAGGGCGTATCGAGCTGCTGAAATTTATTATTCCGGCACATTCAAAGCTGAATAATATGAAGATTATGGATGTCTCGATCAGGCTTCGCTGCAACGTTCTGATTTGTGTGGTTGAGCGCGGGAAAGAGGTTGTTATTCCCAGCGGAAATTTTGAACTCTGTGCCGGGGACAAGATTTCCTTTATTGCCTCGCAAAAGGATTCCATGGAATTTTTTCAGAAGGTCGGCGTGGAGAATAACAGCGTAAAAACAGTAATGATCGTCGGGGGCGGCAAGGTTTCTTATTACCTCGCCAAGCTCTTAAAAGATACCCGGATTAAAATAAAGATCATTGAGCAAAATTATGACCGCTGCAGCGAACTGAGCGAGCTTCTCCCTCATGTGATGATTATTCACGGTGACGGCGCAGACCAGCAGCTGTTAATGGAAGAGGGACTTGCCCAGACGGAGGCCTTTGCCACCTTAACGGGATTTGACGAGGAAAATATTATGCTATCGCTCTACGCTGCCAGCAAAACAAAGGCCAAGCTGATTACCAAGGTTAACCGCACCTCCTTTGAAGAGGTAATTAATTCGCTGAATATAGGAAGTATGATTTACCCCAAACTGATTACTGCAGATAGTATACTCCAGTATGTGCGGGCAATGCAAAACTCCCTGGGCAGCAACGTGGAAACCCTGTACCGCATTGCCAATGACCGGGCAGAGGCCCTGGAATTTCGGGTGGGCAATGACGCACCCATGCGGGGGATTCCATTAGAAAAGCTGGAGTTAAAACCTAATCTTTTGGTTGCCTGTATTCATCGGCGCGGAAAGATTATCACCCCACGGGGCAAGGATACCATGGAACCGGGGGACAGTGTAATTATTGTCACAACCAATAAGGGATTAAACGATTTAAATGATATTTTGAAATAAGAGGGCGCTATGAATATTCGAATGATACTGTATTTTCTGGGATGGGTGATGAATATCGAGGCGGTATTAATGCTTCTTCCCTGCATTGCCGCGCTGCTTTACGGCGAAAGCTGCGGTCTGTATTTTGTCGTTACCATGGCAGCCTGCGGGGGGCTTGGCATCCTTGCCACCTTCCGCAAGCCCGAAAATACTGTTTTTTATGCCAGGGAAGGATTTGTGTGCGTGGCGTTAAGCTGGGTGGTCTTAAGTTTTTTTGGTGCGCTGCCATTTTTTCTGAGCGGGGAGATTCCTGTATTTGAGGATGCCCTTTTTGAAGTTATCTCCGGTTTTACCACCACTGGTTCAAGCATTCTGCCAAGTGTCGAGGCACTTAGCCGCTGCATGCTGCTGTGGAGAAGTTTTACTCACTGGATTGGAGGAATGGGGGTAATTGTATTTATGCTGGCTGTCCTTCCCCTTGTCGGCGGCGGCTACAATATGCATATTATGCGTGCAGAAAGTCCCGGCCCTTCCGTGGGAAAATTAGTTCCCAAGGTGCGCGCTACGGCAAAGATTTTATATCTTTTGTATTTCGGCCTTACTCTGGTGCAAATCACCCTGCTTTTACTGAGTGGAATGCCGATCTTTGATACGCTGTGTCTGAGTTTTGGAACGGCGGGAACAGGTGGTTTTGGCATTCTTAATGACAGCATTGCCTCCTATACCCGATGGCAGCAAACCATATTTACGGTATTTATGATCGTATTTGGTGTTAATTTTAACGTTTATTATCTTTTCTGGATGCACAAGCCGAAGGATGCGCTTGGCTGTGAGGAAGCCAGGGCTTACTTGGGGATCATTGCGCTTGCCATTTTAGCGATTGGCTGGAATATCCGCCACCTTTTCCCCAGTCTCCTCGATGCCTTCCACCATGCAGCCTTTCAGGTGGCAACCGTAATTACCACCACAGGTTATGCCACCGCCGATTTTGATTTATGGCCGGAATTTTCCAAGACTATTCTGGTTTTATTAATGTTTATTGGCGCCTGTGCGGGCAGTACAGGAGGCGGCGTAAAGGTTTCCCGCGTACTGATTGCCCTGAAGCAAATCAAAAAAGAACTCGGAACCTTATTCCATCCGCAGAGTGTAAAAACGTTAAGGATGGAAGGCAAGAAACTCGAACATGGCGTGGTGCGGTCGGTAAATGCATACTTTATGGCCTATGTTATCGTATTTGCAATCTCTTTACTGATTGTCAGCCTGGATAACTTTGATTTTACCACAAACTTTACCGCTGTGGCGGCGACCATCAATAACATTGGGCCGGGACTTGCCAAGGTAGGGCCAAGCTGTAACTGGAGCGGGTTTTCGCCAGTGTCAAAGTATGTGTTTATGTTTGATATGTTGGCTGGAAGACTGGAGGTTTTCCCCATGCTTTTATTATTCGCACCCAATACCTGGAGAAAGCAGTGAGAAAAAATATCTATCACTGAACGGGTGGACAAAACAAGGGTTACTCCAATTTCCTCTAATTTACGCTAATCGCTGAATGGATGAACAAAACAAGGATTACTCCACCGTAACGGATTTTGCCAGGTTCCTTGGCTGGTCTACATCTAAGTTTTTCCCCAGTGATGCATAGTAGGCAATCAACTGGAGGGTAGCAGCAATCGGAAATACCGTAAACATATCGCCGACCGGCGGAATAGTGATATGGATATCGGCAATTCCCTGCTCTACATCGGCCCCTTCTTTGGTAATTAAAATTACGAAGGCGCCCCTTGCCTTAACTTCACGCACATTGGAGATGGCTTTAGCAAAGATAGAATCCTGAGTTACCGTGGCAATTACCGGAACTTTTTCCGCAATCAGCGCAATTGTTCCGTGCTTTAATTCCCCGGCAGCATAAGCCTCTGCGTGAATGTAGGAGATTTCCTTTAGTTTTAAGGCGCCTTCCAGGGAAAAAGCATAGTCCTGGCCTCTTCCGATAAAGAAAGCATCCGGGCTGTTGATAAGATGGGTAACGACTGCCTTCATTTCATCTTTTCGCTGAATCATGGCTTCCATCGCCGGGATAACATCCAGAAATTCGGCAAAAAAGTTCCGGGTTTCTTCTTCACTGTATTTTCCGCAGACAAGTGCCATCCGTCCGGCAATCATGTACAGTGCAGCAAGCTGAACCGAGTAGGCTTTTGTGCTGGCGACGGCAATTTCAGGACCAGCGTGGGTGTAAAGTACATAGTCGCTTTCGCGGGCAATGGTGGAGCCTTTGACATTGACAATCGCTAATGTTTTTGCCTTTAGCGACTGGGCAAGGCTCATAGCCGCTAACGTATCCACGGTTTCGCCGGACTGGGAAATTACGATAGCCAGAGTATGTTCATCGACCAAGGGCTGCTGATAGCGAAATTCTGAGGCAATGGTTACGGTGACGGGAATCCGCAGAAGAGGTTCCATAATTGCCTTAGCTACCATACCTGCGTGCATGGCAGTTCCACAGGCAATCATATGGATTTGGCTGCAGCCCATAAACAGGCTGTCGGGGATGTGATCTTCAGTGAAATCCGGCAGTCCGCGGCTTAATCGGGGAAGGAGGGTGTTTTTTAAGGCTTCTGGCTGCTCGTGAATTTCCTTTAACATAAAATGGGGAAATCCGTTTTTCATCGCCGCATCCAGGTTCCAGTTAATGGTCATGGTTTCCGGCTGGGTTTTATCAAAGCTATCCAGGCGGTAGGTCTGAACCTTATAGGGGGTGAGGCGGACAATTTCTCCTTCTGGTACAACAAAATAGGACTGGGTGTAGGGAATTAACGCCGTTAAGTCGGAAGCAATCACAGCTCCTGACCGGGTGTAGGCTGCAACTAGAGGGCTGACCTTTCGGATAGCGTAGATTTCACCTGGTCGATCGGCAAAGAGAATACAAAAACCATAGGAACCTTCCAGCTTTTGCGTCAACTGCCGGATTGCTGTCAATGGATCGTGATCGTAAAACTGATCAAGTACCCAGGCAGCAACCTCGCTGTCAGTCTGAGAGGTTAGTTTATCCTGCAAACCAAATTCTTCTGTCAGCTGGTGATAGTTTTCAATGATTCCGTTATGGATCAGCGTAATTCTACCGGCCTGGTGGGGATGAGCATTTTCATTCGTCACCCCGCCGTGGGTTGCCCATCGTGTATGTCCGATTCCGCAATGGGAGGTCTCCTTTTCTTTGGCACAGATGGCCTTAAGCGCCGCCACCTTGCCTACCTGTTTCTTAACACAGAGCTGAGAATTAGTCGTAAAATAAGCGATTCCGGCGCTGTCATATCCGCGGTATTCCAGACCGGAAAGCCCCTCCAATAACAGTTTTTTTGCCTCTAAAGGTCCAGTATATCCAATGATTCCGCACATGCGATTCTCCTCCTTTTCCTTCTTTTTCCTTTTTAATCCCAAATTATAACGCAGGCAGCAGGAAACGTCAACTTTTCTATTCTTTTCTTAAAGATAAATTAAGGTTTTTTATCGTTTTATTTTCTGTTTTTTCATTTTATAATATGTTATACTGTAACAGAAAATGTAAAATCAGATCAGGGCAAGGGAAGGTAAACAGCAGAGAATGCAGAAGTTGAAAACAGGAATGATTGCCGTTTTAATGATAGGATCAGGGATAACGCTGGGGAATCTTAGTCAGCGCTATGGTGAAATAAAGAAAGCTGAACAGGCGAGAACAGAATGGGCGATTTGGCAGGAAGGAAAGACCCTAACTGCCTTAAAGGCAGCCGCAGAAAGCGGGGAAGAAAGCACTTTAGCAGCACAGGCGGAAGAGACAAATGCAGATAATTCGGAAAAGGAAGGACAACCGGATACCCATGAAGCATCAGCAAGAAAGCTGAACCTGGCATTTTATTATCCTGAAGATGCAGAATCGGAGGATATCATTGACAGTTATGCCGGTCAGGTGTTTCAGGAACTGATGATTATGGATCTGGATTGGCTGGCAGATTTATATGAGCTTTCGGATATATCCCCTTCGACGATGGCTTCCCGGCTGGGAAAAAGTACAAAGTCCATTATGGGGAGTTATAACCCCAGAGATAAGAAACATAAGCCAAATATGCCGTCTTCCTGGGTAATTCATGATTGGAAAAAGATTCATGTTAACTTTGTCGATGGCGATGGTCATGCCATTGATGGGTTTTCCAATGTCAAGGATATTCTTTCGATGGCGAGTGTCTATACCTATTATACCGATATGATGGACGTGGATACCTTTGCCGAATACTCCCGCCAGCTCTGGAAAGATTCACATAGCTACAGCCTGAGTATGGGTGATTTGTATTATTGCAGTGGATGTCTGAATAAAACGGAGGAAGAGTTAGTTCGGGAGGCAGAGGAAGAAGAATTTGCCTCCATGGGGAAAGCAGGGAAATCCGAAAAGCAGGGCGATCCGGAGACTTCCCAGGCTTTATCGGAGGGTTACATTGAACGCCAGGGCGTTGGCGGATATGTGCAGGGAGGCCAGGCAGAAAGTAGATCAGAAACTGCATCAGAAATGATGCCTGAGCATAGAAAAGAGCAAACTGAGCATAGAGAAAAACAAACTGATCCTGGAGAAGAACAAATCAGCGTACAGGAGGATAAGCTGACAACCGGTCAGACTGATGAAACAGCAGACGTATCCTCAGACGTAGAACGCAAAGTAGGGGAACAAGAAAAGGAAAACGTTTTGGCAGACAGCCCGGCGACAGGGGCGGGAGATGGGCAGCCCACCGATAACTACACGGCAGAAGGTACCAAAGAAAACGTAGAAGAAAATGAACCAGATAGGATGTCTATGGGGAATATTAATCAGGAGACAGGTCTAGTTGGAGGTTCGGGTTCGCCTGCTGATTCTGGATTGGCACAAAAGGGGCAGGGAGCAAACGGAGTATCGGGTTTATCGGGGACTTTATTTGCCTCTTCCTCAGAAGCCGAAAATGTACAGGGTAATTCATCAATGCAGGGCATCCATGGGAATTTCTCAGCTGTACAGAATCTTCAGGAGACGGCTTCAGGACAAGAGCAGGCTCTTGATCAGGAGTATTCTACGGACCATTCTACAGATAAAACAAATAAAAAAAAGAAGGCAAAGAAAACCTCTTATGATTGTCCTGGACATGTGGATTTGTACATACGGGTTAAGATTTTAGGCTTAAAGGATAAAAACGGACTGTTTTCCATTGCCAAGGCAGCAGAACAGGAGCTGTGGGAGGGCTGGACGAAGAGGAATATCGCCAGCGTGCAGTCGATTAGCAGCCAGGATTGGTTTGATGATTATGGGTTAAGTGTTTCTTCTATTTCCTTGAGTACGCCATTGACCAACCAGGAGATTGAAGAATATATGAATCAGCTTCCAGAGGACACCTCTGTGACAAGGAGAAATATTGTCCATTTTGCTTTATCATCAGTAGGACGAGTGCCTTATTACTGGGGTGGGAAGGCGTCAGCTCCGGGATATGAAGGAAATCATTTTGGTGCACTAATTCCTGCAGATGATAAGGGAAGAATGTTAAGAGGCCTGGATTGTTCAGGGTGGATTAATTGGGTGTACTGGTCAGCAACAGGAAAACGTCTGCCGGGAGAGAGTACCAGCAGTCTGTGTCTCTGCGGTGAGCAGATCAGCCGCAGGGAATTACAGCCGGGGGATATTATTGTCCGGACAGGAGCAGGGGCGCATGTGGTAATGTTTTTAAGCTGGAGCGCTGATGGTCGGATGAACGTTATCCATGAATCCAGCGCTTCAATTAATAATGTTTCTGTTACAACAATGGATGCACCCTGGCCATATTATCGGAAACTTGTGCCCTGACACATTTACATTTTTCATTTTGCGTTATTCAGATAAAAGTACATGGGTCAGGACACGGGTAGAGCAATGTGAATACAAATAAAGATGAGGATTTACTATGGGAAGAAATTATCAGGAACCCTATGATGAATATGAAGACGAGTTGGACAGAATGCGTGCCCGGAGGAGAAAGGCAGCTCCGGTGTCGCAGAGTAGGCGGGATAAAGGTGGCGCACCTGGATGGAATAACGATTTTGACGATGATTTTGCCATTGAAGATTTGGACAGTGACGATGAATCTTATTTCGATGATGGTTTTGATGATGATTTAGATGATGATTTTGATGATTCTCAAAATTATCCAGGCAGGGCAGGAAACCTAAAAAATCGCAGGAGAACGGGGTCTGGTTCTTCCAGTCATCAAACTGGCGGTTATTCTGTCAGGCAGCAGGCCTCCAGTCATCGATCCGGCAGTTATTCCGTCAGGCAGCAGACAGGCTATTCTTCGAATAACCGAAAAAAAGCAGCAAAGCGAAAGAAAAAAGGGCCGTTTATTCTTCTTTTTATCTTAGGCTTCCTTGTTTTAATTTCAGGTGTGCTTTATGCCAAGCGCTGGATGAAAGACAGGGACGGGTACTGGAATATTGCCGTTTTTGGCGTGGATTCACGGGACGGGGGACTGGAAAAGGGTGCCTTAGCGGATGTACAGATGCTTGCCAGCATTAACAAAAAAACAGGAGAAATCCGCTTGGTATCGGTTTATCGGGATACCTATGTACAAATTAATGAGGACGGCGATTTCCATAAGATTAATGAGGCATATTTTAAGGGAGGGCATAAGCAGGCCCTGGAAACGCTGAAGCGAAACCTGGATGTCGATGTGGATGATTATGCAACATTTAACTGGAAGGCTGTTGCCGATGCCATCAATATTCTTGGCGGTGTGGATTTGGAAATTACGGAAAGCGAGTTTGCTTATATTAATTCATTTATTACAGCTACCGTTGAGTCTACAGGAATTGGTTCCTTCCATTTAGAACATGCAGGGCTTAATCATCTGGACGGCGTACAAGCCGTTGCCTATAGCCGTCTGCGCCTGATGGATACGGATTATAACCGGACAGAGCGGCAGAGAAAGGTGGTATCCCTGGCTCTGGAAAAGGCAAAACAAGCGGATTTTAATACCCTGAGCGCTTTAGCCGGTGTGGTATTGTCCGAAATTTCCACCAGCGTTGGACTTGAGGATGTGATTCCTCTGGCAAAGGATGTTAATCATTATTACCTGGGACAAACGGGCGGCTTTCCCTTTGCCAAAACCACAGCTATGGTGGAAAAACTGGATTGTGTTATTCCCATGACCTTAGAATCCAATGTTATTTTCCTTCATCAGTTTTTATTTGACCGCGAGAATTACCAGCCTTCGGCTTCAGTTAAGAAAATCAGCGGAATAATCAGCGAACGGACGGGCATTTATGAGGAAGGAAAGTCATCGGGAGCAGATAAGGATTTAAGCGGAACAATAGGAAACCCTGGAAAAGACAGTGCAGGCGGTAGTTCTTCGAATGAAGCAGGTAATTCTTCTGATAAGGAAAACACAAAAGCACCTTCAGCCCAGGAAGCGCTGCCATCGGAAGAATCGGCAGAACAGACTGCCGAAAATGCCGAAAAGGAAAGCACACAGCAGGAGACGAAGGAGGACAAAGAAGAAGGAAAGGAAGAAAAAGAAGAGACCGAAGCGATAAATGAGACTAAAGAAGATAAAACAAAAGAGTCTTCTTCCCCGGAAGTTGTCGAACCGCTGGCCCCGGAAGAAACCACACCTTCGCCTGAACAGATACAGGAAGGCCCAGGCGCCGTCCCGACACCGCAGGAACCCAAGGAAGATAATCCGGTCAGTTCGGTTAAACCGGTTGCGCCGCCTGCCCCGGAGATTGGTCCGGGATATGTAGAGATAGATAACTAATTGACTTAAAAAAATTGACTTAAAAATCAGTCGGCAAATTCCGATGCGCCGATAACGGAAATCAATTTTTAAATATGCTCTAAATAAAACCGCTGCAGAATAATTTGTTATTTTGAAATGTCAGGGCTCATGATGGACATTTTAAATTAATACTTGTTCTGCGGCGTTTTTTAATTAATCATATTGACAAATGCAGTATTTAAAGCTATTATGATAATAACATTTTAATAATAATAA